>NZ_VYQA01000002.1:0-524684 GCF_008710165.1 Sphingobium limneticum | reverse complement strand
TGGTACAACAATCACCGGCTCTTCGGCCCTATCGGGCACATCCCGCCCGCTGAGGCCGAAGACAATTACTATGCAGCCCTCGAGAACCTCGATATGGCTGCATAGCCCAATGAAAACTGCCTCCTGAAAACCCGGGGCGCTTCACTTCGCGCTTGTGCCTGTGAGGAAGTTTTTGATAAGGTGGGTCTTGCCCGAGCCCCATGGACCACTGACCAGCACTGCGTAGTCGAGAGGATGGGCGGGGTCGACGTAATAGGCGAGGAAGCGCTTGATAGCCGAGTTGACTATGTGTGCGTCGCGTTTCGTTCCCTCTAATTTGTCGGTGGTGTCGCTCATGGCTGCAATATAGATATTGCGTGCCCGTACCGGAAGGCAGGCGAAGACCTCAGCGTGATCTCGAGGCTACAAACGAAAACGGGGCGCTCGACCCGAAGGGAGCACCCCGCCTGCTAACAATTCGCCGCTCTCCCAATTGAGCTACAGACCCCCAATGGTGGATCCGACCGGACTCGAACCGGCATCTTGCGAGGTATTTCGCTAACTGATGAATAACTTTACCAAAAAAGGACGTTAGAGTCAAATATTATTTCGGATATGTTTTATATTAACGGTGCGTATTTCTAGTTATGGCGCAGTGAACGCATTTATCCAGTTAGGTGCGAGAAGGTGATTTGAAGCAGAATATATCCTGTTCTCGCAGTCTTGGGTCGCACCACCAACTTGCTGATGTATGCGCGGGCGTAATCCGTCCATCAGCAACTTGCCATGGCTATGCTCGAAGGCGACGGGGATCAACCCGTTTGCGGGTACGAATCCGGCGTTAGCAGGCGGGTCTGCCGGCATGCCACACAACGCCCACTCAGGTTTTCCTCGCTTGCGCTGGCTGTCGTAAACCGTCGTCTTGATCTGGCCCCGCGCAGTATGGGCCGCGGCGACGAGCTGGTCGCGCCTGAAGGCTGTGACATCAGTGATCGCGGCGTCGACTACCTCGGGCGCGATATGCGGGAAGTTTGCCTTGAGGTGCTGGGCTTGGGCAAAGGAGTGCTCTACATCATTGAAGGGGGTGAAAACCTCGGTGACACGGGTGACACCATTGCGCTGGCGCTCTGCTGCGGCGGTCGCAATTTCAAAGTCCATCTCGGCCTGCGTCCTGAAGTCGCGGTCCCTGTGCAGAATGATTCGAGCATCCGGCCGCATGTCGGTGATCATGCTGGCGAGCAGGCGGGCGGCGGGCAGGTTCCCGCACCCGTTATAGGAGATCACGGCGAGGTTCTGCGGCGCCCCGTTGGCACGTGCCAGCGCGGTGACGGGCTTTGTCTTCTTATCCTCGGTCATAAGGATTACGGGGCGAGCGGGATCGAAGGCATCTGCGCCCGCGGAGAGCGCTCCCAAGGTCATGAGGATGGGGATCGCCGGCCTTTGGGCTTCGTCGACAGGCACCTTGGCACCGTCGCTCATCCATACAACGGCGGCGTCCGAGTCGTACATAAGCCGCTGGATCAACTGCGGAGAGTGGCTGGCGAACAGAATGCGGGTTTGCGTCTCGGCGGCAACGCCGCGCAGCGCCTCATAGAGCCTCGATTGGCTATCTGCGTGCAGATGGGCATCTGGCTCGTCGAGAAGGAGGAGCGGGGGAGCGTAGAAGCATGCGTAGGCGATGATCTGGATCACCTGCAACATGCCGGTCGACGCCATGTCGAGTGTGACACAGGAATCGGTCGCCTCGACATCTACTCGCACATAGCGGTCGCGTTTTGGATCGTGGGCCACGACGACCCGGGTGCCCGGATAGCAGCGGTCGAGCAGGGTGCAGAAGGTCTTCCACCTGCTTTCGGGCAGCACGCCGATGTCGCGGTTATGGCTCCATGCGGCCATAGCCATCTCGTCGAGATCACGAGTAAACAGGTGATCGAGCACAGTGCGCAGATAAAGGTTCGCATCGCCGTGCATCACAGCGGCGTCCATTGCGCCCTTGGTCCGCCATTCTTCGCGCATCGGTATGCCGGAGAGGCCAGGCGTCAGGATCGAGAACGGTTGATCGGGATTGGCCAGCACTGCGGCCAAGTCGTCGTCGCCAATCCGGTTGATAGCGATGTTGGCGTTCTTGCCGCGCCGGACCTCGATCGTCAGCTCCTTGGCGACGTTCGTGTCCAAGTCCACCCCGCTGTAAGTGATCGAATATCCGAGTTTCTGAGTGGCGGGGTCGCCTCGTCTCAGATCGAGCAGGTGTTCGGTTGGACGAAATAGGACATTGTCGTTTGACACAGTCCCGGCAAAGTCCGGGGTTCCGTCGGCCTTCACATTGCGTAGGGCGGCTTGGAGTATAGAGACGCCGAGCTGCGCGGCTTGAAGCGCGCTGCTTTTGCCGCTGGTGTTGCCACCAACGAGAGCAGTAACCGGCTTCAGGTCGATAGTGAGCACCTCAATCCGTTTGAAGTGGCTGATGACGATCTTATCGAGCCGAATCCGCATTCATGCCTCTTTCCCTGACGCGCAATTGGACCGCGATCACGTTCCAATTGCAACGCCGTTTCCGTGAGCACGATAGCGCCGCGGTTGTCCGGCCTACTTCAGCATAGGGTCGAAAATATAGGCCGTTCTATCCTTGTCCGATTTCGATGAGCAGCGCTTCAGCTTCGTCAACTCCCGTGAGAGTTAGTCTCTCAACGTTATTGATGAGAATGCCGTCGTTGCGGTTGGCAACAACATCACCGACCTGGACTGCTCCGGAGAGCGGCACGAGATAGCCAAAATTGCCTGCCTCAAAGCGGTAATCCGCAATGCCGCCGTCGGCCAGCACAATTCGCGATAGACGGGCATTGGCTCGCATGGGCAGTGAATTGCCTTCATTGTCGAACCCGCTGGCCAATGTAATGAACTGCCCCGGTTCACCATCATCAGCGAACCCTTTCGTGACGGAAAAGGGCTCGCCACTAGGCTGGTGGGGCATAAGCCAGATCTGGACGAATTCGACGGGGTCGCTTTCGTCTGGATTGCCCCGCCGGATAGAGACACCGGTTCCAGCGGACATGATCTGGCAATTGCCCGACTGGAGCATGCCGACATTGCCCAAGCTATCTTCGTGATAGAGGAACCCACTGGAGACGTAGGTCAGTATCTCGGTATCGGTATGCGGAGTTTGCGGCAGGGCAGCGCGGGGAGAGATCGTCTCGTGGTTCCACATGATCATATCGCCCCACTGCATCGGATGTCCGCCGCAGCTCTCAGGCCCGAAATGCTGAAGGCTTTGGAAATGATCCAAACGGAAGCTGCCGAAGTCGCGGGAGGGGCGTAAGGTGATCATCAGGGTTCCAGTGCGAATATGTATGGCTAAAGCGGGTTTGAAAAAAAACCAAACTGGCTTTGGACAGGCAGTTGCTATGCAAACGCGCTGCATTTCCGGGTGGACGCGCAGCTAGACGCTGGCGTTGGACAAAACCTTGCCCACCCTGCGACCCAAAGCGGCCGCATGCGCGGAGAGACCGCGCGCAAGGATGTTGATTGCGTTGTTGGTGCCTCGTGGGACATCGGCGCCGCAGGCACAGATGTGCCGGTCAGCATCGTTACTTTCAGAGGTTGGTGATCCGCATGCATTGCACGTTTGCGTAATGTGTCTCGGATCGACAACGACGACTTTGCCACCAGCCTTTTCAGCTTTGTAGCGGATCATCTCAAGAAGGCGCTTTGGTCTTGGCTCGGCCAACACCTGACCGTTTTCTCGTGTCGCGATTGCGCCAGCGCCGTCTGATGGGCGTCGTGTGCGTGTTGGTCGGGGAAATTGTTTGAGCGCGAGATCTTCGACCACGATCGTCTCAAATCGATTAGTGATCGCCGCCGAGATCTGATGCAGCCGCGTGGAACGGAGGTTTATCACGCGTTGACTGGCGCGGTCTTGGCGTTCGCGCAGCTTTTTACGTCGGCGGGAGTCTTTCTGGCATCTTGCCAGTGCCCGGTAGGCCCGACGCAACGCGGAACTCTGAGTGGTCTTACGGGGTGTGTCGTCGAAGAGAGAGCCATCTGACAGCGATGCTAGTTGCTCTATGCCGAGATCGAGGCCGCATGCGCTACCGGGTTTCTTATGCTCTTGATCGCCGACTTTGCAATCAACCAGGATGGCAACATGCCATTGGCGGGCTCTGCGGGTGAAGGTGAGTCTGGTGAGGCGAGCGTCAGCCGGCAAAGGGCGATGCATGCGCATGCGCAATTTCCCGACGATGCCATCGACCGTTAGGTAGCCGTCGGCAATAACACATCCTCGGACGCCATGGACGCCAAAACTGCGCCAGCGATCTTCGGAGCGAAAGCGTGGGAACCCGGCGTTGGGGTTAGCTCTCAGGCGGTCGCGATACTTCGCCATCGCGGTATCGACGCAGCGCAAGGTCCAGTTGTTAATACCCCAAGGCAGAGCAGTATGCTGGCGGTTGGCCATTCGATAGGCAGGGAGAGACTTCGTATCGTCTTCGTATGTGAGATGAACGCCGCGCTGGAAGGCTGTGCGCCGGTTCTGTAGTGCGTCGTTGTATAAATTTCGCTGCAGCTGCAGGATCGAGGCCAAGCGCGCATGTTGCGCCCTGCTTGGCTCGATCGGAAATTTATACTGCAAGAACATGTGCTTGCATGTGACGCGCAAAAGTTAACGCAAGGTGGATGTTCGAAGATCAATCAGGCGGAAGGGGGAATGATCGTTGGGATCCCATTCAGTCAGCGCGCTGCGACAATCTCACCTGCCGCTAAAGTGCTACCTGGTCGGGGACAGAGGTCGGGCATAGGCGAATTCAATTGGCGTTGATTTCACTGGCCCCTTGGTAATCGCTTGGATCGCTGCCGCGGCTGGTACGGCGGGCTCGGCCTCGCGATTGATCTGCAGGCCAGCGTGATAGCGCTCCAGAAGCAGAGCAACGGCTGGACGCACGACAGGCAGAGGCAGAGTTTCGCGAATCGCGAATGGGATGGAAGGATTGCGGCGGGGATTGAGAGGCACGCGGCCGAGCTTGGTGCCGAACATAGCAGTGAGGGCCAATCCTGGCCGACGAGAATCTACCTGAACGTCTGACTGGGCGATGCCGAGTGAGCGTAACTGGGCTTTCGTGCGTGGGTCATCGATGGGAGCGCTGCGATAGGTTACCAAAGATGCGCGTGCGGGTGATGCGGAACTCGTCTTCTCAGCTGCCTCGGTGACCAACTGGAGGATGTCGTCGGCAGTTGGCCGATCTGCAGTCACCACATGGGCAAGAGCGATACCACGGCTGACGTCGATGAACGCGGTGAGGACAGCGTGATAGGGGATGTTATCGGGGCCATCGACCGCCACATCGAGTGGCGACATATCGATGGCGTAGTCGGTATTCATGCCGGTGTAGGACGCGATATCGGTCACTTCCATGGGCAGATTGAGTCTCGTGCGGACTGCCCGTTTGCTTGGTGGACTTATTTTACGCTTCTCGCACAAGGCTTCGGCGGCAGACTGGATCGCCCCTGGCCGAGCGCCCGGGCCGGCGTGCGCGATGGCTTCTTCGAGAGCTGCTCTCGTTTCAGCAGGAAGCTGACGGGGGTAGTTGGACAGAACCTGATCGTTCAGTTGGAGCGAGTCCTTGTACGCCCGAATGATCTTGAAGAAGTTGCGCTCCTTATACCCCAGCCGAGTGGCGGCAGCGGTAACAGCTGCTGCCATTCGCCGACTGCCCTTCCTGGGGAGCTCTTCAACTTCCAGAGCACGCCGGTAAGCTTCCGGCCACTGCTGAGGCGTGAAGGTCACCATGTAGTGGGCAATGCGATCTTCCATTTTTCTTCACTCCTGAGTTTCGAGGAGCGAAGCAGAGCGTATTCAGAAAATTCAGGGCGTCACTGAGGCTAAGCCATTGAGGTATGTGCCGATGGACGACGCTGCGGCTGTATCAGCCCGATAGATCACCTGTTTTCCCGCACGGCGCGAGGAAACAAGGTGGGCGCGCGATAGAATTCCCAGATGGGAAGATAGCGTGTTTGCAGCGACATTGAGGTGGCGCGCAATTTCTCCCGCCGGCAGGCCTTCAGGCGCCCGGGCGAGTAGGCGGTAGATATCATGGCGAGTCGGTTGCCCTAGCGCAGCCAGGGCCTCGACCATTGCTGATGAGTCCATGGGCCAGACTATCAGCGATCCATCCCAACCGGTCAAACGGTTAGTGACGGACAGATCCGTCAGCCAAACCAACAATGTACCGGCCGATGTCCGTTTCGACGTCCGTTGGAACAGCAAATCGGACACCGTTCAATTCTATAATTCCAGAATCATTGAAATGAATGTACAAGTCTGCAAGTGGAGCAAGCGACTCGCGCAGGCTTCTTTTGAAAAGGATGGTGACAGAAAGGGTTTCGCAATGCTGACGCATGAGATGTACGAACAGAGAATAGCTGCACGGACCCAGCGCTCAGCGCTGGATTACTTTACCACTTCAGCTCTGTTGGGACGCCCTGATCCGCTAGCCAGCGATAGCCCCGACGATGTGTCATTCGATTTGACCTACAAGATGGTCGATCGCCTTGTGATCGCGGCCGTTGAAACCGGCGCTCGGTTTGAGCGTGACAGCTTGCCGTCCGATCCATTGGCCTGGCTGTATAGCCCGCAGCCTCCGTTTGACGGGGCGCGACCGCTGGAAGCCTGTTTGACCGCGCCGGGGTTGATGAGGTGCATCATGTTCCACTCGCTCGATCTGGAACTGGGCATGCCAAGTGATCTGGTCGATCAAATCCTCTGTCGTGACGCGGGCATGACCGGAGAGACGGTGTCTGGGGGGCTATGGAATACCGATAGGGACCGGGACAGTGTCGGACATGGTCGAACGCTCTACACCGCGACGATCGTCGATGTGCAGGTGGGTCAAATCCATCATGTCTACCATGCGATGATGGCCTGCGATCTCGCCGAGGCGAGAGGATTGCTCAGACTTCGTTATGGAAGACAGTTGGCGGACCAGGCTGAGGTCCGCAGAGGGTACGACGCGAGCAACCCGCTGGCGGTCTCTATGGTGTCGGACGCGATGGGGGCGATTTTGGCGATGGTCGCCAGCAATCCTCAAAGTGCGTTGGCTGAAGGGCTCGACCTGCAACTCGAATCCAGGTTCGCGCCGTAGAGAGGCGCGCAGGCCATGATGGTCGTCACGATCACAATCTGGCCGGGTGGCGATGAGGCAGCGTCTTTCGATATCGCGCAGATGAAGATCGAGAACGAGAGCAGGCTGGCCGACGTCAGCGATTATACTGCTCGGATCGTCCAGTGCGAAAACCGCCGACTAGGGGTGCAGGGGATAGATACCCGGGTGCAAATATCGTCACATCCTCGCCGGGATGGGCCTTGGACGTTGCTCAAGAGAATACTCGATCGGGTCGATTTGCCGTCCTGAATGGGACGTTCCTAACTCCTCGCTGACGGCGAAAACCGCCTACTTCGCTACACCCTCTAAAACCGAAACGGCCGAAATTGGCCATTCTCGCCGCTCAGAGGATCACGAAAATGAAGTAAAGGAGCAGACTTGCTGACAACCGAAAAGTTGGTGGCGACCCCGGCTGGATTCGAACCAGCGACCATTCGCTTAGAAGGCGAATGCTCTATCCAACTGAGCTACGGGGCCGTGCGCGTGTCGCGATAGCGGGCGATAGGGCCGGTTGCAATCGCCTGACTGCACCGGCCCTCACTTCGTCAGGCTGTTCCCGGCGCGAACTGCGTCGGTCCGGCCGGGCGGTCCGGCTGGGACAGGGCAGGCGGCGCAGGGTCCACCGTGACCGGCTGGTCGCTGCGCAACAGGGCGACGGCTTCGGCCCGGCTTTCCACCGCTGGCGGCGATTCGCGCAGCGGCATGCCGGCGGTTTCGCGCACGTTCCACATCGTCACGATGCCGATCGCGGCCGCACCCATCAGATAATAGGCCGGGACCAGCGGGTCGCCGGTCTGGCTCACCAGCCAGGCGGTGACGAGCGGGGTCGTGCCACCAAATAGCGAGACGGAGACGTTGAACGCAATCGATAGCCCGCTGTAGCGCACCGGCGTATAGAAGAGCGCAGGCAGGGTCGATGGCATGGAACTTGTAAAGCAGACCAACGTCACGCCCAGCAGCATCAGGCCGGCGAAGATCAGCCAGTCGTTGCCGGTTCCGATCAGCCACATGCACGGTATCGAGAGCAGGATCAGCGCCATGCAGGCGCCGATGATCATCGGCCGGCGGCCAAGGCGATCGCTGATCGCGCCGCCCACGACATTGAGCGGCATCATCACCAGCATCACCAGTATGATGAGCAACAGCCCCTTGCTTTCGGCATAACCCATGGTGACGCTTAGATAATTGGGCATATAGGTCAGCAGCATATAGTCGGTCACGTTGAAGACCAGCACCAGTCCCATGCACTTGACCAGCTGGCGCCAATGGGTGCGCAGCAGGGCGATGAGGGGCAGGCGCTCCTGCTCGCGCTTGTCGGCTTCCTCCGTATAGGCGCGGAAGGCCGGGGTTTCCTCCAGCTTCAGCCGCATATAGAGGCCCAGCAGCCCCAGCGGCCCCGCGATCAGGAAGGGGATGCGCCAGCCCCAGGCCAGCATATCGGCCTCGCTCAGCGTCATTTGCAGCGCCGTGACGGTGCCAGCGCCCATGATGTAGCCGCCCAGCGTGCCGAACTCCAGCCAGCTGCCCATGAAACCGCGCTTCTGATCGGTCGAATATTCCGCGATGAAGGTCGCCGCGCCGCCATATTCGCCGCCGGTCGAAAAGCCCTGAATCAATCGTGCGACCAGCAGCAATATGGGCGCGCCCATGCCGATTCGCTCATAGGATGGGATGAGGCCGATGGCGAAGGTGCCGATCGCCATCATGATCATGGTGAAGGCCAGCACCTTGTGCCGGCCATAGCGGTCGCCCAGCGGCCCGAACACCAGCCCGCCCAGCGGCCGTACCAGAAAAGCCGCGGTGAAGGTCGCCAAGGTCGCGATCAACTGCGCGGTCGGATCGCCCGCGGGAAAGAAGACGCGGCCCAATGTGACGGCCAGATAGCCGTAGACGCCGAAATCGAACCATTCCATCGCATTGCCCAGTGCTGCCGCGCCCACGGCCCGGTTCAGCTGGGATTTGTCGACGATGGTGATGTCGTCGACCTTCAGGTCGCGACGACGTTTGAACCAGCCAAGATGCGCGCGATGGGCGCTGGAAGTGGACATATATGTCTCCGATTCCGCCACCGGGACGCGAAAATACGCGCCGCACACGATGGGCGGATGAAGGGTCGAACAGGCGACCGTGAAAGGTGCGACGCCGATACGGCATCAAGCGAGGAAGGGCCGACATAGGCAGCCCGTGCGCAAAAGTGGGCAGTTAAGGGACGGGGCGTGGCTTCAAGGGGATGAAGCGACCCGAAATGCTGCAATGCGATATCGCAACGCAGCAAAAATTACGAAACGTGCGATATGGGCGGGATTCGCAAGCACGCCCGCTTGCAATCGCTTGGCTGCGCGATAAGCATCGTCACCATGAGCGACGGGGCGGTGCACAGGATAGAGGCGGATGCGCTGGGTGGCCGGCCGCTGCGCTATTATGATTTCTTCATGGCGGCCTTCGTCGCCATATTGCTGCTGTCGAACCTGATCGGCGCGGCCAAGCTGTCCAACTTGGGGGGCTTCACCTTCGGCGCGGGCATCCTCTTCTTCCCGCTGGGCTATGTCATCGGCGACGTATTGACCGAGGTATATGGCTATTCCCGCGCGCGTCGCTGCGTGTGGGCGGGCTTTGCCGCGATGCTGTTCATGGCGCTGATGAGCTGGGTAGTCGTCGCCCTCCCGCCGGCGGACGGCTGGCCCGATCAGAAGGCCTATGAGACCGTCTTCGGCAGCACATGGCGCATCGTCTTCGCCTCGCTCTGCGCCTTCTGGGCGGGGGAACTCGCCAACAGTTTCGTGATGGCCAAGATGAAGCTGCTGACGCAGGGGCGGCATTTGTGGATGCGCACCATCGGATCGACCATCGTGGGGCAGGGGGTGGACAGTCTCCTCTTCTACCCGCTCGCCTTCCTCGGCAACTGGACCCACACGCAGGTGCTGACCGTCATGGTCACCAACTGGGCGATGAAGGTCGGTTGGGAAGCGGTGCTGACGCCCGTCACCTATCTGGTCGTCAATTTCCTGAAGCGACGGGAGGGGCTGGACGTCTATGACGCGGGCACGAATTTCACGCCTTTCCGCACCCAGCTCTGAAAAACTTCGCGTCCGCGTGACGCGGTAAAGCCTCTGTTTACCGATCCTCATCATTAAGGGCGGATGAGCCGCCATCTACACGACGATTTTACCCAATCTCCCGACCGCAAACCTTTGTCCACGATGGTGGAAGCCGATCTGTTCGGCCCATGCAGCAATATGATGGTGGAACTGGGTCGGGCGCAGCGCCGGTTCGAAGCGACGTTCCTTCACGCCCCGATCGGCATCGCCCATGTCGGGCTGGACGGCCATTTTCTGACCGTCAATCCGCGCTTCTGCGAAATCAGCGGCTATGATGCCGACACGCTGATCCGCACCGGCTTTCAGCAGATCACCCACCCGGACGATCTCCATGCCGACGAAGCGCTGCTGGCGCGGCTCAATGCCGGCGAACTGCCGCGCTACTCGATGGAGAAGCGCTATATCCGGTCCGACGGCACGGTCATCTGGATCAACCTGACCGTGGCGATGGTGCGCGACGATGATGACCGGCCCGAATTTTACGTGGCCGTGATCGAGGATCTGTCCGAACTGCGCCAGGCCAGTTTCGAAGCGCTGCACGATCCGCTGACCAGCCTATGCAACCGGCGCGGTTTTGCCTGCCGCGCCAAATATGTGCTGAGCCACGCCGCCCAGATGGGCCGCGCCGCCAGCCTGCTGTTCCTCGACCTCGACGGGTTCAAACGGCTGAACGACGATCATGGTCATGCTGCGGGCGATGCCTGTCTGGCCGATATCGGCGCGATCCTGCGCGCGCATACCCATGCCGGCGATGTCGTCGCGCGGCTGGGCGGGGACGAATTTCTGCTGCTATTGGCGAACCGTGATGGAGCGGCCGTCGCCGCCGTTGCGGAGGATGTCCGGTTGGCACTGGCCGCCTATGGCATGGGGATCAGCGGCAGCCTGGGCCTCGTCACCACCGACAGGCCTGATCCCGCCGATCTCGACCGGCTGATCGGCCGCGCCGACGATGCGATGCGCGATGCGAAGCGCGCCGGCAAGAATCAGGTACGGGTCGCCGCGCTTAGCTGACGGCTTCGTCCGGATAAGTGGCGCGCACGAAATACAGCCCGTCCGGCGGCGCATTCAGGCCCAGCGCGGCCCGATCCTTCGCCTCCAGCGCGGCGCGCAGATCGTCGGCGCTCCATCGGCCCATGCCGACCATCGCCAGGCACCCGACCATCGATCGCACCTGATGATGCAGGAAGGATCGCGCCGCCGCATGGATGGCGATGCGATCGCCGTCCCGCTCCACCGCCAACCGGTCCAGTGTCTTGACCGGACTATGCGCCTGACAATGGGCCGAGCGGAAGGTGGTGAAGTCGTGCAGCCCCACCAATATCTGCGCCGCCGCATGCATCGCGTCGGCATCCAATGGCTGGATCACCCGCCACATCAACCCCCGGTCGAAAGTCAGTGGCGCCCGGCGATTGGCGATGCGATAGATATAGGACCGCCCCACGCAGGAAAAGCGCGCATGCCAGTCGTCCGGCATCACGTCGCATGTCAGGATGGCCACCGGATCGGGCCGCAGTCGCGCATTGATCGCCTCCATCAGGCGGAAGGGCGCGATATCTTTCCCAATCTCCGCATGGGCACGCATCGCCAGTCCGTGAACGCCCGCATCGGTGCGCCCGGCGGCGTGGATGATCGCCCGCTCGCCCGTGACCGCGAAAATCGCGTCCTCGATGGCCTGCTGCACGCTCGGCCCATGTGCCTGCCGCTGCCAGCCCATGAAGGGCCGACCGTCAAATTCGACGGTAAAGGCGAAACGAGTCACGAACCCGCCTTCATCGGGCCATCACCCATCCACCCGGCTCCCCGCCGGCATCTCGTAACCGCGCAGCAATTCGCCCGGCGACATCGCGCCCTTGCCCGCCCGCTGGATCAGGGTCGGGCGGATCGCGTCATGGCCGCACCCGATCAGCAGGCTGTCGTCCAGCAATTCGCCCGGCGTTCCGGCATGATGTTCGACATGCCCGGCCAGGATACGGAATCGCTCGCCGCAATATTCGAAAAAGGCGCCGGGGAAGGGATTGAAGGCGCGGACCTGCCGTTCGACCTGATGCGCGTCCTTGGTAAAGTCGATCCGCGATTCCGCCTTGTCGATCTTGGCGGCATAGGTGACGCCGTCCTCGGGCTGCGCCATCGGCGGGTGCAGCGCGATATCGTCCAGCACTTCGATCATCAACTCTGCGCCGGCCTGCGCCAGTTCGGCGGTCAGCGCGCCGGCGGTCTTGTCCTCGATCGGGGTGACATGCTTCGCGCGCATCGGCCCGGTGTCCAGGCCCGCTTCCATGTCCATGATCGTCACGCCGGTGACATTGTCGCCAGACAGGATCGCCCGCTGGATCGGCGCCGCCCCGCGCCAGCGCGGCAGCAAGGATGCGTGGATGTTCATGCAGCCATAACGCGGCGCGTTCAGCACGGCGCGCGGCAAGATCAGCCCATAGGCGGCGACCACGGCCACATCGGCCTCCAGCGCAGCAAAGTCTGCCTGCACCCCGGCATCCTTGAGCGACACCGGCGTGCGCACTTCTATGCCCAGTGCCTCGGCGCGGCCATGAACCGGGGAGGGTCGCAACGCTTTGCCGCGACCGGCGGGGCGGGGCGGCTGGCTGTAGACCGCGACGACGTCATGGCCCGCCTTGACCAGCGCGTCGAGCGCGGGAACGGCGAAATCGGGGGTGCCCATATAGATGATACGCATGATGGGGCCTCAAAGCTCTTGTCGGGATGACATGCAACCCCTTATCTCACCTTATGGCCTCACCAGAAATAGAAGCGCTCACGCAAGCCCTGTCTCGCCTGCCCGGACTTGGTCCCCGTTCGGCGCGGCGCGCGGTGCTGCATCTGCTCAAACGGCGCGAAGGCGCGATGGAACCGCTGCTGCGCGCGCTGGAGGCCGTGAACGAACGGCTGGTTACCTGCCATCTTTGCGGCAATGTCGATACGGTCGATCCCTGCGGCATCTGCACCGATCATCGCCGCGATCCGCGCGCGTTGTGCGTGGTGGAGGATGTGTCGGACCTGTGGGCGCTGGACAAATCGCGCCTGTTCCCCGGCCGTTTCCATGTGCTGGGCGGGCGCCTGTCCGCATTGGAAGGGGTACGGCCTGAGGATCTGACCATCGACGCGCTGATCGCGCGGCTGGAACCGGGCGGCATCGACGAAGTGGTGCTGGCCATGAACGCCACGCTGGAGGGGCAGACCACCGCCCATTATCTGGCCGAGCGACTGGAGCGCTTTCCCATCCGCCTGACTCAATTGGCCCATGGTGTGCCGGTCGGCGGCGAACTTGATTATCTGGATGAAGGCACGTTGGCGCAGGCCCTGCGCGCGCGGCGGCCGGTGGGGTAGGCGACAACGGGTCTGGCGCTGTCCTACAGCCGCAATTTCTGGTAGATGATGGTTTGTCCCAATAGATTGCTATTGTTATTTAATTTCCTATTCCTGATCCGATATTTCAGAATATGCGGGAAATGTGCGAAGTTAAGCGCGTGCTGTCCTATTGCGACCTGCCAACTCCGCGATCGCGGCGCTGATCCCGCCGCCCGCTTGATATTTGCGCCTGTTCCGCCTATGTTCGGCCTATGGCCATCCGTCCCATCCTCGAAGCGCCCGATCCGCGGCTGCGCACCATCTCGACCCCGGTCGAGGCGATTGACGACGATCTGCAGACGCTGATCGACGATATGTTCGAAACCATGTACGACGCGCCGGGCATCGGCTTGGCCGCGATCCAGGTCGGCGTGCCCAAGCGGGTGCTGGTCATGGACCTTCAGGAACCCGAAT
Source organism: Sphingobium limneticum (assembly GCF_008710165.1). NCBI lineage: Bacteria > Pseudomonadati > Pseudomonadota > Alphaproteobacteria > Sphingomonadales > Sphingobiaceae > Sphingobium > Sphingobium limneticum. The sequence goes on along the minus strand of NZ_VYQA01000002.1, from coordinate 510,682 downwards.
CGGACGAAGAAGACGCCAAGCCGGTCAAAAAGCCGATGGTCTTCATCAATCCCGAAATCCTCAAGGGTTCGGAAGAATTGTCGGTCTATCAGGAAGGCTGCCTGTCGGTTCCGGATCAATATGCCGAGGTCGAACGCCCCGCCACCGTCCGCGCCAGCTGGATGGACCGCGAGGGCCGCATCCATGAAGAGCAGCTGGAAGGGCTGCTGGCCACATGTCTCCAGCATGAAATGGATCATCTGGAAGGCGTTCTTTTCATCGACCATCTGTCCCGCCTGAAGCGCGACATGCTGCTCAAGAAACTCAACAAGGCCCGCCGCGCCGCCTGATCGGCGCATAGCGTTGACCATGAAAAACGCCCCGGCTCTGCTTCCGGGGCGTTTTTCATGGTGAGAGAGATCGCATAAAGGCGATCAATCGATGATGTGATCCAGGCCCTGCGCCTTCAATGGTCCAGATAGGCTTTCATCTGCTGGACCTGCTCAGGCGGATGCCCCTGCCAACCCACGATTTCGGCGACGACGCGCAGCGGGTCGCGGGAGCGGTAGGACAGGGTCGGGTTGCCGGGGAATTTCTTGTCGGTCACATTGGGATCGTCCAGGATCGCGCCGGTCGGCTCGACGACATAAATGCGGTCCGGGCCGACACCCCCGGCCAGTTCGGCGCCCCAGATCGCCGCATCCAGCGTCGCGCTCAGATAGACCCAGGACAAAGGCTTGCCCGAACCGAAATTGGACGCGTGGCCAACGGCGATCAGGTCGCCGGGTTTCAGGTCGGCGCGCGTCCCGTGAAAATATTGGCGGACGAACATGGTGGGACAGGCGGACATGGATGACGGCTCCTTACCAACTTGCCTTGCATAGAAAAAAGCCTCCCCGAATGGCAATTCGGAGAGGCTGTATATTAGGCGTCAGGAGTGGCGCGTGTCAGCCGACCCCTTCGGTATCCAGCGCATAGCCAGCCGAGCGCACGGTGCGGATGATATCCTGATATTGCCCGTCGCCGTTGATCGCCTTGCGCAGGCGGCGGATATGGACGTCCACGGTGCGCAGTTCGATATCGCTATCCTGGCCCCAAACGCTGTCGAGCAGCCGCTCCCGCGAGAAGACCCAACCCGGATGCTCCAGGAAATGCTTGAGCAGGCGGAATTCGGTCGGACCCAGCGGGATCACCTGACCGCTGCGGCGCACCTTGTGCCCCACCGTGTCCATCTCGACATCGGCGAAGGTCAGCGTCTCGCCGGCCAGTGCCGGGCGCACGCGGCGCAGCACCGCGCCGACGCGCGCCACCAACTCGCGGGGGCTGAACGGCTTGGTCACATAATCGTCCGCGCCGGTTTCCAGCCCACGCACCCGATCCTCTTCCTCACCGCGCGCGGTCAGCATGATGATCGGGATGTTGGCCGTGCCGTTCATGCGGCGTAGACGACGGCACACTTCGATGCCGGACAGGCTTTCGACCATCCAGTCGAGCAGCACGATGTCAGGCACATTTTCCTGCGCCATCAGCAGCGCTTCCTCGCCATCGACCGTATGGGCGACGTCGAAATCCTCACGCTTGAAATGCCAGATCAGCAGTTCCGCCAGCGCTGCGTCATCCTCGACCAGCAGCATCTTCGCTCTTGCCATGGATCAGTCCTCCGGCTGGATGTCGGCGCCGCGCTCGCGCTCGGGCAGGGTCTGGCCGGTGGCCGCATAATAGACCATTTCCGCGACATTGGTCGCATGGTCGCCGATGCGTTCGATATTCTTGGCCACGAACAGCAGATGGGCGCATTCGCTGATCGTCTTGGGATTTTCGACCATGAACGTCACCAGCGTGCGGAAGACGCTGTTGTAGAAATCGTCCACGACCGTGTCGCGTTCGATCACTGCCAGCGCCAGATCGGCGTCGCGCGCGGCAAAGGCGTTGAGCGCATCATGCACCATCTCGCCTGCGACCTGCCCCATGGACGGCAGCAGCGCGATGGGCTCCAGCGTCCGCTTGTTGGTCGCGATCAGCGGCACGCGCTTGGCGATATTCTTGGCATAGTCGCCGATGCGCTCCACCACGCTGACGATCTTGAGCGCCGCGATCACGTCGCGCAGGTCGTTTGCCATCGGCGCGCGCAGGGCGATCACCTGGATGACGAGCTTCTCGACTTCCGCCTCGATCGCGTCGATCCGCTTGTCGTCGGCGACGACTTCGGCCGCGAGCTTCTTGTCCTGCCGCTGGAGCGCCAGCATGGCATTTTCGATTGCCGCTTCCGCGCGACCGCCCATTTCGGCGATCAGCCCGCGCAGCCGGTCGATTTCCTCGTCAAATGCCTTGATCGTATGTTCAGCCATGTCTGTCTCTCCCGCCCGATCAGCCGTAACGACCGGTGATATAGTCTTTGGTCCGCTCCTGGCGGGGATTGGTGAAGATGTCCGACGTCACGCCATATTCGACCAGATCGCCCAGATGGAAGAAGGCGGTCCGCTGCGACACGCGGGCGGCCTGCTGCATGTTATGCGTCACGATCACGATCGCATAGCGGCCGCGCAGTTCGTGGATCAGCTCCTCGATCTTCGCCGTCGCGATCGGGTCCAGCGCCGAACAAGGCTCGTCCATCAGGATGACTTCGGGTTCAACCGCGATGGCGCGGCCGATGCACAGACGCTGCTGCTGACCACCCGACAGGGCGGTGCCGCTGTCATGCAGCCGATCCTTGACCTCGTCCCACAGGCCCGCGCGGCGCAGCGACTTTTCGACGATCACGTCCATGTCCGCCTTGCCCGCGGCCAGGCCGTGGATGCGCGGCCCATAGGCGATATTTTCGTAGATCGACTTGGGGAAGGGATTGGGCTTCTGGAACACCATGCCAACCCGCGCGCGCAGCTGCACCACGTCCATCGACGGGGCGTAGATATTCTCGCCGTCCAGCGTGATTTCACCCTCGACCCGCGCAGATGCGACCGTGTCGTTCATGCGATTGAGTGTCCGCAGGAAAGTCGACTTGCCGCAGCCCGACGGGCCGATGAAGGCGGTGACATGGTCCATGCCGACATCGATCGACACGCCCTTGATCGCCTGCTTCTCGCCATAGAAAACCTTGACGTCGCGGGCCGACATCTTGGGATTGTCGATGGTCAGGTTGGTTTGTTCTTCTGTCATGGGTGTGATTACCACCGTGTTTCAAACTTGTTGCGCAGGTAGATGGCGAGGCCGTTCATCGCGAGCAGGAAGGCCAGCAGGACGATGATGGCGGCAGAGGTCTTTTCGACGAAGCCCTTGGAGACTTCATCCGACCACAGGAAGATCTGCACCGGCAGTACGGTCGCAGGGTCGGTGACGCCGCCCGGCGGGGTCGCGATGAAGGCGCGCATGCCGATCATCAGCAACGGCGCGGTTTCACCCAGCGCGCGGGCCATGCCGATGATGGTGCCGGTCAGGATGCCGGGCAAGGCGAGCGGCAGCACATGCTGGAACACGACCTGCACCGGGCTGGCCCCGATGCCCAGTGCCGCGTCGCGGATGCTGGGCGGGACCGATTTGATGGCGTTGCGGCCCGCGATGACGATGACGGGCATCGTCATCAGCGCCAGCGTCATGCCGCCGACCAGCGCCGCCGATCGGGGCAGATGGGCCAGATTGAGGAAGATCGACAGGCCGAGCAGGCCGAAGATGATGGAGGGCACGGCCGCCAGATTGTTGATCGACACTTCGATAATGTCGGTCCACCAATTTTTGCGGGCATATTCCTCCAGATAGAGGGCCGTAGCCACGCCGACCGGGAAGCTGAGGATCAGCGTGACGAGCATCGTCAGCAGCGATCCCTTGAACGCGCCCCAGATGCCGACCTGCGTCGGATCGGTACCGTCGCTGGCGGTCAGGAAGCTGAAGTTGAAGCCGGTCGACAAGACGCCCTGCTGTTTCAGCTGTGCGACCTCCGCCTCCATCTCGGGCGATCCCTTGCTCTTGGCGGCCAGGTCCAGCCCGGTGGAGGCGGGAACGCTGATCGTCGCGGTACGGCTCAGGATCGTCGGATCGGCCTTGATCGCGTCACGGATGCTGATCCAGGCAGTCGGTGACAGAAGCGCGTCGGCCTTGTCGCCCAGCGCGGTCTTGGCGACCGTGCCAGTCACCATCGGCAGATTGGCGTTAGCCAACGCCTCGTCCGTGATCGCCTTGGGATCGAGCAGCAGCGGCGAGGCCGGGAAATCGACCTTCAGCGCGATTTCGGTCCGGGTAAAGCCGCGCAGGCCGTTGCCCATCATGGTGACGAGCAGGAAGGCCAGGAAGGATGCGGACAGAACGACGGCGAACAGGCCCGCGAACTTGAAGCGGCGTTCGGCGGCGTAACGCCCCGCAATCCGCTTGCGCATGGCCTCCGACTTCCAGTCGGTGGGGTTGCGTGTGCTCATTAGTCGTAAGCCTCGCGATATTTCTTCACGACCCGCAGGGCCACGATGTTGAGCAGCAGGGTGACGATGAACAGCACCAGGCCCAGCGCGAAGGCGGCGAGCGTCTTGGCGCTGTCGAACTCCTGGTCGCCGGTCAGCAACTGGACGATCTGGGTCGTCACCGTGGTCACGCTGGCAAAGGGATTGGCGGTGAGGTTTGCAGCAAGGCCGGCCGCCATCACCACGATCATCGTTTCACCGATGGCGCGGCTGACGGCCAGCAGCACACCGCCCACGACGCCGGGGAGGGCGGCGGGAATCAGCACGCGGGTGATCGTCTCGCTGGTCGTGGCGCCCATCGCCAGGCTGCCGTCGCGCATCGACTGCGGCACGGCGGCGATGCTGTCGTCGGCCATGGAGGAGACGAACGGGATGATCATCACGCCCATGACGAGGCCGGCGGCCAGTGCGCTTTCAGACGACGCGCCATGGATGCCGATCATGACGGCGAAATCGCGCAGGGCAGGAGCGATGGTGAGCGCGGCGAAATAGCCGTAGACGACCGTGGGCACGCCCGCGAGCATCTCCAGCGTCGGCTTCATCCACTTGCGCACCGTCGGGCTGGCATATTGCGTCAGGTAAATGGCGCTCATCAGGCCCAGCGGGATCGCAACGATCATGGCGATGATCGCACCGATGAAGATGGTGCCCCAGAAGAGCGGCACGGCGCCGAACGCGTCGTCATTGCCATAACCCATGGCGGCTGACTGCGGCGACCATTTGGTGCCGAACAGGAAGTCGATGGGATTGACCATGGAGAAGAAGCGGAAGCTTTCCCACAGCAGCGACGCGACGATGCCCAGCGTGGTGATGATCGCGATCAGCGATGCGATCAGCAGCGACGCCATGACCAGCCGCTCGACCCGCGTGCGCGCCCGGAAGTCGGGGCGGACGCGGGTGAAGGCGAAGGCGCCGCCGGCAAAGGCCAGCACCAGCGCCAGGACGGCGCCGGCGATGCCATATTTGTTGAGCGCTTGCGCATAGGGTTCGACCAGGCCCTGCGACAGGGGATTGAACGCCCCCGCCTGGCTGCCATTGGCGATCGCCCGTGCTTCGCCGAGGATGGCGGAGCGGGAGAAGGCATCGACGGGCAGGCTCTGCGCCGCCGGATCGGCCAGCACGCTCTGCGTGACGAGGCCGGGCGCGACATTGGCCCAGATCGCCAGGAAGATCGCGGCGGGGACCAACGTCCACAGCGCGACATACCAGCCATGATAGCCGGGCAGCGAATGGACGGCGTCACGGCGCCCGGTGGCGCGTGCGGCGGTTTGCAGCCGCAGCGCGCGGGCGCGGGCGCTGACCCAGGCGATCGCGCCCAGGCCCGCCAGCAGCAGGAGGATTGCAGGACCGGTCATGTCGCCCTTACTTCAGCTGCGAACCGTCAAGAACGGTCAGCGCCTTGACCGTTTCGGCGCTCTTCTTGCGCACATCTTCCGGCGCCGCGACCATGCCGCGCTTCGTCAGCGCGCCGTCGGGGTTCCAGTTGGCGGCGAAGGTGTTGAGGAAGCCCTGAAGGCCGGGGATGGCCGTCATATGCGCTTTCTTCACGTATATGTAGAGCGGACGGGCGCCCGGATACTGGCCGGTCGACACGGTTTCATAGGTCGCTTCGACGCCGTTGATCGGCACGTCCTTAAGCGTATCCTTGTTTTCCTCAAGGAAGCTGTAGCCGAACACGCCGACCGCATTGGGGTTCGCGCCCAGCTTCTGCACGATCAGATTGTCGTTCTCGCCGGAGTCGACATATTTGCCGTCTTCGCGAACGCGGGTGCAGGTCGCTTTATACTCGTCTTCGTTCTTTTCCTTGAGCGCCTTCATCGCTTCGTCCGACTGGCAACCCTTTTCCAGGATCAGTTCGGCGAGCGAGTCGCGCGTGCCGCTGGTGGACGGCGGGCCGAAAACGGAAATGGCGATGGCGGGCAGGCTGGGGTCCACATCTTTCCAGGTCTGCGCCTTGTTCGGCCCCTTGCCATAGGGATTGGCGGCCAGCGCCTCATAGACGATCTTGGGCGTCAGCTTCAGGCCCGGACCCTGCTTCGATTCGGCAAAGGCGAGGCCATCGACGCCGATCTGGATTTCGATGATGTCCTTCACGCCGTTGGCGGCGCACTGCTCGAACTCCGCCTTCTTCATCCGGCGCGATGCGTCGGCGATGTCGGGATGCTGGGCGCCGACGCCGGCGCAGAACAGCTTCATGCCGCCGCCGGTGCCGGTGGATTCGATGATCGGCGACTTCATGCCGGCATTGCCCTGCACGAAGAGTTCGGCGACCGCCGTGGCGAAGGGATAGACGGTGGAAGAGCCGACCGCGCGAATCTGGTCGCGCGTGGCGCCGGCACCGCCGCCGGACTGGTCGCCGCAAGCGGCGAGGCTGAGAACGCTGACGGTCGTCGCGGCGAGCAGTGCGAATTTCTTCACGGAAACCTCCATAATCAAGGCCGCGATTCGCTTGTCGCTGCCCCCTTGTGGAAGCGCCTAGTCGCGGACCATCGCGCCTTTGTGACAGTCAGGTTGCGTTTTTATGACATGTTCCCTGAAAGGGCGGATGGGCGCCTTTTTTCGTCATTTTTATTCGGTGCTTCTTCGACCGGCGGGGGCAGCAGCACGGTGATGGCCGTGCCTTTGCCCAGTGTGCTGGCAATGTCGAACCGGCCACGATGCCGCTCGACGATATGTTTGACGATGGCCAGGCCCAGGCCCGTGCCGCCCATCGCCCTGCTGCGGCCCGAATCGACGCGATAGAAGCGCTCGGTCAGGCGGGGCAGATGGTCCGGCCCGATGCCTTCGCCCTCGTCAGCGACGGTCAGGCGGGTCATGCCGCTTGGCCCTTCGTTCAGCGTCACGCGAATCGGCGTGCCGGGACGGCCATATTTGATGGAGTTGCCGATCAGATTATGGAGCAGCTGGGATAGTTGCGCCCGGTCGCCCTGCACGGTCGGCAGTTGCGGCGCGATGTCCATTTCGACCTCGCGCCCGCGATCACCATGGCTGGATCGGAAGACGCCGACCACCTCGGCCGCCAGTTCGGACATGTCGACCAGCGCGTCGGGCGCCCGATATTTCTCCGCCTCGATACGGCTGAGCGAAATGAGATCGTCGATCAGCCGCTGCATCCGCCGCGCCTCGCCATCCATGATCTTCAGGAAGCGCTGGCGCGTCTCGACATCCTTGCCCATTTCCGGGTCGGCCAATGTCTCGATAAAGCCCAATATGCCCGCCAGCGGCGTGCGCAGTTCGTGACTGGCATTGGCGACGAAATCGACGCGCATCCGCTCGGCCGCATGGGTGCCGCTATGATCGACCAGATGGACCAGCCGCCGCATGTCGGCGACCTGGCCGATCGGCGCGACGCGCATCTGCCAGCGCTGGTCGCGGCTGCCCAGCCCCACCAGTTCGACCATCACCGGCTCGGCCATCGGCGCGCTGCTGGCCAGCCGTTCGGCAGCGGCGGGATGACGGATGGCGATGCGCGCATCCTCCCCCTCGATATGGTTACCCAGCAAGCGCTGCGCCGCGCGATTCGTCCGGACGATCCGGCCGCGCTCCACCAGCATCAGCGGATCGGAAATCCCCTCCAGCAGGCTGGCGAAGTCGCGATGGCCGATCAGGTCGGGCGCATCCAGCGCGGCACGGTCCGGGGCGGCGCGTGCGACAATCCCCTCGGCGCAGATGAGCAGGACGATCAAGCCCGCCAATATGGGCAGCGCTATGGTAACGGGCGAAGCGCCCAGCAACAGGGCGCCTCCGGTGCCAAGCAACAGCATGGCGAGGGAGGCCGTAATCTGGGATATTGTCAGTCGATTCATGGTTACCGCGCTGGATTTGTCGCGCAATTGCTGCGATGGCTATAGCATTAGTCTGCAATCTTTACGCTTTGACAAGCGGGACGAACGGATCTTGACGCAATGAGCGACCCGAAGCCCGAACAGGATGAAACGCAAGCGCCTGATGCAGCGGTTGCGTCCGATGCGCAATCCTTGCCGGAATCGCTGGCCGTGCCGACCCGCCGTCAATTGCTGATGGGCGGCGCGGTGGCCGCCTCCGCCATCGTGTCGATTCGCCCGGCGCTCGCCAACACCGCAGCTTCGGTGCTGAACTGCACCATCCCGGTGCCCGATCAGGGTCGCGCCGGCAATTTCGTCGCGCCCAATGGCCAGCTGGTCCCGGCCGGCACCCCCGGCGCTTATCCGGGAACCGGCCGCAGCTTTACCGGCGAGCAGGTGAAGCAGGCGCTGCGCGGCGGCCGACTGCCCGGCACCGGCTATGAGCAGAATCAGGCCTATCTGAACTATATCCGCCGGCTTCAGCGGGGGACGAGCGGCTTTACCTGCTACGCCTCGCTGCAGATGCCGCGCTGATCCGTTGCCGGATCGCCTCGAGCTGAGCTGAACGAATACGGTTTGCCCGCGTTGACGACGTCGAACCTTCAACGGTTCGATTTTTCGTCTAGGGCATATCGATGTTTCAGTCCCGCCGCCCTTCGGCGCGCAATTTTTCGGTGGCGGTCTATCTGTACCAGCCGGGCGATGGCGGGCTGGACCGCGTCGCTATCCTGCTTGCCAATCATCTGCTGCGCCGGGGTGTGCCAGTCGAATTGTGGATGACCCGCACGGACGGTGCCTGCGCGCATCTGATCGATCCGGCGCTGACCATCCGGCACGTGCCGACCGTGGGCGGGACGCGCCGCCTGTCGATGATCGCGCAATTTCCGGCGCTGGCCACCATGGTGCGGCGCCATCGCCCGGACATTCTCTATTCCGCCGGCAACCAGAGCAATATGCTGGTGGCGCTGGCGACGTTGGGCACCGCGACCCAGGCGGTCAGCCGCATTTCCAACCCGATCGTCCGTCCCGGCCAGCATGGACCAAGTGCCTGGATGCGGCTGAAGCGCTTTCGCGCCATTGCCTGGCTTAGCGACCTGACCATCGTGATGGGCGAGCATGACCGCGCCCTGCTGGCCCAGAGCGGCGATGCGCGGTTGTTGCCGCGCCCCACCGTGACCCGAGCCATGGAGCAGGCCTGTTCCGGGCGCGCGCCGCGCCGGCCCGGCGATCCATGGCGGCTGCTGATGGTGGGGCGGCTGGCCGGGCAGAAGGATCAGGCGATGGCGCTGACGGCGCTGGGGCAATTGCGCCACCATGACTGGCGCCTTACCATTGCAGGTCAGGGGCCTTTGCGCGCCGATCTGGAGCGCCAATGCGTCGCACTGGGCATCGCCGATCGGGTCGATTTCGCCGGTTTCGTGTGCGACCCCGATCGTCTTGCGGCGCTGATGGGGCAAACGGACCTGCTGCTCCAGCCGTCCCGTTGGGAGGGGTTGTGCGCCACGCTGATCGAGGCGATGGCCTGCGGCGCCGATGTCGTGGCGACCGACAGCACGCCCAATATCCGCCCGTTGCTGGCGGCGGGTGGCCAGCATCCGGTGACACCGGTGGGCGATGCGGGTGCCTTTGCCCGCGCCATAGAACGTAGCATGACGCGTCCTGCTCCGGCTGCGATGCGGGCCGTGGCGATCCGCGATCATAGTGTCGACCGGGCGCTTGATCGCTATCTGCGCGCCTTCGAAGGACTGGCCGGCAGCCGCGTTCGCCAACCGATCCCGTCGCCAGCGCTTTCCTGATGCATTAGGGGCCTTATGCGTTAGGCTCTTGGCTACGTCTTTCGCGCTACAGCGAGTTGGACAGTGGTTTGGGGTGCCGGATTTGAACGCGACGACAGCCTATCGCCGGGATGCAGCGGATGCGGTGGCGACCTGCATCCTGAACGATCTCACGCTTTTTTATCATCATCGTTCCGGCCAGACTCATATGGTCATCAGCCCCGTGCCCGAAATCATGGAGCGCATGGACGATGGAGCGCCGGTGACGGCGCAGGCGATGCATGACCGGCTGGCGCGCGATTTCGACCTGGGACCGCAGGAGGAGGCGATAGCGGAAATCGCGGCGCATCTGGATGCGCTGGTCGTGCTGGGGCTGGTGCGCCCGGCATGAGGCATCATATCACCCTGCGCATCGGCCCGGCGACCTTCCGCATCGGGTCCGCCTGGCGAGGGCCGATCGCCGATCTGGCACGGCTCTACGCCGCCTATCCCGATGTGCAGGGCGCGATTGCCGACTTCACCGTCCGTCTTCAACCGACCAGCCTGTTGCGTCGCTTCGTGCGCCCGTCCATTTTCATCACCGGCGACCATGGCCTGGCCGATGCCGCGCCGATGAGCCTGGCCCATGGGTTGCTGGCCGCCGAGATGGGGATGAACCTGCAGATGGCGCTGGGCTGGCGCCGGCACCTTTTGCTTCATGCTTCCAGCGTAGAGAAAGACGGCCGCGTACTGGTGATGACCGGCGAGTCCGGGTCGGGCAAGTCGACCCTGTCGGCGCTGCTGGGCGAGCGCGGCTGGCGTTTCATGGGCGACGAGTTCGCGCTGCTCGATTGCGACACTGGCGCGATCCTGCCCTTTCCACGCCTCGTCAGCCTGAAGAACCGCGCGATCGACGTCGTGACCGGCGCGGTGGGGGAGGCGCGGATGGGGCCGCTGCTGACCGCCACGGCCAAGGGAGATATCCGCCATATGGTACCGCGTGCCGACGCCGTCGCAAGGATGGATGAAGGGGGTATGCCGGCCCTGCTGCTCTTCCCGCGCTTTGGGCACGCCGCCGATGTGCGGACTTTGGGGCAGGGTGAGATTTTCATGCGCCTGACGCAAGCCTCTACCAATTATGTCGCGATGGGCGAACCGGCCTTCACCGGCCTCACCCGTTTCGTGCGACAGGTGCCGGCACGGGCGATCGACTTCGCGTCGGGCGAGGAAGCCTTCGCCATGGTCGATCGACTGTGGGAGGAACTGGCATGAGCGCGGCCCTGCTGGTGCAGGTGCTGCGCGATCCGGCGCAGGCCGGGCGGCTGGACGCGGAGGGGTGGAACCGCCTGCTCGCCGCCGCGCGGGCCGAGCGGCTGATCGGGACGCTCGCCTATCGGCTGGACGATGTCGCCGTGCCCGACGCGGCGCGGCTGGTCCTGACGGATGCGAAGCGCGACACCGCGCGGGAAGGGCAGCAGGCGCTGTGGGAAGCGGACCGCGCGGCCGATGCGATGCGCGGACTGGATGTGAAGCCCATATTGCTCAAGGGCACGGCCTATGTCGCGGCCGATCTGCGCGCGGGGCAGGGGCGCTTCATCGGCGATCTCGACATCCTCGTGCCGCGCGACGCCATGCCGGCGGTGGAGCGGGCGCTGATCGCGGCCGGGTGGGAATGGGTCAAGGAAGACCCCTATGACGACGCCTATTATCGGCAGTGGATGCACGAACTGCCGCCGATGATCCATGTCGAGCGTGACCGGATGATCGACGTGCATCACACCGTCCTGCCGCTGACTGCGCGCCAGACGCCCGATGCCATCGCGATGATCGCGGATGCCATACCCATAGCCAATGGATTATATATCTTGTCGGCCGAGGACCGGATCGTCCATTCGGTCGCCCATATGCTGGCCGACGGCGATATGCAGGGGGGCTTGCGCAACCTGTGGGATATCCACTGCCTGCTGCCCGATGCCGATCCCGCCGCACTGGAGGCGCGGGCCGCACGCCATGGTCTGGCCCGCCATGTGGGGCAGGCGCGACGGCTGGCGGGCGCGCTGTATGGCGATGGCGCGCGACTGACGCTGTGGGACCGGCTGGTCCGGGCGCGGCTGCTGGCGCGCAACGGCTGGGGACAGGAGAGCCGGAAGTTGCTGGTCTTCGCTTTCTATATCCGTTCGCATTGGTTGCGGATACCGCCGGCCATGCTGATGCGCCACCTGTGGACCAAATGGCGCAAGGGGCACCGCCCGCAATAATGACAGCCGTGCGTCGGCGCGATGACGGGATCTGACTTGCAACTTTAACCGCGCTGCCATCGCGCGGACATGGGCATGACCCATGGGCGGGCTAGGCCCCGTTCAGGGGTATTCATCATGTTCAAACCAGCGCGCGCTTTATTGTTTGCGAGCCTGACGGCCTTGCTGGCCGCCAGCTCGCCCAGTGCCAGTTTGCCCAGTGCCAGTGCGCCCGGCGATCTGCGCAGGGCGTCGCTACCCGCTGCATCGGCCGACCTGCCGCTTTCCATCATGACCTATAATGTCATGGGCCTGCCATGGCCGGTCGCTTTCGGCCGGGACGAGGCATTGGGGCAGATCGCCGATCGGCTGGCGGGCCTGCGTGCCGAGGGGCATCAGCCCCATATCGTCCTGATCCAGGAAGGTTTCGTTGCCGATGCGGCGCAGTTCGCGCAGCGCGCCGGCTATGCCCATGTGGCGGCCGGGCCGGACAGTATGATGCGCAGCGCGTTCCCGGCCACTGCCAACGATCAAGCCTATCTGCGCGCAGCACGCTGGGACCGGGGCGAAACGCTGAACAAGCAGTTGAACAGCGGCCTCATCATCCTGTCCGATTACCCGATCGTCGCGGTCGATCGGATCGCCTATCCCGCTTTCGCCTGCGCCGGGTTCGACTGCCTGGCCAACAAGGGCGCGATGATCGCCCATCTGCGCGTACCGGGGATCGACCGACCGGTCGCGGTGGTGAACACGCACCTTAACGCGCGCAAGGCAGCGGGCGTGTCGATCGCCCGTTCGCTCAGGGCCTTCGATCGGCAGGCGGGGCTGCTCGCCGGCTTTGTCGCGCGCCATGTGCCGCGCGACCGAACCCTTTTGCTGGGCGGTGACCTCAATATCGGCGGGGACGCGCACCGCATCCGCGCCTTCTTCGCACACTGGAACCGCGCCGGCCTGAACTTCGTCGCAACCTCGCTCGGCGGCAGCCGTCAGGCGCAGGCGCAGGCGCTGCTGGCCGATCCGGCGGACCGGCGAGATCTGGACGAAACGGTGCTGCGGTCCAAGGACTGGACCTTCGCCCGCGCCGAAGATGGCGCGCCGATGACGGTGGCGGCCGCACAGATAGCGTTCGGCGGCCCGGCCAACCAGCGCCTGTCCGATCATGTCGGCTATGCGATCGGCTATGCGATCGGCTATGCGACGCCCCAGGCCCGGCCAGTGCGTTTTGCCGATGCGGGAGGGCGCTGATGCGCCGTCTTCTGCCCGCCCTGCTCACGACGGCCTTGTTGCCGGGGTCGGCCATGGCGGAATCCTTCTGGCCGGATCATGCCGGTTTCGCGCTGCGTCCGCGCATCAATTTCTCGGTCCGTCCCGCGCCGCAATTGCCTTTTGCTCAGCGGCCCGCGCGTATCTATGCGATCGAGTGGACGCCGCTGCCCGCCCAGCCGGCCGACCTGCATCTGACATTGCAACGCCGTCGTCAGCGCGTTGCCGCGCTGATTGCCGGGCGCACCGATTATCAACCACGCAGCAGTGTCCGGATGATCGACGTGCAGATGGATATGCCGCAAGTCGACGACAGATTGTCCGCGACCATCGGGTGGCAGGCGGCCAAGTTCAGCAACAAGGCGGCCAATGCGACATCGTCCTATAGCCGAGACGATCTGCGCGTGCGCGACGATTTCGTACCGTCCGCGCATCTGGCCTTCGCTGCTACGCCGCGTCTGGCGTTGACTGCCGATTATCGCGAAACGGTGCGCGCTTATGCCGATATCGGCACGATCGGTGCTTTGGGGCTGGACCAGCCTTCCTATCGTGCGTTGCGTAACGCGCTGCGGCCGGAGCGAGACAGCCGCACCCGCATCGGCCTGCGCTGGGCAGCCACGCCGGCAGTGCGGTTGGATGTTGCCGCCTATGGGGGGCAAGTGCGGGACAGGCTTGCCTTTGTCGAACGGGGTTATCTGCCGGCAAATCTGGGGTCTGCGCAATTGACCGGCATGGCGCTGGAGGCGCGGCATAGCGTTACGCCGACACTGCATTGGGGATTGCGCTATGACCGGGCGCGGATCGACCCGGATCAGGGCGGGAGACTGACCGAAGAGCGGCTGGCGGTACAGGGTGAATGGCGTCATGGCCCGTGGCGCTGCGCCATGCAGGCCGCGCGCACCAGCGGTTCGGCCTGGGGGCAGGGCGCGGAACGGCTACGAGTAGAAGGCGGTATCGACTATATGCCCGTCGATCCGCGCGCGCCGCGCATCGGCCTGCATTTGAGCGATCCCGATCGGCTGATGACTGGCCGGCTGGCGGACCAGCCCTTGTCCGGCCCGGCCCGTGCCGTCGACCAGGCGCGGGCCTTGATGCTCAGCGCTGCCTTGCGCTGGTAATCGGCCGATATCCGGGCCGTCCTTTTTCTGTAGCATTGCCTGCCTATCGGCATGGGCTTGCGACACGGGGATAACGCAATGCGGTATGGAATGAAGATGATGGCGCTGATGATTGGCGGGATCGCCGGCATGGCGCAGGCGCAGGATGCCGACGCGCCGTCGCCCGCTCCATCGCCCGTCTCGTTGCGCCTGCCTGCGCCCGAAGCGCATCAGGGCGTCGCGTCGGACGGTGTCCATGTCTACGCGATCGACAATGACCGGATCGGCAAATATGTCATCGCCACCGGGCAGCGCATCGCCCAATGGCAGGGTGAACGGCGCCTGTTCCCGCACATGAACAGCTGCACCGTGGCGGGCCGCGAACTTGTCTGCGCCGCGTCCAACTATCCCGCCGTGCCGCAAACCAGCGCGATCGAGATTTTCGATACCAAGACGCTGCGCCATGTGCGCACCGTCAGCCTGGGCTTTGGTCCCGGTTCGCTCACCGTACTGGATCGTCATGCCGGCAAATGGTGGGCCGTCTACGCCAATTATGCCGGCAAGGGTGGTGAGCCGAACCGGGATTATCGCTACACTTTGCTGGTTCGGATGGACGATGCGTTCCGGCAGGAGGCGGCCTGGACCTTCCCGCAACAGGTGCTGGCCCGTTTCGCGCCGTTCAGCTGTTCGGGCGCCAGCTGGAGCCAGGATGGTCGCCTCTATGTGACCGGCCATGACCGGCCCGAAATGTACGAGCTGGCCTTGCCGGACGCCGGGTCCGTGCTGGAATGGAAACGCACCATTGGCATCGCTTCGCCGGGGCAGGCGATCGATTGGGATCCGAAAGTGGCGGGCCGTATCTGGTCGGTCGATCGCAAGCAGACGACGCTGGTTGCCAGCGATATCGCGAACTAGTCGGCACGCAGCATCGCGGCGATTGCCAGTGCCGCGATATCGGCGACGGCGATCAGGCGCTCGGTCGAATGGCCAGCGCGGGCATCGGCGGACATGCCGGACATGACAGCCGCCACATAATCCGCCAGCGCATCCGCGCGGTCGGGATGGGTGCGCGCGATGACGGCGCGCAGTTGCTGCACGCTGGCCGCCTTGCAAGTGCGTGCGCGGCAGGCCGCGTCGGCGTCCGTGCTGCGTTCCCCCTCCAGCACCAGGCATCCCGTCGCTGCCGGATCGGCCGAATAGATGCGGGCCGCCCTGTGCAACAGATCGGCCAACGCCTCGGCGGGAGCGGTGGCGGGCACTGCAAGCGGTTCGGTCAGCGGCGACGTGCGCGAATAGCGGTCCAGCACCTCAGCATAAAGGGCCGCCTTGCTGCCAAATGCAGCATAGAGACTGGGCGGGTTGATGCCCATCATGTCGGCTAGCGCGGCCACGCCGACTCCTTCATACCCATGTGCGTGGAACAGTGTCTGCGCCTGATCGAGTGCGGTTTCCCGATCGAAAGCACGGGGGCGTCCACGGCCTCTGGTTTTTATTTTATCACTCACTACAAAAATCCTTGAAGCGACCTTTTGCTAATTTATATAGCGATCACTAATCATTTCTCAAGGAACTGGATCATGACAGACTTCACCGGAAAGAAAGCGCTCGTCATCGGCGGCAGCCGCGGCATCGGTGCCGCGATCGTTCGCCGCTTTGCCAAGGATGGTGCGAACGTCACCTTCACCTATGCTGGATCGCATGACGCGGCGCAGGCACTCGCCACCGAAACCGGATCGGCCGCCGTGCGGTCGGACGCGTCGGACAGGGATGCCACCGTGCAGACGGTCGCCGAGCAGGGGCCGCTTGACATATTGGTCGTCAACGCCGGTATCGGCATTCTCGGCAACGCGCTGGAACTGGATGCCGACGCGATCGATCGGATGATCGACATCAATGTTCGTGCGCCCTATCATGCGGCGGTCGAAGCGGCGCGGCAGATGCCCGAAGGCGGCCGGATCATCGTGATCGGATCGGTCAATGGCGACCGCATGCCCTTTGCCGGCGGCGCGGCCTATGCGTTGACCAAATCCGCCCTGCAGGGGCTGGCCCGTGGTCTGGCGCGTGATTTCGGCCCGCGCGGCATTACCGTCAACATCGTGCAGCCCGGGCCGACCGATACCGATCTGAACCCGTCGGATGGGCCCATGGCCGGGATGATGCATGATTTCATGGCCATTCGCCGTCATGCCACCAGCGAAGAAATTGCCGGCCTGACCGCCTATCTGGCCGGACCGGAAGCCAGCATCATCACCGGGGCGATGCACACGATCGACGGCGGCTTCGGGGCGTAAACGGCGTCCGCCGGACGGTGATGGTCAGGCGGCGATGCCCGGCGGCTGAAGGTCGTCGGACATCAGCCACATTTCCGCCGGCAATTGCGAGGAGAACACGCCGACGATCGCCTTGCCCAGGCGCGCGCGGACATACATTTTGTCCGCGACGTCTGCGACCAATATGGCGACGCGGTCCGTCGGCTGATAGGTGCGCTCCATATGCTCCAATATGCGCGCTTCCGTCTCGCGTGCTTGGCGCTGGGCCTCCGTCACATCGGACAGGATACGAATGGGCAGGTCATTGCGCCGTCTGTCCGCGATGATGAGGCCCAGATGCGTATAATGGCGATCGACATCGGCGATCGACCATAGGCCCGTCGCGTGGACAAAAATGATTCCGTCAGGATCGTCCAGTTCGCATGCGATCATAAGACACCTTGTGGCAACACAGCGAACATAACCCAAATCAAGTTAACACGGCAAACGCCTTTACCGAATCATGACAGAAAAATTGGCGCTCCACTCATGACAAATGCTGTTCTGGATTTCCAAAATCGCGGGGGCGCGCGCACTAAGGTCACGTCGCCCCGCATGTTTTTCAGTCCTTCTTCAATATGTCGAGCGCCAATACGGTCATCGCCTCGCTCGCGGTCGCGATCACCTTGTCCGCCTCGGGCGCCCAGAAGGGGCTGTGAAGCGAGGGCAGGCTGGCCTGACCTGCGGCTGCCGCCGCCATCTTGTCCGCCGGCACGCCGCCGACCCAGAAGATGAAGCTGTTGATACTCTTGTCAGCGCGGTAATAGCGGCTGAAATCCTCGCCACCCATCACCGCCGCCGTCTTGATGACGCGACCGTCGGGGAAATGGCCCTTCAGCACGCCGGCCATCTGCTCGGCAAATTCGGGCGGGTTGTAGGTTGAGGGGGTGAATTCATCCTGCACGCTGACCACCGGCATCCGGTCGTCGGGCACACCGGCCGCGATCGCTTCGCCCCGGCTGATCCGCTTGATCCCTTCGATCAGCTTGGCGCGGGTTTCGTCCGAATAGCTGCGGACGGTCAGCAGCAGCTTCGCTTCGTCCGGGATGATGTTGTGCTTGGCGCCGGCCTGGAAACTGCCGACGGTGACGACGGCGGGATCCTGCGGATCCTGTTCCCGGCTGATGAGCGTCTGGAGCGAGGTGACGATGCGCGAGCCGAGCACGATCGGGTCGCGCGTGGTCTGCGGATAGGCACCATGGCCGCCCAGACCCTTCACCAATATGTCGACGCTGTCGACATTGGCCAGCGCATAGCCGGGCGTATAGCCGATCTGACCGGCCGCGATATTGGCCGCGTCGTGGAAGGCGATGGCATGGGTCGGCTTGGGGAAGCGGGTATAGAGCCCGTCCTCCAGCATGTCGCGCGCGCCCTTGCCCACTTCCTCGGCAGGCTGGAGGATCATGACCAGCGTGCCCTTCCACTTATCCTTCGCGCCGGCCAGCAGCTTGGCGGTTTCGATGAAGGCCGTCATGTGCGTGTCGTGGCCGCAGGCGTGCATCACGCCCGTTTCCACGCCCGCCGCCGTCTTGGTCCGCACCTTGGACGCAAATTCCAGGCCGGTCTGCTCGACCACGGGCAGCCCGTCCATGTCGGCCCGGATCAGCAGCACCGGGCCGGACCCGTTCTTCATCACCGCGACGACGCCCGTGCCGCCGACCTTTTCGGTCACGTCATACTTCAGCGCCTTCAGCCGCTTGGCGAGCTTGGCGGCGGTATTCACTTCCTGAAGCGACAATTCGGGATTGGCGTGCAGGTCGCGATACAGCGTCATCAGCCCGTCCATATCCTTCGCCACGGCCGCGCCGATCTCGCTCTGTGCGGGCGGGGCGGTGGTGGGGGCGGGCGTCGCTGGCACCGAAGCGGCGGGCGTCTGGGCGATGGCGATGGACGAGAAGCTGACGGCGGCCAGAACGGCCGTAAGCGCATGGCGCATGTTGATAATCTCCCTTGTTGCCCCGAAGCATAAGGGGATTTTATGAACGGGGAAGGGGAATTGTTGCGGCTTTGGCATTGCTCAATCGACGTCGAGGCGGTCCAGATAGTCGCTGGCGCCATGCAGGATATGCAGCACGACGATGCGACGCGCTTCGACCCGGTAGAAGATCAGATATCGGCCGTGCACTCGCCGTCTTATGTCCAGATGGGCGTAGCGTTCGACGACGGGGAAGGCCCTTGGATAGTCGGCAAGGCCCAGGCATTTGGCACGCAGTTCGATGATGAAGCCAAGCGCGCGGTCCGGATTGTCGATCGCGATATGATCGGCGATCGCCTCCAGGTCGCGCTCGGCTTCGGCGGTCAGCGCGACTTTCATTAAGGCCCGTTTGGAAGTGCGCGATATTTGGCTTCCAACCGATCAAAGACAGGCCCGGCGTCCTTCGTGCGGCCGGCGTCGCTGTCCGCCACGCCGCGCATGATCGATGCATCCAGCGCCGCCAGCCGCGTTTCGCGCTCCTGGATCAGGCGCACACCTTCGCGCAGGACTTCGCTTTTGCTGTTGTAACGGCCGGTTTCGACCAGGTCCGTTACGAAGGCTTCCAATTGCCTGCCCAGATCGGCGCTGATCATATCTCTATTCTCCCAGCGCCGATCATAGGGCGGTTATCAACTATTATCAACGCGCCGTGATGAACGCCCGGATATCTGCGCTCAGTTTGCGAAGGTCGTCGGGGCGGACGTACATCATGTGGCCGGCGTCATAATAATGATATTGGATGCGCGAGGAGTCGAAGCCGGTACGGCTCATCGCATATTCCGCGCCGAAGAAGGGCGTGGCGAAATCATACCAGCCCTGGCCCACGAAGACTTTCAGGCCGCTATTTTCGCGCAATGCCTTGCCCAGATAGGGGGCGACGCTGCCATAGACTTCGCTGGCCCGGCCGCTTTTGCCGTCCAGCTTCCAGTCCCATCCGCTGACCCCGCCGATCGTCACATAGGAGCGGTCGGTCCTGTAGCCCAGATCGTCGCGGGCATAGCTGTTCATCGCGGCGGTATAGGCGCCGTCGATGGCGTAGAAACTGGGATCATTATCCGGCTCCTCGCCCGCCGCGTCATAATCCTTGCCGGTATAGCGGGTATCGAGGCGGCCGATGCTCATGCCCCGGTCGCGCAGCAATTCCTTGTAGAAGCGGCCGGGCGAAATGCGCAGTTCGGCATGATCCACGAACGCTTCGGACAGGCCGGTCAGCCGTGCCAGTTCCGCCCGCACGCTCGCGCGTTCCTCGGCAGAGAGCTGGTTGCCCTTGAGCAGCGCTGCGGCATAGGGGCCGATGGCGAAGGCGCGGGCCTGCTGCGCGGCTTCCGTCACGGTCGCGGGCGGATTGCCCATGCGCTTGTGATACCAGGCGGTCGTCGCCATCGACGGCAGGTTGATGATATAGGGCATTTCATTGCCCTGCACCTCGGCCGTGGCGCCGAAGTCGAGGATGGTCGAGATCAGGATGATGCCGTTGACCGCGACATCATTATAGCTGCCCTCCAGTTCGTTGATCAGCGCCACCGACCGGGTCGTGCCATAGCTTTCGCCGCCGATATATTTGGGCGACGACCAGCGGCCATTATCGTTCAGCCACAGGCGGATAAATTCGGCGATCGATTTGGCATCGGCGGACACGCCCCAATAATCCTTGGGATCCTTCTTGCCGATCGCATGGGAAAAGCCGGTGCCGACCGGATCGATGAAGACGAGGTCGGTGACGTCCAGCAGCGATTCGGCATTGTCCACCACTGGATAGGGCGGCGCGCCGTCATCCTGCGCATCGGGCAGCACCACCCGCTTGGGACCGAAGGCGCCCATGTGCAGCCAGAGCGATCCCGAGCCGGGGCCGCCATTATAGAGGAAGGTGATGGGGCGCTTCTTGTCACCGCCATCCTTGACATAGGAAGTGGCATAGATGGCCGCGAGCGGCTTGCCGTCCTTGTCCTTGAGATAGGTTTCGCCGGTCGTCGCGGTGTAGCCGATCGCCTTGCCGCCGAACACGCCCTTATGCTTTGTGACCGACACATTGGGTGCGGGGACGGGGTTTTCGGTGGCGTCGTCCTTCTTCTTGCCGTCGTCCTGGGCCATGGCGGCGGTTGCGGACAGGGTCAGCGCCAGTGCGGCGAGGCTGGTGGTGAAGCGCATGGATAGTCCCCTTGTTTTACGCTCGTCTGGCTAGCGGACAGGCAGCGCCGTGAAAAGAGGGTGTGCATCGCCGGGCGATAGCGACGCGACGAGCGAAGTTCACACCGTTGCAGGGGTTTTTCGGCCCGAAGCGTTCCCAAGGCGCTCGCGAAGCGCCTGCGATGCGCCATAGGTGCGTCATCCGGGCCACGCCTGCGCCACGACCGCGCGCCTTCGACGCGACAGTCGCGCGCCTTCGACGCGACAGTCGCGCGCCTTCGACGCGACAGTCGCGCGCCATCGTGGCGACCGGAACGCGGCCGGCATGCGAGGGCTTCGGGGAGGAGGCGGTATCATCCCCAAGGATCGATCAGGGATAATCCTATTAGGAAAGATGCTTTGGGTCGCAGGGCTGGGATGGGTGGATATGCGACGTTCAGCTTATCTTTAACCCTCTCCCGTTTTCACGGGAGAGGGTTGGGTGAGGGCCTTGCTTCTTTCTGGCAGGACATGCTTGTCCAGAAAGCAGAAAGACCCTCACCGACGCCGACTAGGCAGCGAGCTGCCAAGTCTCCGTAGCCTCTCCCGTGAAAACGGGAGAGGGCAAGTGAAGCGTCCATTTCCGGTCGAAGCGCGCCATTTCCCTTTCCTGAAGAAGGGAATGGCGGGCGATGTTGGCAACGCTCCTTATTGCGCCGTCCAGCCCCCGTCGATCGACAGGTTGGCGCCCGTCACCTGCGCCGCCGCGTCGCTGCACAGATAGAGGGCGGTCGCGGCGACCTGTTCGGCGGTCACGAACTGCTTGGTCGGCTGGCCGGCGAGCAGCACGTCGTTCATCACCTGCTCGCGCGTCAGGCCGCGTGCCTTCATCGTGTCGGGAATCTGGTTTTCGACCAGCGGGGTCCAGACATAGCCGGGCGAGATGCAGTTGGCGGTGATGCCGAAGGTCGCGACTTCCAGCGCGACCGTCTTGGTAAAGCCATTAAGGCCATGTTTGGCCGTCACATAGGCGCTCTTGAAGGGCGAAGCGACCAGCGAATGGGCCGAGGCGGTCTGGATGATCCGGCCCCACTTCTGTTCCTTCATGTGCGGAATGGCGAGGCGGGTGGTGTGGAAGGCGGCATTCAGATTCAGCGCGATGATCAGATCCCATTTGTCGAGCGGGAATTCCTCCACCGGCGCGACATGCTGCATGCCTGCATTGTTGATGAGGATGTCGACGCCGCCGAAATTGTCGGCCGCTTCCTTCATCATCGCCTCGATCTGGTCCACCTTGGTCAGGTCATGGCCCGAATAGAGCGCCTTCGCGCCACTCAGCGCTTCCAGCCCGACCCGTTCCTTTTCGATCGCGTCAGCGTCGCCGAACCCGTTGATGACGATGTTCGCGCCTTCGCCGGCCAGCGCCTTGGCATAAGCGAGGCCAATGCCGGAGGTGGAGCCGGTGATCAGGGCGGTCTTGCCGGCCAGAGATTTGCTCATGCCTTTTTCTCCTTGAGATGATCGGGTTCGTCGAGGTCGAAGGTCGCGCTCTTCCCGTCCAGGATGTTGCGGGCGATGAGGTCGCCCTTGTGCATCACTTCCTCCACCGCCTCTCGGCCCTGGCTCCAATGGTCCAGCATGGTGGCGCGGGAAAATTCGAAATCCTTGGCGCCGCTTTCCCAGGCGCGCGATCGGTAGATCAGGTGGACGATGTTGACCGATCCCTGATCCAGGCACTGGCGCAATTCCTGCGCCTCCGCACTGTCCTGCAAGTCAGGCGGCAGCTTGTCGAGCAGCGCCTGGATCGCGCCATGTTCGCGGCGCAGGCGCAGATATTGGTCCGTCACCTGACGCGTGCGGCTGCTATATTGCACGTCTTTCATGCGCGAATAGACATCGGTCATCTGGCGGGGCATCGGCCCTTCGGCGGGGAAGAGATCGACCTGGAACACCAGCATATCTTCGGTCTGGTGATTGAGGACGTGGGACAGCGGCGTGTTGGAGACGAGGCCGCCATCCCAATACCAGCGGCCATCGATTTCCACCGGGGGCAGGCCGGGGGGCAGCGCGCCCGACGCCATGATGTGCCGCGCGTCGATCCGCGTATTGCCGCCGGGGCCGCGCGTATCCCAATAGGCGAAATTGCCCGTTTCCACATCGACCGCGCCGACCGAGAGGCGCACCGGCCCGTCGTTCAGCAGATCCCAATCGACGCAGGCGTCCAGCGTGTCCTTGAGCGGGGCGGTATCATAGAAGCTGATCGCGCCGGGCGTACCCTCCGGCATCAGTGTCGCGGGCCAGAGGCGCGGGCGGAACATGCCGGGCACGCCGAATGTGGCGACGGTGGCGGCCGCGCCCAGATGGGCGGCTTCGCGGATATGGTCGATTTCGGGCAGGATCATGTTGGGCATGCCGCCCGACAATGTGTACCAGAATTTCTTCAGCCGGCTGAGGCGGCGGTGCGGCAGGTTGCCGGCGATGATCGCCGCATTGACCGCGCCGATGGAAATGCCCGCGACCCAGCTGACATCCACGCCCAGTTCGTCCAGCCGTTCATAGACGCCCGACTGGAAGGAGCCGAGCGCGCCGCCGCCCTGCAACAGCAATGCGACTTCGCGAGGGAGGGGGAGGGGCGTGCGCGCGCGACGAGGCGGCTTCGCATCCTGGCGGGTGGATTCAATATCAGCCATGTCGCAGTGCAATATAGGCTTTGCCGGGCCACTTCCAACTTAATGTCTCGTAACAAATCATCCTTGTGCGCAACCTTCGCTTGCGCGGACGGTTCCCCGCCGGACATGAATCGGATAGGCCATGTCGTAAGAAAGGGAGGGCGCGATGCGGCTCGACGACGAACAGGAAAGCAGCCATTATGAAGTGCAGGACGGGCGCGGTGGCGGCGGACTAGGCGGCGGGGGGCTTGGCGGAGGCCTTGGCATGCTATTGCCGCTGATCGGCAGTCGCTTCGGTTGCGGCGGGATCGCCGTCGTCCTGATCATCATGGTGGTGATGGGGGTCAATCCGCTGAGCCTGATCGGCGGCGGTGGCGGCGGGCAGCAGGTGCAGACCCAAAAGCCCGCCAGCGGCCAGCTGACCGACGTGCAGCGCGTGTCCTTGAAGGTCCTGGGATCGACCGAGCGGCGCTGGGCGGATATTTTCAAGGCGCAGGGGCAGCAATATCCGGCGCCCACTTTGGTCTTCTACAGCCAGAATGGCCAGTCGGGTTGCGGCGCGGCGCAATCGGCGATGGGGCCTTTCTATTGCCCGGCCGACCAGCGCATCTATCTCGACACGGATTTCTTCAAGGAAATGGAGACGCGCTTCAACGCGCCGGGCGATTTCCCGATCGGCTATATCATCGCGCATGAGGTCGGCCACCATATCCAGACCATCACCGGCGAGGCCGACAAGATCCGCAAGGCGCAGCGCAACGCCAGCGAAGCCGAGGGCAACGCCCTGCAGGTGAAGATGGAGTTGCAGGCGGATTGCTATGCCGGCGTCTGGGCCGCGCGCGACACCAATTTGATGGAGCCGGGCGACCTGGAGGAAGGGATGCGTGCGGCCGAGGCGATCGGCGACGATACGTTGCAGCGGGAAGCGGGGCGGCGTCCCGTGCCCGACAGCTTCACCCATGGCAGCAGCGCGCAGCGGATGCAGTGGTTGCGCAAGGGGCTGGATACCGGTGATCCGGCCCAGTGCGATACGTTCAAAGGCGCGATCTGACCGCTTTTTTTTCAGGGTTCCGCGTTGGGCGAGCCGGGGGGCGCGCCGAACGCAGTGCTGGGGCCGGCAGCCGGTGCGTCCGGCAGGCCGGCGCCCGGCGAAAGCGCGGGTTGCCCGGCATCCGACATGGGCTGATCGAAGGATGAAGGCGGCGCGACGTCAGCTGGAGCGATGGAGGGCGCGGGCGGCGGCGCGACCGGCACCGGGACGGGCGGTGGCGGCGTTTCGGGCTGAGCGGCGGACGCGGCCTGTTCCGGGGGCTTGGGCGCCACGCTTTGGACCGCCATCACGATCAGCGGCGCGGCCAGCAGCGTGGCGAGGGCGAAATTGCGATACATCATGGGCGCATGCGACTTTATTTCTGACTGAAGATGAAATTTTCTAGCCGAAATGGGTAAATAAAGCCCTGCCAACACCCGATCCGGGGCCGGTCAGTGTCGATCCAGCTTCGCCAGCAATGCCATCATGTCGGATGGCGTCCCGTCATCGCCGGGGAGGAAGGTGGCGCGGAGCGCATTGCCGACGCCCTCGTAAGGCTTTGGCAAAGCTACAGTAACGACGCGGCCACCGCCGCCGTCGCGTCCTGTGGCCGATCGGCCGGTGGCTTTGCGCTGAAAATCCATATGTAGAGAACCACCATCTTGCTCAAAAGTTTCTGGCGTTCGTCGCACGGCCAAGCGATAGCGCCGACGAATAAGAGAGAGCCGACAAGAGAGAGACGATGTGACCGACTGGCTGGACACCGAAAAGCGGATCAGGGGCCATTCGCCTTTTCTGTCGCGCGCGCTGGACCGTTATCCGGCCGTGACCGAGCGATTGGCCGCCGGCGACTTCGATGGCGCCTTTGCCGCGGCGCAGGCCGCAGGGGTGCCGGAAGATGGTGTCGCCCGATCGCTGCGGCGGCGGCGCGCGGCGATCGCGCTGGCGGTGGCGGCGGCCGATCTGGCGGGCGCATGGGATATGGACCGCGTCACGCGCACTTTGTCGGACTTTGCCGATCAGGCGTTGGAGGAAGCGCTCGCCGCCGCGATGCAGGAACGCTATCCCGATGCCGAGCATCGGGGCTTCGTCGTGCTGGCGCTGGGCAAGCATGGCAGCCGGGAACTGAATTACTCGTCGGATATCGACCCGATCCTGCTCTACGATCCCACCACCATGCCGCATAACGAGCGGGAGGATGTGGCCGACGCCGCCGTGCGCATCGGCCGGCGGGTCAGCGAATTGCTGAATGCCCGCGATGGCGACGGCTATGTCTTCCGCGTCGACCTGCGCCTGCGCCCTTCGCCCGAAGCCACGCCGATCGCGCTGCCGGTGGAGGCGGCGATCGGCTATTATGAATCGACGGCGCTCGGCTGGGAACAGGCGGCGTTCATCCGCGCGCGTCCGGCGGCGGGCGACTTGGGCCTGGGCGACTATTTCCTGCGCCAGATCCGTCCCTTCGTGTGGCGGCGGAGCCTGGATTTCGGCGCGATCGACGCGATCGTCGACATATCGCGCCGCATCCGCGACCATTATGCGCAGGGGCAGGCGTTCGGGCCGGGCTATGACCTGAAGCGCGGACGCGGCGGCATTCGCGAGGTCGAATTTTTCGCGCAGGTGCATCAGCTGATCCACGGCGGGCGCGATCCGTCGCTGCGGTCTGGCAATACGCGCGAGGCGCTGCGCGCGCTGGCCGCCGCCAATGTGATCGAGGCCGATGTCGCGGCGCGGCTGGACGAAGCCTATATCCTGTTCCGTACCATCGAGCATCGGTTGCAGATGGTGGAGGATCGCCAGACCCACGAGCTGCCCAAATCGCCCGACAGCCTGGACAATGTCGCGCGCCTGCATGGCCTGGCCGACAGCGCAGCGCTGCTCGACCTGTTGCGGCCCCATGTCGAATGGGTCGGGCGCAATTATGACCGGCTGAGCCCGGAAAAGCCGGACGCGTCCCTGTCGCATGACGAGGATCGGTTGAAGGAACAGCTGGTCGATCTGGGCTTTGCCGATCCCGAAACGCCGCTGGCCCGCATCGCCCGCTGGCGCGGCGGCACCGTCCGCGCGCTGCGCAGTGCGCCCTCGCGCGAGGCGCTGGAGGCGTTGCTGCCCGGCCTGATGCGCACGCTGGCCAAGGCGCCCGATCCGTCGCGCGCGCTCAATCGGCTGGACGACATGATCGGTCGGCTGCCCAGCGCCATCAACTTCTTCAAGCTGTTGGCCGCGCGCCCCGCGCTGGTCGAATTGCTGGCGGAGATATTGAGCCATGCCCCGACGCTGGCCGATGCGCTCGGCCGCCGGGCGGAGCTGATCGACGGGCTGATCGACGCGTCCGCTTTCGATCCCGCGCCGTCGGTCGCAATATTGGCGGCGCAACTGGGGCGGCTGGAACCGGGCGAGGATTATCAGACGCTGCTCGATCGGGTGCGCCAGCGCGTGGGCGATCGCCGCTTTGCGCTGGGCGCGCAGATCATCCGGGGCGGTGATCCGCTGGAGGCCGGTCGAGGCTATGGGCGTGTGGCGGAGGCCGCGATCGAGGCGCTGGCCACCGCCACCGTCGCCGAGTTCGAGAGCGCACATGGCAAGGTGCCGGGCGGCGAATTGCTGATCCTGGCGCTGGGACGCATGGGCGGCGGCGTACTGACCCATGCGTCGGATCTCGACCTCGTCTATCTCTTCACCGGTACCTTCTCGACAGAATCCGACGGCGCCAAGCCATTGGGCGCGACCCAATATTTCAACCGTCTGGCGCAGCGTATCACCAACGCTCTGTCGGTCCATACCGCGTCCGGCCCGCTTTATGAGGTCGACACCCGGCTGCGCCCGTCCGGCGCGCAGGGCTTGCTGGCGGTCAGCCTGGACAGCTTCGCGCGCTATCAGCGGGAGGAAGCCTGGACCTGGGAGCATCTGGCGCTCACCCGCGCGCGGCCGGTGTTCGGTTCGCCACAGGCGCGCGCCGCGCTCGACGCGATATTGTCCGAAACGCTCCAGCGGCCGCGCGATTTCGACGATCTGGCGCGGCAGGCGGTGAAGATGCGCGGCGATATCGCCAGGCATAAGCCGCCGGTCGGCGATCTGGACGTGAAGCTGGTGCCGGGTGGCCTCGTCGATCTGGAATTCCTGATCCATGTCAACCAGTTCCATTATCGCATCGCCTTCGACCCCGATCTGGGCAAGGCGCTGGGCGCGCTGGTGGCGGCCGGCCATCTGCCCGCCGACCTGATCGCCGCGCATGACCTCATTACCCGCTATCTGGTCGTGTCCCGCCTCGTCTCGCCCAAATCGACCGAGCCGGCGGAGGCGACCCGGCCGCTGGTCGCGCGGGCGTGCGGCGCGGAAGATTGGGACGGCTTGCTTGCCAGCTATGCCAAGGCGCGGATATGCGTCAGCGAAGCCTGGGCTGCGCTGGCCGCGCCCTATCAGGAGGAATGAACATGCTCGAACAGGGTGACGCGATCCCCGACGTGACGCTCAAGGACGCCGAAGGCGTCGATTTCACGCTGCACGGCTATCAGGGCAAGCCGCTGGTCGTCTATTTCTATCCCAAGGCGGATACGCCCGGCTGCACCAACGAAGCCAAGGATTTCACTGCGCTGGCTGACGAATATGCCGCCGCCGGCGTGCCGGTGATCGGCATTTCCAAGGACAAGCCGGCCAAGCTGAAAAAGTTCGCCGAGAAATACGGCCTGACCGTCATCCTGGCCTCCGACGAGCCGGGCACGGTCTGCGAAGCCTTTGGCACATGGGTCGAAAAGTCGCTCTATGGCCGCAAATATATGGGGATCGAGCGGGCGACCTTCCTGGTCGGCGCGGACGGCAAGATCCTGCGCGTCTGGCCCAAGGTGAAGGTGAAGGGCCATGCGGAGGAAGTGCTGGGGGCCGTGACCGCGCTTTGAGCCTGCCGCCTTCCGTGACGAGCGTGGGCGCGGCCTGCGCGCATGTAATGCTGACCGCCGATCCGCAGGCCAAGCTGATGGCCGCGCGGGCGGTGGCGCGCGCGTGGCGACTGGGGCGGCTGGCGCATCGTTTCGATGCGACCATGCCCGACCGGCCGGCACGACCGGACACGCCGATTCTGCTGTCGCCGGCACATATGCCAAGGCGGGGCAAGATCGGATCGGAGCGGGCGCGCATCGCCATGCTCCATGCGTTGGCCCATATCGAATTCGTCGCGATCGACCTGGCGTTCGACCTGATCGGTCGTTTCGGCGACCAGTTCCCGCCCGACTTCACCAGCGAATGGATGAAGGTCGGCGCGGACGAGGCGATGCATTTCGCGCTGCTCGACCGGCGGTTGCGGCAGTTGGGCAGCCATTATGGCGCGCTGCCCGCGCATGACGGATTGTGGCAGGCGGCGGAGGAGACGGCGGGCGATGCGCTCGCGCGGCTGGCCATCGTGCCCATGGTGCTGGAGGCCCGCGCGCTCGACATCACGCCGGCCACGGTGGACCGGTTCGAGGGGGCCGGGGACATGGCATCGGGCAAGATGCTGCGGCGCATTGTGGACGATGAGATTCGCCATGTTGCGGCGGGGACGAACTGGTTCGTCTGGGCGACGAAACGCATGGGTATCGAATCCCCCAAATATTACCAAATGCTTGTGAAAAGGCATTTTCGTGGCAGCGTTAAGCCACCGTTCAACGACTCGGCGCGTCGACAGGCCGGTTTGACGGAAGAATTCTACGCCGCGCTTGCAACATGATCAGCAATTTGCAGTCTGCGCTCAGCGGGGGCGATCCAGGTCGCCAAAAAATTTAACACGGGAAGCGCCGAGGGGCATCAAGCCTCCGGTGACATAGTCGGGGTCTGCATGTCGGTTCTTCATTCGGTTAATGTTCGCCAGTCGCTTTGGTTCCAGGCGAACAAGGTTAAGACGGTTTTAGCAAGTATCGGGATCGTCGGCGCGCTGTGCGCAACCGCCCCGGCCCATGCCACCGAAACCGACGATCCCTATGGCGATGCGTCCGAAATCAACACCAGCGCACTTGGGCCTTCCGACGTCGGCTTCTCCAACCTCTTCTCCAGCCTTCAGCGGCTGGACGGCAATGCCAAGACCGCAGCCTATATCCCGTCGGGCCGCCCGGTCGAAAAGCTCTCGCTGACCTCCAACTTCGGCGTCCGTTCCGATCCGTTCAACCGCTCCGCCCGCATGCACAAGGGTATCGACATTCCCGGTCCCATCGGCACCCCGATCCACGCCACCGCAGACGGCATCATCAGCCGCGCCGGCTGGGCCAGCGGCTATGGCAACCTCGTCCAGATCTCGCACGGCAGCGGCATGGAAACGCGCTACGGCCATATGTCCAAGCTGCTGGTCGCCGAAAACAGCTATGTGAAGCGCGGCCAGGTGATCGGCCTGATGGGCTCGACCGGCCGTTCCACCGGCAGCCACCTTCATTATGAAGTCCGCGTCGATGGCGCCGCCATCAACCCGCTGCCCTTCGTCGCCGGCCCCGACTATCTGGTCGCGATGAACACCAAGCCGCCGCTCGCCATGGGCGGCCCGACCAAGGCGGAAGAAAAAGCCGCCGACTGATCGCGGTTTATAACGATATTCGCAAAAGGCCCGGCACCCGATGGGGTTGCCGGGCCTTTTGCTTGATCCTATCTAGGCACCATGTCCGACATTGATCTCACCCCGTCCGCTGCTGCCCGCGTCGCCGCCATCGCCGCCAAGCAGGGCAAGCCCGCCATCCTCCGCCTGTCGGTGGAAGGGGGCGGCTGTTCGGGCTTCCAATATCGCTTCGGCCTGGCAGACGTGGTCGAGGCGGAAGATCTGACGGTGGAGCGCGACGGCGTGACGCTCGTGGTGGACGATGTCAGCATCGACCTGGTTCGCGGCTCCGCGGTCGATTTCGTGTCCGACCTGGGCGGGCAGGCGTTCAAGGTAACGAACCCCAACGCGACGGCCGGCTGCGGCTGCGGGACCAGCTTCTCGGTCTGACCAGAGGCCGTGTTCCTGCGGAAGCAGGAGCTCAGAATGCAGGGTACCCCGGTCGACTCTAGGCTCCTGCTTTCGCAGGAGCACATTCCCCTTTATGCGGGTGGCCGGAATCAACGAACCTAAAGGGATTGGGTCAGCCCATGCGCATCGCCACCTTCAACATCAACGGCATCAAGGCGCGCCTGCCGCGCCTGCTGGAATGGCTGGACGAAACGCGGCCCGACATCGCCTGCCTTCAGGAAATCAAGACCAGCGACGAAACCTTCCCGGTCAAGGATATCGAAGACGCCGGCTATGGCGTGATCTGGCACGGGCAGAAGGGATTCAACGGCGTCGCCATCCTCGCGCGCGGCGAAAGCCCCGTCGAGATACGTCGGGGCCTGGAAGGCGAGCCGGAGGACGAGCATAGCCGCTATCTGGAGGCGGATGTGAAGGGCGTGCGCGTCGCCAGCATCTATTTGCCCAACGGCAATCCGCAGCCCGGCCCGAAATTCGATTATAAGCTCCGCTGGATGAAGCGCCTGCGGGACCGCGCCGCAGAAATCTGGGCGGAGGAAGTGCCCGCGATCCTGGCGGGCGACTATAATGTCATCCCGCGCGACATCGACACCTTCTCGGTCAAGGCGATGCAGGACGACGCGCTGATGCAGCCCGAAAGCCGGGAGGCCTATCGCCGCCTGCTGAATGATGGTTGGACCGACGCGATCCTCAGCCGGCATCCCAATGGCGGGGTGTGGACCTTCTGGGATTATCAAGCGAACAGCTGGCCGCGCGACGCGGGCTTCCGCATCGACCATCTGCTGCTCAGCCCCGCCGCCGCCGATCGCCTGATCGACGCGCAGGTCGACAAGGCCTTTCGCGGCCGGGAAAAGGCCAGCGACCACGCGCCGACCTGGGTGGAATTGCGCGGCATCTGAACGCCGGTCGGCCACCCAACCCCCGTTCGCCCTGAGCCTGTCGAAGGGTGCGCGCAACGCCCTTCGACAGGCTCAGGGCGAACGGATGTAGTGCGGGTCCAATTATTACCCGGATCATATTGACTCAATAATGCCCGGATAATAATATCCGTGCCGAAGGGAGATTCGGCATGGATCGGACATTGACGGCCTTTGCGGGCGATTTGTGGATCGCGACCGGCGACGAAGGCGAAGTGCGCGCGGCGTTGCGGGCCATGGGCGACGACGCCCAGAATATCCTGCTGTTCGACGACGCGACCGGGCGGCAGGTGGATATCGACCTGCGCGGCCCGGCGGTCGAAGAAGCGCGCGGTAGGGGACGGCCGAAGCTGGGCGTCCAGCCGCGCGAGGTGACGTTGCTGCCGCGCCATTGGGAATGGCTGGCTACCCAGCCGGGCGGCGCATCGGCCACCATCCGCCGTCTTGTAGAGGATGCGCGCAAGGCCAGCGCGCTCATGCCCGACCCGCGCGCGGCGATGGACGCGGCCTATCATTTCATGACCGCCATGGCCGGCGACCGCCCCGGCTACGAAGCCGCCATTCGCGCGCTTTTCGCCAAGGAGGCTGCGCCATTCACCGCGCTGTCGGAGGGCTGGCCATCGGGCATTCGCGACCATGCGCGCGCGCTGGCGGCGCCGGCCTTTGGGGACGCGGCGCAATGATCGATAGTGCGACCGAAACGGTCAGGCGGCGGTGTCTCCTCGCAAATTGAGGTGGCTCGCTCGCGCGAAAATGGCCAATATCAAGGGATCGGCTTCGGCAGCGCGAACGGCGGCGTGGAAATCCACCGGCGGCATGGCCGGCGCACCCGGCACCGGGATCAGCCGACCGTCGGCCACCTGATGCCGGACCATCGGTTCGGGGAAGATGCCGATACCGCCGCCCTCCAGCACGATGTCGATCATCGTGCGGACATTGTTGCAGAGGTTGAGCGGGCAGTCGGCCAGCGCCGAGGCGGCGATCGCTTCCTTCATGATGCGGTAGAGCGGCGAGAGGTTGGACAGCGACCAGATCGGTGTCTGGGTCGCGTCCATCGTGGCAACCGTCGATGGGCGCGCCAGCCAGAGCAGGTCGATGCTGCCGATCGGGGCGGTGCGCAGCATCGGATGGGCGATCCGCCCGGCGGCAAAGGCGATGTCGGCATGGCCGGACGCCAACTGCTGGATCAGATCGACCGTCAGCGCGATATCGACCTCCAAGCTGACCTGCGGCAGGTCGCGGCCCAATTGCGCGACGAAGCCGGGCAGGCAACTGGCCGCCGCAATTTCCCCCGCGCCGATGCGCACGATGCCGGTCGCGCCGGATATGTCGCTGCATCCCATCAATACGCCCTGGAATCGCGCCCAGAGCGGTTCGCTTTCGCGCACCAGTTCGCGGCCGGCGGGGGTCAATGCCATGGCGCGTCCCTCCCGCCGGAACAGGGCGGTGCCCAGATGGCTTTCCAGTTCGCGCACGCGTGCCGATATGGCCGGCTGGGTCGTGTTCAGCCGCGTCGCCGCTGCCGCGAAGGTGCCAAGGCGCGCGATCCAGAGCAGGGTTTCGAGATGGTAGAAGGCGATGCGATTGATAGGCATTGATTATGCTTATCGGAAAAAACAAATCATTGGTATTGATTGGTTGCGCTGCCTAGAGTTGCAGCGAAATTGCGAAAAAGGACGGGTGTCGATGGTCAAGAAGCTCTATCCCGATGCGGCGGCTGCGCTGGAGGGACTTCTCTTCGACGGGATGCAGATTTGTGCGGGCGGCTTTGGCCTGTGCGGTATTCCCGAGCGGCTGATCGATGCGATCCGCGATTCGGGCGTGAAGGATTTGACCATCGCCAGCAACAATGCCGGCATCGATGGCGAGGGCCTGGGCAAGCTGCTGCGCACGCGGCAGGTGAAGAAGATGATCTCCTCCTATGTCGGTGAGAATAAGGAGTTCGAGCGGCAGTTTCTGGCTGGCGAACTGGAAGTGGAATTTTGTCCGCAGGGCACGCTGGCCGAGCGCTGCCGTGCCGGTGGGGCTGGCATCCCCGGCTTCTATACCAAGACCGGCGTCGGCACGCAGGTGGCCGAGGGCAAGGAAGTGAAGACTTTCGACGGGCAGGATTATATCCTGGAACGCGGCATCTTCGCCGACATCGCGATCGTCAAGGGATGGAAGGCGGACGAGAGCGGCAACCTGATCTTCCGCAAGACCGCGCGCAATTTCAATGCACCGATGGCGACCGCCGCGAAGATCTGCATCGCGGAAGTCGAGGAAGTGGTGCCGACCGGTACGCTTGATCCCGACGCGATCCACCTGCCCGGCATCTATGTGAAGCGGATGATCGTCGGCGCGCCCTACGACAAGAAGATCGAATTCCGGACCGTGCGGACGCGGGAAGCGGCGTGATGTCCATGAAGATGCGTGCGGTCGCTTCGCTGTTGCTGGCGCCGCTTGCGGCCTGTGCCACCACGCAGACGGCATCCGTGCCGGCACCGTCCTCCAATCCGCCTGCCGGGATGCAATATCTTTACGGATCGGGCGAGGGGGCTGCGATTTCGGTGCAGGCCTGGCATGCGCTGCTGGGCTATGTGGCAGGCAAGGTGAAGGCACGGCCGGCCGACAGCGTGGTGCTGGCGGAGGGGGCGACGCTGGATGCGCCGAAGTTCGCACCGTGCGGGGACAAGCCCTTCGCCGCCGTGTTCGACGTGGACGAGACGGTGATGCTGAACACCGGCTATGAATATCATGGCGCCAAGGTCGGGCAGGGGTTCGACGCAGCCAGCTGGGACAAGTGGGAAAAGACCGGCGAAGGCGCGGTCGGGCCGGTGCCGGGCGCCGATCATGTGCTGGCGGCGCTGCGCAATCTGGGCGTGACGGTGATCTTCAACACCAACCGGTCGGCCGCCAATGCCGATGCGACCGCGCGCGCGATCAAGGCGGCGGGCTTGGGCGAGGCGGTGCATGGCAAGACGCTGTTCCTTCAGGGCGACGACAATACAGGCGGCATGAAGGATGCGCGGCGCTGGCGCATTTCCGACAGCTATTGCGTCATCGCTTTGGGCGGGGACCAGCTGGGCGATTTTTCCGACCTGTTCAACGCCGGCCAGTCTGTGGCCGATCGCCGCGCCGCGACCATGCGTCTGCCGATCGCAGGCCTGTGGGGCGGCGGCTGGTTCGTGATGCCCAATCCCGTTTATGGCAGCGGCCTGAAGGGCGGGTTCGACGACGTGTTTCCGATGGACAAGAGGTGGGCGCCGCCCGCCGGTGGAGAGCAATAAGATGCCCTGGACTCGTGACGAGATGGCCGCGCGCGCGGCGAAGGAATTGCAGGACGGTTTCTACGTCAATCTGGGCATCGGTATCCCGACGCTGGTGGCGAACCATATCCCCGCCGGCGTGGAAGTGACGCTCCAGTCGGAAAACGGCATGCTGGGCATCGGGCCTTTTCCCTATGAGGGGGAGGAGGATGCGGACCTGATCAATGCGGGCAAGCAGACGATCAGCGAATTGCCGCAATCGGCCTATTTCAGTTCTGCCGACAGTTTTGCGATGATCCGCGGCGGGCATATCGACCTCACCGTGCTGGGCGCGATGGAGGTCGCGGAAAATGGCGACATCGCCAACTGGATGATCCCCGGCAAGATGATCAAGGGCATGGGCGGCGCGATGGATCTGGTCGCAGGCGTCAAGAAGATCATCGTGGTGATGGAACATACGTCGAAAAATGGCGACGCGAAGTTCATCCCGGAATGCACGCTGCCGCTGACCGGCAAGAATGTCGTCGACATGATCGTGACGGATTTGTGCGTTTTCCAACGTCCTGACCATGATAGCCCGTTCAAGCTGGTTGAACTGGCGCCGGGCGTGACGGCGGATGAAGTCGCTGCTAAGACGACCGCCCATTATATCAGTTAAGGGCAATCCATGAGCCTCGACGGCACGTATGACGACGCAAACATCTTCGCTCTGATTCTTCAGGGCAAGATTCCGTCGACGAAGCTCTATGAGGACGACACGACCTTCGCCTTCCTCGACATCATGCCGCAGACGAAGGGGCATGCCCTGGTCATTTCCAAATGGTCCAAGGCGCGCAACCTGCTGGAGATCGAGGAGGATGCGCTGGCCCAGGTGATGGCGACCACGAAAAAGGTCGCCGCCGCCATTCGCAAGGCGTTGAACCCCGACGGTATCCAGATCGCGCAGTTTAACGGCGCGCCGGCGGGTCAGACGATCTTCCACCTGCATGTCCATATCCTGCCGCGCTGGGAGGGCGATCCGAAGGGCTTTGCCGCCCATGGTGCCGGCGGGGAGGCAGATCCGGCGCAATTGCAGGCGTTGGCCGACGAGATTCGCGCGCAACTCTGATGTCCATCCCTCCTGCCGGTCGGCTTTCATGCCCGCGAGGCGCACGCTGATGACGTTGCGCCCCTTCAACGCGCCCGGTGCGCGCCTGGCGCTGCGGTCCAAGCGCGCCAGCCAGCTATTTCAGGGAATGCGTGGCGAAAGCGAGGTGATCCTCGACATTTCGCGGCTCTTGTCGCGTTCCTTCCACCCGTCGCCCACCGGCATCGATCGCGTCGAATATGTCTATGCGCGCGAATTGCTGGAGCGGATGCCCGACCGGCTGTCCTTTGCGGCGGTCCATCCGGCAGGCGGCTATTATGGGCGGCTGGACAAGGCGGCGGTGCGTCAGTTCCTCGCCTTCACCACGGCCAAATGGCGCAATGCCGGTGTGGTGCCGGCTGGCGAGGGCAAGGCGGCGGTCATCCGCCACATGTTCGCCACGCGACCGCGGCCCGTACCGCGCGCGCGCGCGCCGCGCGTCTACCTTCAGGTGTCGCCGCACCATCTGGACGATCATGCGCAGGTCGGCGCGATATTGCGGGCGGAGGGTGCGAAGTTCATCACCTTGGTCCATGACGTGATCCCGCTCAGCCATCCCGAATTTGCCCGGCCGCAAGGGGCGGAGGAGCATCTGCGCCGGGTGCGCACGATCGACAGTTTCGCCAGCGGCATCATCGGCAACAGCCAGGCGACGATCGACGCGCTGGAACCGCATATGCAGCATGGTCTGGATGGGCGCGCGGTGCGGGTCGCGCATTTTGGTGCCGATGCGCCCGATATTTTCGGTGCCAAGGACGAGGATGTGCCGGATCGGCCCTATTTCGTCTATATTTCGACGATCGAGCCGCGCAAGAATCATCTGCTGCTGCTCAATATCTGGCGGCGGCTGGTCGAACGGCTGGGCGATGCGGCGCCGGTGCTGGTGCTGATCGGCCGACGCGGCTGGGAAAATGAGAATGTGATCGACATATTGGAGCGGGCCGAAGCGCTGCGCGGCCATGTGATCGAGGCGGGCGAGGTGTCCGACAATCGCATGCATGCGCTGGTCGCCCATGCCCGTGCGATGTTGATGCCGTCCTTCGCGGAAGGATTCGGCATGCCGGTGGTGGAGGCGCTGGCGGCCGGCGTCCCGGTGATATGCAGCGATATCGTCGCCCATCGCGAGGTCGGCGGAGATGGGCCCGATTATCTCGATCCGCTGGACGGGTTAGGCTGGATGCGCGCGATCGAGGCCTATAGCCAGCCGGACGCGCCGGAGCGCGCGGCGCAGATCGCGCGGCTGGTCGATTGGCGTGCGCCGACCTGGCGCGATTATTTCGACATCATCACCGACCTGATCGAAGAAGTAACAGCCTCTGTTCCTTGACCTTGCCGGACGGCAATCGCATGGTCGGACGAGCTAATGAAGGACAGGGGCATGGCCCGCATCGGGGCATCATCAAAGGACGCAAAAAGCGCATCGTCGCGCGCCGCGTGGATCATGCGCAAGCACATCCTTTCTTGATGACGACCATTGCGTTCCTGCGATCGCCGCCCTTTGCCGGCATTGCCGCCGCGACGGCGGCCGTCAGCGCGCCGGCGGTCGGCGAAGGCGATGGCGCGTCGATATCGGACGACATGCTGGTACTGCTGGCGCAGGCCCGTGTGGGGGGCGATTATTGGGGGCATCGGCCGCAAGGGCTGCGCCTGGTCGTGCGCGATGGGGTGCCGGTCGATGGATCGCATCTGGAAGGGCTGTTGCCGGAGCAGATCGGGATCGTGCCGGGGCCGGCGCGCGCATCGAGTGCGGTAGCGGGCCGGCGCCTGCCCGACGGGTGCGATCCGTGGGCGCTGGTGGCGCAGGCGGGTTCCGTCCATGCGGCAGCGGATGACGAGCTGGCTCTGGTCGCAGGCTTGCTGGAGGTGCCGGTGATCGGTCCCGACGGTCTGCGGGTCGATCCGGCCATGCTGCGCAGCATGTTGCGGACAAGGTTGGCGGCGGCCAGCTATCGCGACTGTTTTACCGAGGCGGCCGTGGATATCGTGACCGTCATCACGCAGTTGGCCGACTGGCGGCGCCATCTGGATGGCAATCGCGGGATCGCGGCGGCCAGCGGCATGGCCTTCTGGAAGCGGGAGGCGATCGGCCATTTCCTGTGGGATGGACTGCGCGCGCCGCCTTTCCTGTCGGCAGAGCGCGGCTTGCGCCGGGCGCAGCGGGAGGGCGGAGCATTGGCGGTATGGCCTTCGCGCGTGCCGCCGGGCACGTCGCAGGCCGCCGCCGCCATGGGTGTTTCGATCGCGCAGGTCGAGGACGGTTTCCTGCGCTCGCGCGGGCTGGGTGCCGCGCTGCATCCGCCCGGGTCGGTCGTGGTGGATCGCAGCGGTATCTATTATGATGGGCGCAGGGCCAATGATCTGGAAACCCTGCTGGCGACCCATGATTTCCCCTCGGCTCTGGTCGAGCGGGCAGGGCGATTGCGCGAACGCATATGTTCGGCGGGCGTCACCAAATATGGGCCGGAAGCGGGGCAGATGATCGGCCTGCCACCCGGACGGCGCACGGTGCTGGCGGTCGGGCAGGTGGAGGATGACCTGTCCGTCCGGTATGGCGGTGCGGGTGTCGCGGGCAATCTGGATTTCCTGGCGCGGGTCCGCCGGGCCGAACCGGACGCCTGGATCGTCTACCGACCCCATCCCGACGTGCAGGCCGGCCATCGCAAGGGGCATCTGCCCGATGCGACCGTGCTGGCGCATGCCGACGCCATCGATACCGGCGCGCCGCTGATGGAGCTGGTGCAGACGGTGGACGAGGTGCATGTCCTGTCGTCGCTGACCGGGTTCGAGGCGCTGATGCGCGGCCGGTCCGTCACGGTCCATGGCATGCCCTTTTACGCCGGCTGGGGCCTGACTCGCGATCTGGCCAAATCAACTGGTCGCCGCGGCCGTCAACTCGGCGTGGATCAGCTTGTGGCGGCCGCCCTCATTCTCTATCCTCGCTATATTGATCCGGTTACGCGGTTGCCGTGCGGCCCGGAAGTGATGGTGGACCGCATGGCAAATGGATCGACGCCGCCGATGACATGGCTTATTCGGCTGCGGGTGCTACAGGGGAAGTTGCGTCGTTTTATGACTTTGTTCGCCGAGTTGTTGCATGGCTGAAGCGTCCGCAAAGACATTCCTGTTCCTGCAAGGGCCACATGGCCCCTATTTTTCGATGCTTGCAGACGCGTTGCGCGAGCGCGGGCATCGGGCTTTGCGGATCAACATCAATGGCGGCGACAAGGTCGACTGGCCGGGCGAAGCCACAGACTATCGCGGTA
Organism: Sphingobium limneticum; assembly: GCF_008710165.1. NCBI lineage: Bacteria > Pseudomonadati > Pseudomonadota > Alphaproteobacteria > Sphingomonadales > Sphingobiaceae > Sphingobium > Sphingobium limneticum. The sequence continues at coordinate 471,481 of NZ_VYQA01000002.1, read as the reverse complement.
CATTTCGCAACTGGCCGCTCTTCTTCGACGATTTCATCGTCAATCATGGCGTCACGGATCTTATTCTCTACGGCGATTGCCGCCCCTATCATACGTCCGCGCATGGCATGGCGCGCCTGCGCGATCTGCGCGTCCATGTGGTCGAGGAAGGCTATATCCGGCCGGACTTCATGACGTTGCAGGATGACGGGGTGAACGGCAATTCCACCCTGCCGCTCGACCCCAAATGGTATCTAGAGGAGGCCAGCGCCCTTCCGGCGCAGGAGGAAGTCCTGCCGCAGATTCCGTCGACCTTCCGCGCGCGTGCGCGCAACACGATGCGCAACGGCCTGGCCGCCGCGTTGATGCGGCCCATCTTCCCCTTTTACAACACGCACAGGCCGCACAGCTTCCTGATGGAATCCGCTGCCTGGTGCTGGAAGCTGATCATGCGCAAAAGCCATGAGCGGCGGTCGCGGGCGGAATGGGAGAAGATCAAGGATCAGCCCTATTTCACGCTGCCGCTTCAGCTGAATTCCGACTATCAGATCCGCATCCACTCGCCGTTCGGCAATATGCGGGCGGCGTTGCGGTTCGTCATCAAGAGTTTCGCCCAGCATGCGCCGGACCATGTATCGCTGGTCGTCAAGCGGCACCCGCTGGATGCAGGGCTGGTCGGATGGGACAGGCTCACGCGCCGGCTCGCCCATCATTATGGCGTTGCGGATCGGGTCATCTATCTGGCCGACTGGGACATTGCCGATGTGGTGGGCAAGTCGCTCGGCGTCGTCACGGTCAACAGCACGGTCGGCACGCTGGCCCTCAATGTCGGCAAGCCGGTGATGGTGTTGGGCCATGCGGTCTACAAGGTGCCGGGCGTCGCCTATACGGGCAGCCTGGACGATTTCTGGCAACGCCCCAAGGCACCGGATTTGCAGCTTTACGCCGCGTTTCGGCGCGTGCTGATCGAGCGCTGCCTGGTGCGGGGTGGCCTGCTAAGCGATGAAGGCCTGCACATGCTGGTCGGCAATTCCGTCGCGCGCCTGCTGGCCCATCGGCGATCGAAAGCGCCGGACATGCTGACGGAGCGGCGCCCCAGATTGGTCGGCAGCTAGGGCCTGGAGCATGATCCGATTGGATTGGATCGAATCATGCGACAAGAGTCTTTTGTTTTCCGCATTTTGCGAGCCGTCAGCTGTGCCAGCTGACTTCAAAATGCTCTAATCATCCCCGGCCATGGTCACGATCATGGCCGACAGCCGTTCCGCTTCGCCGATATCGTGGGTGACGTAGAGGATGGGGATGGGGGCGCGCATGCGGATCTGGTCGATCGCATCGAGAATGTCGCTCTTGCGGTGGCGATCGAGCGAGGAGAGCGGTTCGTCGAGCAGCAGGAAGCGGGGGCCGGACAGGAGCGCCCGGCCGATCGCCACGCGCTGCGCCTCGCCGCCGGAAAGATTGCGTGGCCAGCGGTGGAGCAGATGGCCGATCCCCAGAAAGTCCAGCACATCGTCCATGTCGACCGATATGCCGGTGCGCCGACCGTAGAGCAGGTTGGCCTGCACCCGCATATGCGGGAAGAGGCGGCGATCCTGGAAGACATAGCCGGCATGTCGCCCTGCGGCAGGCATGTCGATTTTTGCGTCGCTATCGAACAGGGTCTGGCCGTCCACGGCGATATGGCCGCGGTCCGGCCTTATGATGCCGGCCACCATGTCGAGGATGCTGGTCTTGCCGACGCCCGATGGGCCAACCAGCGCGACCAGCGGGCGATCGGTACGGACGGTGAGCGCGATCCTGCGCCCGCCGACTGTCCGGCTGACGTCGATGTCAAACGACATGGCGACCCCCATGCGCAATCCGGCGCACCATGATTTCCGACAGCATCAGCGCGCCGAGCGACAGCATCGTCGAAAGGATGGCGAAGCGAGTGACCATCGCTTCCCCGTCCGGCATCTGCATCGCGGCGTAGATGGCGATCGGCAGCGTGCGGGTTTCGCCCGGCACGTCCGATACGAAGGTGATGGTCGCGCCGAATTCACCCAGCGAGCGGGCGAAGCCAAGGATGATGGCGGCCAGGACGCCGGGCAGGGCGAGTGGCAGCGAAATGGTGAAGAATATCCGTAGCCGCGATGCACCCAGCGTGGCGGCGGCGCTTTCCAGCCTTGTGTCGATCGCCTCGATAGACAGGCGGATGGCCCGGACCATGAGCGGAACGGCCATGATGGCGGCGGCCAGCGCTGCACCCGTCCAGCGGAACAGCAGGGTGATGCCGAAAACGTCCGACAGCCATCGGCCGATCGGCCCGTTCATGCCGAACAGCAGCAGCAGCAGCCATCCGGTCACGACCGGTGGCAGCACCAGCGGCAGATGGACCAGCGCATCGACCAGCAATTTGCCGGGAAAGCGCCAGCGGGCCAGCATCCAGGCGATGCAGAAGCAGACCGGCAGGATCGCGGCGACCGCGACCAGGCTGACCTTCAGCGAGAGGGCCAATATGCTCCATTCTTCAGGAGACAGGGCGGCGCAGATGTCGCTGCTCAAGGCGCGCTGAAACCATAGCGTGCCAGCACGGCGCGTCCCTTGGGCGAGAGCAGGAAGGTCCGGAACGCGTCCGCATCGGCATGGCGACTGGTCCGCAGACGGGCGACGGGATAGCGGATCGGCGGGTGCGTCCAGGCCGGGAAGATGCCCGCAATCCGGACCTTGCGGGACGCACGGGCATCGGTCGCATAGACGATGCCGAGCCGCGCTTCGCCCCGTTCGACGAGGGCGAGTGCGGCGCGGACATTTTCCGCGCGCACCACCTTGGGCGATACCGCGGTCCACACGCCCAATTTGGTCAGCGCGGCCTTGCCATATTTGCCGGCGGGCACGCTGTCGGGATCGGCCATGGCCAGCCGGGACGAGCCGAGCGCACGGGCGATCGGCATGCCGCGCCCCATCTTCACCTGCACCGGCTGACGGATCGGCGTGACCAATACCAGCTGGTTGCCGGCGATGTCCGCGCGGGTCCGGGGCTGGATCAGGCCGCCTTTCTCGACGACGTCCATCCAGTCTTCATCGGCCGAAATGAACAGGTCGGCCGGTGCCCCCGCGCGGATCTGTCGCGCCAGCGCGGACGAGCCGGCGAAGGAGAGGACGGGTTGGGCATGGCCCTGCCGCGCCCATTCGACGGCGGCGACGGCCAGCACATCCTGCAGGCTGGCGGCCGCAAGTATCACCGGGCCGCGATCGTTCGCGGCGCTGGACGGATTGGCCGACAGCAAAAGGAGCAATGCGCAAAAGGCGCGAAGGAAAGGGGGCTTCATCCGGCCTTTTTGCGCTGCATTGCCGGGCAACTCAACCGGGAACGGCCGGCGCGACCTTTTTCCCGCGATCCCGATCGGCTAGAGGATCGGCGATGATCGCGACCAAGACGTTATGCGGCCGATGTGCCATGGGGTGCGGCGTACGCGCCATGGCCGATCCACAGGATGGAGACGATCGGCGCGTCTTTCTGGAAGGCGATCGGATTCATCCCGCCAATATGGGTTGGCTTTGCCCGGCGGGTGAAGCGCTGGTGTTCGAAGCGGGGCTGGAAGGGCGTCTGCTGCACGCTCGGCTGGGCGCGCGGCGCGTTTCGCGCGATCGGGCGATCGCGCAGGCGGCCAGGCGCCTGACCGACATCGTCGCGCGCCATGGCCCCGGCAGCGTCGCGCTGCATGTGGCGGGCGACCTGACGACCGAGGATTATTTCGTCGCCAACAAGCTGATGAAGGGCTTTATCGGCTCGGCCAATATCGACGTGCCATGGGCGGAGGCCGGCGCGCAGGCGCATCGGGCGGCCTTCGGCGAAGATGTCATGCCCACCAGCGTGGAGGATATCGAGCAGGCAGAACTCATCCTGGTGATCGGCGCGCAGACGCTCCAACGGCATCCGCTGCTCAACGAGCGAGTGAGGCTGGCGCGTGAGGAGCAGGGCGCCTTGCTGGTTGTGATAGATCCCGATCCGGCGTCGGCCGATGGGGATGCCGACCTTCACCTGACGCCGGCGCCGGGGACGGTGGACAGGCTGCTGGGCGGGTTATTGCTCCATTGCCATGACGCAAACCTTATCGACCTGCCGTTCCTGAGCGAGAAAGTGGCGCTGCCGCATGGCTATTGGGACGATCTTCGGCCGGGGCATGATCTTTGGTCGGTGACGCGCGCGACCGGTTTGCCGGCTGCGCGGATCCGTGAGCTGAAGGACATGATCGCCGGCGCCGGGCGGATGGTGACGATCTTTGATCCCGATGGGGGGGAGGGGGCTGATCGTACCGCCGCTGCCATCCTTGCGCTGCATCTGGCGACGGGGCGGATCGGACGACCGGGTGTCGGGCCGTTCGCCCTGCCCCGCGCGCCCAATGCCATGGGCGCGCGGGAGGCCGGATGCGGCGCCACGACATTGGCCGCGCACCATGATTTCGGGGCGGATGGGCATGGATCGGTTGCACGTTTCTGGGCCGCGCCGAAACTGGTGACGGCGCCGGGCCTTTCGGGCGCGGCGCTGCTTGATGCGATCCGGGACGGGCGGATCAAGGCGCTGATCATGTTGGGGGGCGTGCCGCCCGTCTGGTTCGATGCGTCGCCCGCCGGCCGGCCCTTCACCCTGTTCGTCGGTGACAGGCTGGACCCGTCAATGGCCGATCGGATCGATATCGCCCTGCCCATGGCGGCGATGCTGGAGCGGGACGGGACGCTGACCAGCGCGGACCGGTTGATAGGTCGGCAGCGCCCTGTCTTCCCGCTGCCGGGGGAAGCGCGGCCGGGCTGGTGGATCGTCACGCAGATCGCGCGCGCCATGGGATGGCATGAGGCCTTCCATTATGAGCGGCCGGCGGAAATCTATCGCGAACATGCCCGGCTGTCCGCCTATCATGATGATGGGCGGCGCGTATTCACCCTGCGCCGCCATGCCCCGGTGTCCAATCCCGCCTATCAGGAATTGACGCCCTGGCGATGGGGTGAGCTGCCGTTCGATGAAGGGCGGTTCCCCACGGACGATGGCAAGGCGCGGCTGGTCCGCTTCTGGGATTAATTCTGGCCGGCGATCGCCTCAAGATGGGCGAGCAGCGTGTCGCCATTGGCGGTCCAGGTGAAGCGCAGCGCGGATTCCCGCACGGCGGATCGGGCGGGCGGATTGTCCAGTATCGCACGGACGGCCTGCGCGATCGCATCGGGATCGCGCTCCACGATCCGGCCGGCGTCCGGCCGGTCGAGCAGCTCGCGCGCGCCGCCGACATCGGTGATGACGATCGGCGTACCGCAGGCGAGCGATTCCACCCAGGCATTGGCCAGCCCTTCCGATTCGGAAGGGAGCGCCATCACATCGGCGGCGGTATAGATGCGCGGCAATTTATGATGCGGTACCGATCCCAGGAAGCCGACGCGCCGTTCGACGCCCAGTTCCTGCGCCAGATTTTCCAGCGTGCGGCGGAAGGCGCCTTGCCCCGCCAGCAGCAACGTCACATCAGGCAATTGCGGCAGCGCGCGGACCAGCAGATCCTGCCCCTTGCGCGGGATCAGCGCCCCGACGCAGAGCATGACCGGGCCGCTGAAATCCAGTGCGGCCTTGGCTGCGTCGCGATCGCCCCCTTCGAACGTGTCGAGATCGACGCCGGTATAATGGACCCGGATCTTGTCCATATCGATGCCCATGCGGCCCATCGATCGGCGCATGGCTTCGGATACGGCGAGCAGGCCGGAAGCCCCCTCGGCCGCTTGCAGCACCAGCTTGCGCGTGCTGCGCTGCGTACCCCAATAATGGATGTCGGCGCCGCGCGCCTTGACCGAATAGGGGATGCCGAGCGCTTTCGACAGGCGCTGGGCCACGGGGCCGTCGGGGAAGAAGAAGCTGGCGTCGATCACGTCGAACGGCTTTTCCGCGTGCAGCCGGCGGACCAGTGGCAGGATGGCGCGAGTCATGGCGCCGACATTGGTGGCGCCGCCGAATTTGGGGATGATCGGGAAAGTCGGGCGGTAGACTGTGAGCTCGCGCCAGCGTTCCTTGCGCGGTAGCGCGCGCAGCGGGGCGTAGCGGCTGGCCAGCGATAGCGGCCATGGCGGCAGCCCGACCGGCGCGAGTACGGTAACGTCTGCTTCGGGCCGGCTGGCCAGTTCGCGCGCCTGCCGTTCCACAAACACGCCGAAATTGGGCCGGCTGATGTCGGGAAAGAGGGTCGATAGCATGAGAATGTTGAGCGCCATGGCCTCTCTCTTCGCAACATAGTCTTTAGAAGATGGTTAAGCAGCCCCGCGCCGACTTGGCTAGAGGCGTCGGACGAGTTGCACCGCCACAGCGGCCCATGGCGGGTCGGTGATGACCGTTTGGCGGGCACCGGCGCCGAAGGGGAGGAGTTGCAACCGGTCGCCTTCCCGGCCGATGAGCCGCCCGAACAGGAAGCGGCCGGCGGGGCGGGGGACGAGCAGATCGCGGTTGAGCGCGCCGGCAAATTCCTCTGGCGCGATCCGCTTGCACCAGATGGCGTCGCCGCTGCGATAGTCGCCGATGCTGGCGTTGACATGGACGCCGACCATGCCGTCCGATGCGACGGGCGGGGGGAAGGCGAGCGGGCGGGTGGGCGCGCGCGCGCCGTCGGGGCCGAGCAGGGCGGCGACCGGCACGGCGGCCTGCCCCGGCAAAGCGACCAGTTCGGCGGTCGTCACGCCCAGCGCCAGCGCGATGCGATTGAGCCATTTGACCGATACGGTACGGGTGCCGGTTTCCAGTCGCCCGATCGTCTGCGCCGTGGTAGGCGGATCGCACAGTGCGCCGACCTGCTCCAGCGTCAGCCCCTTCGCCTTGCGAACTTCGCGGATGCGCGTGATCATGCCATGTCCTGAAATAAGAACCTATTTGGTTTTCTCTTTCCTACAGATTATCCCACATGGCAAGTGTCTGCGCTGCATATAGTCAGCGGAGAGACGCTTATGGCCGCCACCCATGTCGAACAAATGATCGAAGATCCCGATGGGCGGACGCAGTCGGTCATGGTGCATATCGGCGAATCGCCGATCGCCTGGCTGCATGCGCGCGGGCATTTGAGCGAACGGCATTATGTGGCGGGCGATCTGCTGCGCCGGGATTGGGAGAAGGCTGGGCTGCGCGCGCGGGTCACGATGCGCTGGGACGGAGCGCCGCGCGGCGGGCGTATGGCGGGGCAGCCAAGCGATCCGACATTGGCGCAACTGGCGGCGCGGGATCGGTTCGACGGGGCGATCAAAGCGGCCGGGCCGGGGCTGGCCGACATATTGTGGCGGGTGGCCTGCGCGGGCGAAGGGCTGGTCGCGGCGGAAAAGGCTTTGGGTTGGCCAAGCCGGGCGGGAAAGCTGGTGCTGACGCTGGCGCTGGATCGGGTGGCGACCTGGTATCGGGTGGCCTGATCAGGCCAGCATGCCGGCGCCCAGCAGCAGGAGCAGCTTCACGTCCATCGCATAGCCCTGCGCGCGCCAGTCGGCGATCTGTTCGTGCAGCGTTGCGAGGGGGACGCGATGGACCACTATATCCTCGCCCTCCACGCCGCCGCCTTTGCCGGTCTTCACCAGATCATGGGCGCGGAAGAGGGTGAAGCTTTCCGACACCATGCCGGGCGAGCTGAAATATTGACCGAGCGATTCGAGACGGCCGGGCAGGAAGCCGGTTTCCTCCTCCAGTTCGCGCGCGGCGGCGATGCTGGCGTCTTCGCCCTCTTCCTCATCGCCGACCAGCCCGGCGGGCAGTTCGATGCAGCGCCGGCCGAGCGGTACGCGATATTGATCGACCAGCAGGACGTGGCGACCATCCTCCGCCTCGTCGATCGCCAGGATGACGGCGGCGTGAATGCCGCGCGCCCGGCCGACATATTCCCATTTGCCACGCCGCTTGGCGGTGATGAAGCGGCCGGCCCACATCACTTCTTCGGGGGCAGTCCGGTCCGGGTCGGTCATAATTCGATCAGCCTGTCGGGAAGTTCGTTGATGTCATCGTCGGCGCGGGGGAAATGCGCGGCCAGCACCAGGCCGACCTGCCGCACGGCCGCCGCAAGCCCTTCGCCCGCGCGACCGTCGCGGATGGCGTCGATCAGCGCGGCCATCGCATCGCCCCATGCCTCCGCCGCGACCTTTTCGTTGATGGCGCGGTCGGCGACGATTTCGGCGCGATGTTCGTCGAGCGAGAGATAGATGAGGACGCCGGTGCGCCCGCGCGTGCGCGCTTCGGCAGCGGTGCGGAACAGCAATATGGCGCGGCGCCGGACCCGGCGCGCCTTGGTCGCACGCGGCGTCATCAGCATGCGCAGCGGCATGATCGCCAGCAGATAGCGCACGAGGAGGAATTTGAGGATGAGGAGGCCCAGCAGCCCCATCAGCAATTTCCAGTCGGCCAGTTCATGCTCCCAGTCGAGCAGCAGCATGGACAGGAAGGCGCGCAGATGCGCCGGGAAGGCGGCCATCAGGGCAAGGGCGATGAACACGACCGCCGCCGCCCAGCTGAGACCGACATCATGATAATTGTCGGACCGCCGCGCGACGATGGTGACGATCTCGCCGGAGGTATGGGCTTCTGCCTCTCCAACGGCGCTTGAGACGAGGTCATGGTCGGCTTTCGACAGATGAAGCTGCATCACCAATCCCCCGATGCGCCGCCGCCGCCGAAGCTGCCGCCGCCCGAAAAGCCGCCACCGCTATCGCCGCCGCCCCAGCTGGAACCGCCGCCGCCAGAACCCCAACCGGAAGAACCACCCCAGTCGGAACCCGCGCCCGGTCCCCAGATGATGATCGGCCCGCTGCCGCCGCCACGGCGATAGCGTGTGCCGCCCTTGGCGCGCGACAGGAGCGGGAGGGCCACGAAGAAGACGATGAACAATATGATCCAGAAGGCGATGATGCCGCCGCCGCCATCATCCTGCTTGCGGGTGGCCGCCTCTGCCGCCGCCACGCGCGCCTTGGCCTGGTCGGGGGGCAGGGCGAGCAGCGTGGTGATTTCGTCCACGCCGGCATTGATGCCACCAACCATGTCCCCCGCCTTGAACCGCGGGCTGATGGCGTTGCGGATGATCTGGGATGTGACGGCGTCGGTCAGCACGCCTTCCAGCCCATAGCCGACCTCTATCCGGATCTTGCGTTCGGCAGGGGCGATGATCAGCAGCGCGCCATTGCTGTCCTTGTCGCCGATCTTCCAATCTCGCCCCAACCGATAGCCATAATCGGATATGTCATAGCCCTGAAGGTCGGGGATGGTCGCCACGACCAGCGACCGGCCGCTCGCCTGCTTCTGCGCGATCAGCTTGGCGCTGAGCGCCTGTTCCTGCGCGGGGTCGAGCAGGTTCGCGGCATCGACCACGCCCTTGTCGTCGAATGTGGGGAAGCTCTGCGCCCAGGCCGACGGCGCGCAGGCCAGCAGCGCGAGCATCAGGAGCAGGGCGCGCATTAATTTCATGCGGCTTTCCGCTGCGCTGGGCGCTGTTTGGCTATCGCTGAAATGATGGCATCGGTTCCTGTCAGGATTCCGCCCGGCATGTCGCCTGTACGAAAATGTGGCACTATAGAGCGCTGGATAATCTCATCGCAAAGCGCGTTGGTCATCCCGGCCTCTAGGCCGTAGCCGACTTCAATTCGAACTTTGCGTTCGACCGGCGCGACCAGCAGGACAAGGCCATCGTTGCGTGCCTTGCTGCCGACGCCCCAAGCATTGGCCAAATCCAGACCATAGGCTTTGATCGTCCGTCCTCCCAGAGAAGGCGTGGTTGCAATGACCATCTGCACGCCCGTTTCCCTTTCCAACCGCAGGAGGCGGGCGGTCAGTTGGCTCTCCAGTCCATCGTCGATCAAATTGGCTTGATCGACCACCCGTCCGGTCAGTTCCATCGCGGCCTTCGGTGCTTGTGCATCGGCGCCGCAGCCGCCAAGCAGCATTAGACCCATCAAAATGGCGGAACGGACCGTCACCGGCTTGTCGATCAGTTGCCGAAATCGACCTTCGGCGCTTCTTCCGCGCCGGGCGTGGTGGCCTGGAACGGGGTCATGGGCTTGGCACCATGGATGATCTTCGCGCCGATCGCGTCGGGGAAGGTGCGGATGCGGGTATTATAGGCCTGCACCGCGCCATTATAGTCGCGGATGGCGACGGCGATGCGGTTTTCCGTGCCTTCCAGCTGAGATTGCAGGTTCAGGTAATTTTCGTTGGTCTTGAGGTCCGGATAGGCCTCGACCGACGCGAGCAGGCGGCCGAGCCCCTGGCTCAACTGCGCCTGCGCCGCCTGGAACTGGGCGACCTTGGCGGGATCGGACAGATCCTCCGCATTGACCTGAACCGAGGTCGCCTTGGCGCGGGCCTCGGTCACCTTGACCAGCGTATCCTGTTCCTGCTTGCCCGCCGCCTTCACCGTGGCGACGAGGTTGCCGACCAGGTTGGACCGGCGCTGATATTGCGCCTGGACGTCGGCCCATTTGGCCTTCGCCTCTTCCTGCGCGGTGGGCACGCTGTTGATGCCGCAGGCGGACAGGGCGAGCGCGCCGACGATCGGCAGAAGCACGGTGGAAAAACGACGCATCAGCGACATGGAACATCCTCGGCTTTGTTTCGCTGTTGAAATAGGACGTTGCCCCTGGCGGCGCAACGGGCCATGCAGTGATTATTGCAGATGGTATAAGGGGCTTACACCATGGGGCTGATTTCGGAATTCAAGACTTTCATCAATCGCGGCAACGTGATGGACCTGGCCGTCGGTGTGATCATCGGCGGCGCTTTTGCCACCATCACCAAGTCGCTGACCGACGACCTGATCATGCCGGTCGTCGGCTTCATCTTCGGCGGCGCGGACTTTTCGGGCTATTTCGTGCGGCTGGGCGATCTGCCTGCGGACTTCAAGGGCAATCCCGCCAGCTATACCGATCTGAAGGCGGCGGGCGTCGCCATGTTCGGATGGGGCCAGTTCCTGACGGTGCTCGTCAACTTCATCATCCTGGCCTTCATCATCTTCCTGCTGGTCAAGGCGATGAACAAGCTGACCGCCAAGCCGGAACCTGCGCCGGCCGCACCTGCACCGACGCCCGAAGACATCGTGCTGCTGCGCGAAATCCGGGATTCGCTCAAAAAATAATCGTTTATGCGACGAAACGAGCCTGCGACGGGAACCATCAGGCGTACGGCCGGTTGATCGGCGTCAGGGTTTGGGGTGGCATATGCCGCCACGACCCGGTGCCGAATGATGTATGCCCTGAGGGGGCGCAACAGGAGAAAACGCCGTGAAAACTTTCGTCGCAGTTCTGGGCCTTGCCAGCCTTGTCGCACTTTCCGCGTGCGATTCCGCCAAGGAAAACAAGGTCGAGAACGCTTACGAGAATCAGGCGGACGCGCTCGACAACCAGGCCGACAATATGGAAGCGGCGGCCGACAACCTGTCGGGCAATGCGGAAAATGCGGCTGAAAATGCCGCCGACGCGCTGGAAAACAAGGCCGACGCCACCCGCGAAGCGGGCGAAAAGGCGGCGGATGCTGTCGAGAAGCATAAGTAAGCAACTGGCCATCGGTCAGGTGCATGAAGGGCGCTGCGGATATCCGCGGCGCCCTTTTTCTTTCGCGCGAGCGATCGTCGGCCGCAGCTTTAACGGCCCCTTAACTACGTCGCCGCAATGGTGCCACCGCGCGCATCTTGGGGCCTTGAGGCATGGACGAACTACTACAGGAATTCATATCCGAGACTCAGGAGACGCTGGAGGCTCTGGCCGGCGAGGTCGTCGCCTGGGAGGCTGATCCGTCGGACCGGGATCGGCTGGACGCCATCTTCCGCTTCTTCCACACGGTGAAGGGCAGCTGCGGCTTCCTCAACCTGCCGCGCTTCGAGCGGCTGAGCCACGCGGCCGAGGATGTGCTGTCGGAAATCCGCGCCGGCAATCGCCGTCCCGATCCCGCGACCGTCAGCGCAGTGCTGGGCATCATGGACCGGATCGGCGAACTGACCGAGGCCGTGGCGATCGGCGCCGCCTTGCCCAGCGAGAATGACGATTTCCTGATCAGCGCACTGAGCGCACAGGGCAGCGAGGCCGAGCCGGCCGCGGTTCAGGCGGCGCCCGTTGGCATGGGCCGGCCCGCCGCCGCGCAGTCGGTGCCGCGGACCATTCGCCTGCCGCTCAGCCTGATCGACCAGTTGATGAACGGCGTGTCGGACATGGTGCTGGCCCGCAACGAATTGTCGCGCAAGCTGCGCGAGCGATCGGCCGACCCCGAACTGGACAATGTGTTCGAGCGGTTGTCGACCTGCGTTGCCGATATGCGCGACGTAATTTCCAAGACGCGGATGCAGCGTGTCGATCGCCTGTTCGCCGCGATTCCGCGCATGGTGCGCGACCTGGGCCGGGAACTGGGCAAGCGTATCGACCTCAGCCTGGAAGGCGGCGATGTCGAGATGGACCGCGAGATGGTGGAGATGGTCGTCGACCCGCTCACCCATATCGTGCGGAACAGCATCGACCATGGCATCGAAACGCCGGAAAAACGCCGCGCCGCGGGCAAGCCGGAAACGGGCCGGCTGCGGCTGGAGGCGCGCCAGTCGGGCAACCAGATCGTCATCGCCATCGCCGACGACGGCGCGGGTATCGACACGGCGCGGCTGGTGGACAAGGCGATCGCTGACGGGCGGCTGACGCCCGATGCGGCCGCGCGCATGTCCGAACAGGACAGGCTGGACCTGATATTCCACGCCGGCCTGTCGACCGCCGCCAAGGTGACGGCGATTTCCGGCCGGGGCGTCGGCATGGACGTGGTCCGGGCCAATGTGGAGCGGATCGGCGGCGTCATCGCGCTCGACAATCAGCCGGGGCAGGGGCTGTGCATCACGTTGCGCGTGCCGCTGACGCTGACCATCATCCCCGGCCTGATCGTGCGCGCCGGTGGGCAGCATTTCGCGATTCCCCGCGCGGCGGTGGTCGAAATCCTGCACGATAACAATGAAACGCTGCATGTCAGCGAAGTGGGCGGCGCAAAGATCGCGACGATCCGCGCGGTCCGCCATTCGATGGTCGATCTGGAGGATGTGCTGGGCATGGCCAAGCCGGTGCAGCAGGGGCCGCGCGCCATCATGGTGGTGCGCTCTGCGACCGGCGTACCCTTTGCCATGGGCGTGTCGGCGGTCGACAATCATGAGGAACTGGTGATCCGTCCCGCTTCGCCGCTGGTGATGGCCACGGGCGTCTATGCCGGCATGACCTTGCCCGACAACGGCAAGCCGATGCTGCTGCTGGACGCGGCGGGCCTGGCCAATGCGGCGCGCCTGCCCAACATCATCGACGATCGGGCGGCGCGGCAGCAGGAAGAGCAGGCGGACGCGCAAACCGGCGTCGAAATGGTCGCTGCGCTGCGGTTCGAGGAATTGTCGGGCGAGCGGCGCCTGCTGAAATTGTCGCTGATCGAGCGGGTCGAGGATATCGACGCGAACCTGTTCGGCCGATCGGGCGGCCGCGCCTTCGTCCGGCTGGACGGGCGGCTGGTGCCGGTCGCCAATGGCTTGTCGCAATTCGATCGGGACAAGGTTTCGGCGTTGCGCCTGCGCGATGATCGGCGGGAGGCCTGCTATCCGGTGGCGGCGGTGCTGGACATCGTCCAGATGCCCGCCGTGCCGGACATGGTGGCGATGCACGGCATGCTGAGCGGTGTCGCCGTGATCGAGGGCGAGCATCTGGAGGTCATCAACCCCTTCGCCCTGTTCGCCGCTCTGCCCGAAGAGGCGATGGTCGAACGGGTGCGCGGCCGCTGCCTGCTGGCCGACAGCAATGACGGCTGGACGCGCGAGATATTGGCGCCACTGCTGCGGCAGGCGGGGCATGAAGTGTTGCTGGGCCTGCCCGGCGACGCGCTGGTCGATCCCGACGATGTGGTGCTGTGTACCGAAGCGGACGCGGCGCAGGCGGCGGAGATCATGGGATGCCGCGTCGTCCATCTGCGCGCGTCGCCCAGGCCCACGGGGCCGCAGGATGGCAGCATCTATCGCTATGATCAGGATGCGTTGATGGCGGCGATTGCCGGTCGGCGGGGATAAGGACGGGGTTTATGGATCAGCTTTATCTTCTCGCCACGCTGGCAGGCACGCGGATCGCCGTCGAAACCGGTGAGGTGGAGGCGGTCGTCCGCCTGACCGACGTGTCGCCCGTGCCCGGCATGGGCGCGCATATCGCCGGCCTGTCGGCCCTGCGCAGCCGGGTGCTGACGATCATCGACGTCGCGGCCCTGATTCGCGGGCAGGCGACGCCGGTCGAACAGCGCAGTCTGGCGATCATCGCGAATATCAGCGGCCATAGCTACGGCCTGATGGTCGATGGCGTATCGGATATCTGCCGCGTGCCGGAAGGGGCTTTGCCCTTGCGGGGGCAGCTCGATGCGGCGTGGGCGCCCTATGCCCGCGCGCTGGTCGAGCATGAAGGCCATCCTTGGCTGCTCGTATCGCTCGCCGCCTTCATCGAGGGCGGGGCGCTCGCGCAGGCCGCCTGATTCACGCACGCTTGTTTACCAAATCCTCGCCTTTGCTGGTTAAGCCCGACGAAACGGGACGCAAAAATCTAAGGGACGCTTCATGAAGAATTGTTTGGTCGTCGACGACTCGAAGGTCATCCGCAAGGTTGCCCGCCATATCCTCGAATCGCTCGACCTGACCGTCAGCGAGGCCGTGGACGGGCAGGACGCACTGACCCAGTGTGAGGCATCGCCCCCCGACGTCGTGCTGCTCGACTGGAACATGCCGGTGATGAGCGGGATGGAATTTCTGCAGGCGCTGTCGACCGCCAAGATGGCGGCGCGGCCCAAGATCATCTTCTGCACCACCGAAAATGGGATCAGCCATATCAAGGCAGCGGTCGAGGCCGGCGCCGACGAATATGTGATGAAGCCGTTCGACCGGGAAACGTTGGAAAGCAAGCTGGCGATCGTCGGGGTGATCTAGCGGTCGTCTTGTCCGCCGATCCAGGAGTGCCGCCGATTTTCCGTTGATCCTTCCGCGCAGAAAGCCCCGAAATGACCGCGATGATGCCGATAATGACCAGTCATGGTGACGCACGACCTGTCGTGCGCGTGCTGGTCGTCGACGATTCGGTCGTCGTGCGGACGGTGATCGAACGCATCCTCAACGCCGATTCGGGCTATAGCGTCGTCCACAAGACGAACAGCGCCGAACATGCGCTGAACTATCTGGTCGACCATGTCGTCGATCTGGTGCTGCTGGACATCGAACTGCCGGGGCAAAGCGGTCTGGCGGCATTGCCCCAGATTCTGCGCGCCAATCCGCAGGTCAAAGTCGCGATCCTGTCTGGCAAGTGCGAAGAGGGCAGCGCCGCGGCTATCGAGGCGCTGGCCCTGGGCGCCAGCGATATCGTGTCCAAACCGGGCAGCGGCAGTTTTGGCGAGCAATTCCCCGAAGCGTTGATCGGGCGCCTGAACCGCCTGTTCGGCGACTGGCCGGAGGCGCCGTCGCTGCCACGCGTGCCCCAACCCGTGCCGATGAACGAAACCGGCGCGCAGCTTGCCTGTGTCGGCATCGGCGCGTCGACCGGTGGCATCCATGCACTGGGCCAGCTGTTTGAAGGGCTGGCGGCGCCATTGGGCGTGCCGGTGTTGCTGACCCAGCATCTGCCGGCCAGCTTCACCGTCTATTTCGCGCAGCAATTGTCGCGCATGACCAGCCTGAAGGTGAAGGTCGCGGAAACCGGCGACGTGCTGGCGCCCGATACCGTCTATGTCGCGCCGGGCGACGCGAATATCCAGTTGCGCCGCAGCCTGCATGGCCGGGTGGTGATCCTGCTCAATCCCGAACGGACGCCGGCGGGTAACCTGCCCGGCGTGGACCCGATGTTTGCCAGCATGGCGGACGTCTATGGGGCGGGTGCGGCCGGTATCGTCCTGACCGGCATGGGCCGCGACGGCACGCTGGGCGCGCGCGAGATCGTAGCGGCGGGGGGCTGGATCGTGGCGCAGGACGAGGCGAGCAGCGTTGTGTGGGGCATGCCGGGATCGGTCGCCGGCGCGGGACTGACCTGCGCCGTGATGGAGCCGCTGGCGATCATGAATTTCGTCGCGCGTCGTGGAAAGGTTTCCGCCTGATGCCGCTGCCGCCCGCCGAAACCACCGCTTTTCAGGGTGCCGCACGGATCCTGTCCGGATTGCTGGAAGCGCGCACCGGACAGGTGCTGTCGGAAGGCCGCGCCTGGCGGATGGAAACCGCGTTGCGCCCCGTGCTGCGCACGCACGGGTTACAGACAATCGACGATCTGGCCGCGCGGTTGCTGCGAAAACATGATCCGCGACTGGACGAGGATGTCGTCAACGCGCTGCTCAACAATGAAAGCAGCTTCTTTCGCGATCTCCAAATTTTCGACATGATCCATCGCCAGATC
This sequence comes from Sphingobium limneticum, assembly GCF_008710165.1. Classification (NCBI taxonomy): domain Bacteria; kingdom Pseudomonadati; phylum Pseudomonadota; class Alphaproteobacteria; order Sphingomonadales; family Sphingobiaceae; genus Sphingobium; species Sphingobium limneticum. Next base: position 455,125 of record NZ_VYQA01000002.1, on the reverse strand, counting down.
CTGCCGCGCATCCGGGAGGAGCGGCAGGATCGCACGCTGCGCATCTGGAGCGCGGGCTGCTCGACTGGGCAGGAGGCCTATTCGCTGGCGATCCGCCTGCGCAACGATGCCGAACGCTGGCAGGGATGGCGCATCGAGATATTGGCGAGCGACATTTCCACCGCCGCGATCGAGCAGGCGCGTTCGGGCATATTTTCGCAAATGGATGTGCAGCGCGGTCTGGGCGTGGGCGACCTCATCAAATGGTTCGAGCCGCATGGCGAGGATTGGCGCGCGAATCCCGAATTGCGCCGGATGATCGATTTCCGCCGCGACAATCTGTTCGATCCGCGCGCGCCATCGGGTGCATATGATCTGCTGCTATGCCGCAACGTGCTGCTCTATTTCACGCCCGCGCGGCGTGGAGAGGTGCTGCGACTGCTGGCCCGGCACAGCCATGCCGGATCGGTGCTGCTGCTGGGCGCGGGTGAGACGGTGATCGGGCAGGGCGACGATTTCCTGCCCCATCCCGATTTTCGTGGCGGCTATGCGCCCAAGGCGCTGGCACTGGCGCCCCATCATGCCGGTGGGTCGATACGGCGGGCCGGATGAAGCGCCTTCTTCAGCATTAACCCTGCTTGATTGCTGCGCGCGTCTCGGCCATGGTCCTGCACAGGCCGCCAGAGGGGCGGGCCGGAAGGGTGCGATGACCGAGCCGCTGCAAGTGACTGGCCTTTTCCGATGACCGACATGCCCATGATCGATACGCCGTCGCCCAATTATGACGACCGCAGCCTGCCGATCACGATGCTGGTGCTGCACTATACCGGCATGCCCGACGCGGCGAGCGCCATCAACTGGCTGGCGAACCCGGAATCGAAGGTGTCGGCCCATTATGTCGTGACGGAGGACGGGCAGGTCATCCGCATGGTCGATGAGGCCAAGCGCGCCTGGCATGCGGGCCGATCGCACTGGCGCGGCGTCGATGACATCAATTCTGCCAGCATCGGCATAGAGATCGTCAATCCCGGCCATGAATGGGGTTATCGCCCGTTCCCGGAGACGCAGATGGGATCGCTGATCCCGTTGGTCCACACCATCGTCCAGCGGCACAAGATCACCCGCGGCAATATCGTGGGCCACAGCGATATCGCGCCGGCGCGCAAGCAGGATCCGGGCGAACTGTTTCCCTGGGCGCAATTGGCGCGACTGCGGCTGGCACTGCCACGCCCGACCAAGAATCTGATGGACCCGCAATGGACCGACAGCGGCTTCATGCTGGCGCTCGAACGGTTCGGCTATGATATTGCCGATCCCAAGGCGGCGGTGGTCGCGTTCCAGCGCCGTTTCCGGCCGGAACTGATCGACGGAGTCATTTGCGGCGAATGTCGCGCCATCCTGCTGGCCTTGCTGCTGCCCAAACCACGCGGGGACGAATAAGCGGGATGACGGGGCCGGAAAATCGGTCTAAGGCCCATCCCGCCAGAGGGCCGGGCGGCCGCGGCGTGGCGGGTAACTTCCACGGCGAGGAAAGTCCGGGCTCCACGAAATGACGGTGCCGGTTAACGACCGGCTGGAGTGATCCAAGGGACAGTGCAACAGAAAGCAGGTCGCGAAGGTTTCGGCCCCGCGAAATTGAAAGGGTGCGGTAAGAGCGCACCGCGTCTGCGGCAACGCAAGGCGGCACGGTAAACCCCACCGGGAGCAAGACCGAATAGGGGCGGCGCGCAGTTTCGACTGCTAGGTCTGTTTCGACCGAGATCGCCCGGGTTGGTTGCTTGAGGAACGGAGCAATCCGGTCCCTAGAGGAATGGTCGCCTATCCCCTTTATCGGGGTGGACAGAACCCGGCTTACAGGCCCTCTGGCATTTTCCGCTGCAAAATCGGCGGCTGGGCTGGCTTTCCGCCCGCACCTTCCCTAATTCGGGGCAATGGCAAGAAATAGCCGATCCAATGACTGGGGCTTTCCCCGCTGGCGTGCCTATGGTGCAGCGCGTGAGGCGCAGCGCGTGCGCATGTGCGACCGCTATGGCTGCGACCAGCCGGGCGACTGCCCCGCACCCAAATCGCCCAACAGCCCGGAACGCTGGTATTTCTGCCCCGAACATGCCGGCGAATATAATCGCAACTGGGATTATTTTCAGGGCCTGGACGAGGAAGAACGCGCATCGCGGGAAAAGGCCGAGCGGCGCGATGCCGGCGGATACCAGTCCAGCGCCTATCATAGCTGGGGTGGGCCGGGCGACGGCAGCCGATCGCGTGACGAACTCCATGCGCTCAAGGCACTGGAGCTGGAGGATGATGCCGGTTTCGACGCGGTGAAGAAAAGCTGGCGTCGGCTGGCCAAGGAATATCATCCCGATGTGAAGCCCGGCGACAGCGACGCTGCCGTCCGGTTCCAGGCGATCCAGGCCGCCTATGAAGTGCTGCGCGCGGCAGAGGAACGGCGGACCTGGAAACCGCGAGGAGCAGCGGATTGAAGGATCAGGTCCGGTCCAACTGGTCCAATGTGGCGCTCATTTGCCGCAAATGTTCCAAGAAGCTGGACGGCGGCTTCGGGCCGGGCGGCGGCGAACGGCTGGCCAAGGCGCTGCGCAAGCATCTGTCGTTGAAGAAGGGGCGCAAGGCGGCGGCGGGCATCGTGGAGGTCAATTGCCTGGGCATCTGCCCGCGCGGCGCGGTGACGGTGGTGGATGGCGCGGCCAGCCGCGACTGGCTGCTGGTTCGCCCTGGGGCCGATCTGGATGAACTGGCCGAGGCGCTGGGCCTGAACGTTGCGCCCCATCCTTAATATTATTCTTACCAATCCCGCCTAAACGGAGGCAATGCCTCTCCCTGCATCCCTTCGACGCGGCCTGCCTCTGGCGGCGCAATGCGCCCTGATCCTTTTCGGCTTGCTCGGCCTGTACGCCGTACCGCCTGCCAGCGGCCGGATGCTCCTCCTGCCCCTGACCGATGGGGCGAGGGCGTCGGTAGCGTCCGTCGCCGTGGCGGGAGGCGCGCGGCTGGTGGCCAAAGGCCCATGGCCGGGATCCTTGCTGGTCGATGGCGAACGGGACACGCTCGCCCCTGCGCTGTTGAGCCGGGGCGTGATCGCCCTGTCGGCGCAGATGGGCGGATGCGGAGCGCCGGCCTGATGAACGCCATGACCAGTCTGGACCGGCTGCGGTTGCAGGGCCTGCGTATCCTATTGTTCGCCAATTGGTGGTGGACCGTGGCGATCGGTCTGGGCGGCCTGTTCCTGCCTGTGCAGCATGGCGGCCGGGCGCTGTTTCTGTCCGCGATCGTGAACATCCTCCCGACCATCCAGGTGATGCGCCAGCGCGAAGGGTTGGAGACGCGGATGATCGTGGGTACGCTGGCCGCGGTACAGCCGGCCATCGGCCTCTACCTCCTGTCCGGCCATGGCTGGCAGATGGACGCCCATATGTTCTTCTTCGTGGCGCTGGCCGGGCTGACGCTGCTGTACGACTGGCGGCCGATCATATTGGCTGCGGCATTGACGGCGGTGCATCACCTCATCCTCAACTTTCTTCTGCCGGCCTGGGTCTTCCCGGATCAGGCCAATGTCGGGCGGGTGGCGATCCATGCCGTCGCCGTCGTGTTGCAGGCGGCCGTGCTTTGCTATCTGACCGTGCGGTTGCGCGGGATGCTGCTGGCGCTGGATGGCCATGTGGTGCAGGCGGGCGAACTGGCGCAGGAAGCGGAAAAGGGGCGCGATGCGGCCGAAGCGGCGATGACCGCCAGCCGGGCCGTGGATGTGCGTGCTGCGCAGCTGCGCAGCCAGCAGGAGGCCGAAAAGATGCGCATGGCCGAAGATCGGCGATCGGCGACCATGGCATTGGTACGGGATTTCCGGCAGTCGGTGTCGGAAATCGTCGGATCGGTGGGCGCTGCGGCGCAGGAACTGGACGACTCCGCACGGCAACTCAACCAACTGGCCCAGCGTGCGAGCGCGGGCACGGAAGAAACGGTGGCGATCGCCGAACAATCCTCCGCCAACGCCGCCATGCTGGCGCGGCGCATCGACCAACTGTCGGAATCGATCGCGGCGATCGCATCTGCATCGCACCAGCAGGCGGTGCTGGGCGGGGAGGCGCAGCGTGTGTCGACCACCGGCCATCAGGCCGTGCACGACCTGGAAGGGCGCACCACCTCCATCACCAGCTTCGCCGATTCGATTACGGAGATTGCCGCGCGCACCAATTTGCTGGCGCTCAACGCCACGATCGAGGCGGCGCGGGCTGGCGATGTCGGCCGGGGCTTTGCGGTGGTGGCGGGCGAGGTCAAGCAACTGGCGGGACAGGCCGCCAATGCGACGGGCGAGATTCACGCCCTTGCCTGGTCCGCGCGGGAAGGCGCCGGCGTGGCGCGCGAAGCGCTATCGGAGGTCGCTGGCGTGGTGGAGCAATTGGCAGGCGCGGCCGACGAAATTCAGCGGGCCGTGGCCGATCAGCGGGACGCCACCAGTGCGATCGGGGAATCCGCGCGGGATACGGCGCAGGATGCCGCAAGCATGACGCGTCAGATGGGGGATGTGGCCGATGTGGCGCGCGACACGGAAAGCCTGTCCGGCCGGGTGTCGAGCGCGGCGTCCAGCCTGTCGCAGACGGCGCAGATATTGCAGCGGGCGGCGGACCAGTTCGTCACGCAACTGGCAGCGGCCTGATCGTGATGGAGTAACGATGAAGTTGGCGCACCCGGAGCGTTCCCCGGCGCAGGCCGGGGTCCAGATCAGAGCGTGAAACTGGACCCCGGCCTGCGCCGGGGAGCGCTTCCTATAGCTCAGGCTCATCCCGCTTCGATATCGTCGCGGGGCAGAAGTAGAAAGGGACCGGCCACCTATCGGCGGCCGGTCCCTTTATCTTGTCAGGCCGGCTGGTCGGCGCGGCTGGCGCCTTCGCCGTCCAGGTTCTGGGCTGCGAAGTCCCAGTTGATCGCTTCCTTCAACAGCTTTTCGGCATAGGCCGGGCGCAGGTTGCGATAGTCGATATAATAGGCATGTTCCCACACATCGAGGATCAGCAGCGGCGCGTGGCCTTCATGCGCGACGGGGGTGTCGGCGTCATGATAGCTGGTCACTTCCAGCTTGCCGTCCTTCAGGATCAGCGCAGCCCAGCCGCTGGCGAAATGGCCGACGGCCTCCGCCTTCAGCTTTTCAATCAGCGCGTCCACCGAACCGAAGGCTTCTTCGATCTTGGCGAGCAGTTCGCCGGTCGGCGCGGTCTTCACCGGCGACAGCGAGTTCCAGTAGAAGGTGTGGTTCCAGATCTGGCCGACCTGGTTGAACAGGCCGCCCTTGGCGGTCTTGATCAGTTCGACGAGCGACTTGCCCTGAAGCGCGACGTCGGCGGCGACCAGTTCGTTGGCCTTCACGACATAGGCATTGTGATGCTTGCCATGATGGAAGTCGAAGGTTTCGACCGACAGGATATCGCCGAAGGCGTCCTTGGCGTAGGGAAGATCAGGCAGAACAAAGGCCATGGCGGAACTCCTCGGGTTCGTTATGGGGCGGCCGCGCAAGACGAGGGCGCAGCCGTTCGATCATATGGTCCATGCGGGGCGTGGACGCCTCCGTCGCTTCCCATATGCGCACCCAACGCCCAAGAAAACCAATATGTGCCTATTGCGAAACGATTGCAGAAATCGGACGATTTCCGTAGGATTTGACGTTTCGCCTCAGCCCTGCGGCGGGGTCGTCTCACCCACCTCTTCGCTGTCCAGGCCATCGCCCAGCGTCAGGCCATGGCGCATCAGCATCGGGATGTTCGCGGCGGCGAAAACGACCGATACGATGGTCACGCCCCATACCTTGACCGCCAGCCAAGTGTCGAACGTCATGGAGCGGCGCATCACTTCATTCGCGACCGCCATGGCGACAAAGAACAGCGCCCAGTTGCGCGACAATTTCAGCCAGCCTTCATGCGTCAGCCCGTCATAGGCGGCCTGAAGCAGATATTTCAGCAGCGGTTTGCCGCGCAGCAGGCCGGCGAACAGCATGAAGGCGAAGAAGGTGTAGATGATCGTCGGCTTGATCTGAATGAAGCTTTGATCGTGGAAATAGATGGTGAGGCCACCGAAGAAGAGGATCAGGAGCGCCGACAGCCAGAGCATGGGCGATACGCGGCCCAGCTTCACCTTCGATATGATGACCGCGACCACGATCGAGAGCATGAAGGCGGCGGTGCCGACGGTCATGGCAGTGATCGGATTGCCGGCCCCCCAGATCCATCCCGCGCCCTTATAGGTCAGGAAGAAGACCAGCAGCGGCCCGAAATCGAGGGCGAGGCTGAGCGTGCCGTTATGCGCGGGCTTGGTATCAGCCATCAATTTTGCTCCGTCATCCCAGCGAAGGCTGGGATCTCATTTTTCAAAAGGAAGAGAGATGCCAGCCTGCGCTGGCATGACGAGTAAGAGGTTTCACCGCGCATAGGCCGTCCCCGCGATGGCGCGCGCCATGTCGCCCGGATCGAAGGGGCGCAGATCCTCGATCTTTTCGCCCACGCCGATGGCATGGATGGGCAGGCGGAATTTCTCGGCCGCCGCGACCAGCACGCCGCCGCGCGCGGTGCCGTCCAGCTTGGTCATGACCAGCCCCGTCACCTGCGCGGTTTCCTTGAAGACTTCGATCTGGTTCAACGCATTCTGTCCCGTGGTGGCATCCAGAACCAGCACAACGTCGTGCGGGGCGGCCGGGTTCAATCGGCCCAGCACCCGGCGCACCTTGGCCAGTTCGTCCATCAGCTCGGTCTTGTTCTGAAGCCGGCCGGCGGTATCCACGATCAGCACGTCGATGCCGGTTTCGGTCGCCTGCTTGACCGCATCGAATACGATGCCGGCCGCGTCGCCGCCTTCCTTGCCCGCGACGATCGGGATGCCAAGGCGCTCGGCCCAGACTTTGAGCTGGCCGATGGCCGCCGCGCGGAACGTGTCGCCCGCCGCCAGCATCACGCCATAATCCTGCTCCAGGAAATTATTGGCCAGCTTGGCGATGGTGGTGGTCTTGCCCGATCCGTTGACGCCGATCACCAGGATCACCTGCGGGCGCGGAAAGGCCTCGATCTCCAGCGGGCGGGCGACGGGGGCCAGCGTCTTCTCGATTTCCTCCGCGATGATCTCGCGCAGATATTCCTCGGTCAGTTCCTTGTTGAAGCGCCCTTCGGCCAGGCGATCGCGCACGCGCGCGGCCATGGCGGGGCCAAGGTCGGACATGATCAGCGCTTCCTCGATCTCGTCGAGGGTCTGCGCGTCGAGCGCGGCCTTGGAGAAAAGGCCGGTGAGATTGTCGCCGAGCTTGTCGGACGTGCGCTTCAGCCCGCCGAAAAGGCGGTCGCGCCAGCTGGTGCCGGTATCTGTCATTATGCTGCCTCTTGCGCGATCAGGGCGCCATTCTCAAGCGCCGTGATGGTGGCGCGGACGATGGATGAGGGGGGCTTAGCCGATGTGAAGCGCACTGGCGCGAAATTTTCGGCATGGCCATGCAGGCCGCTGCGTTCGACCAGCACCGACTGGCTGGTGCCGATCAGGCTGCGCAGCCAATCGTCGCGGCCGGCGGCGCAGGCGTCGCGCAGGCGGGCGGCGCGGGCCTTTATGACCGTGCGATCGACTTGCGGCATGCGAGCGGCAGGCGTGCCGGTGCGCGGCGAATAAGGGAAGATATGGCCGTGGACGATGTCGCATTCGCTCACCAGCGCGAGGCTGTTTTCGAACATTGCCTCATCCTCGGTCGGAAAGCCGGCGATGATGTCGGCGCCGATGCTGATGGCGGGGCGCGCTGCCTTGACGCGCTGCACGATGGCAATCGCGTCGGCGCGGCCGTGGCGGCGCTTCATGCGCTTGAGGATCATGTCGTCGCCGGCCTGCAAGGACAAATGAAGATGCGGCATCATGCGCGGTTCGTGGGCGATCAGATCGAACAGGCGCTCGTCTATCTCCACGCTGTCGATCGAGGACAGGCGCAGGCGGGGAAGGTCGGGCACGCCCTTCAATATGCGCTCGATCAGCAGGCCGAGCGACGGGCTGCCCGGCAGGTCGGGGCCATAGCTGGTGACGTCCACGCCGGTCAGCACGATTTCGCCATAGCCCGCATCGACCAGCTGCTTCGCCTTGTCGATCACCGCGCCGGCGGGGACGGAGCGGCTATTCCCCCGGCCATAGGGAATGATGCAGAAGGTGCAGCGATGGTCGCAGCCATTTTGTACCTCCAAGAAGGCGCGGGCATGGTCGGCGAAGGCGGACGCCATGTGCGGCGCGGTGTCGCGCACGGCCATGATGTCGGACACCTTCACCTTCTCCGTCATGCCAGCGAAGGCTGGCATCTCAGTTCCTTCGTGCGGAGAAGAAAAGAGAGATCCCCGCTTCTGCTGGGATGACGAGAGGTAGGTGTCGGCCTCCATCTTCTCCCGGTTGCCGATCACGCCATCCACTTCTGCCATGGCGGCGAAGGTCTGCGGCTCGGTTTGCGCCGCGCAGCCGGTGACGAGGATGCGGGCGTCAGGGCGCTCCCGCTTGGCGCGGCGGATCGCCTGGCGGGTCTGGCGCACCGCCTCGGCAGTGACGGCGCAGCTGTTGACCACGATCAAGTCGTCCTGACCGGCCGCCATGTCGCGGATCGCCTCGCTCTCCGCGATGTTCAGGCGACAGCCCATGGTGATGATGTCGGGGCCGGCCATAGGCTCAGAAACGCGACCAGTCGGCCTCGCCGTCGAAGACATGGGTGGCGGGGCCGGTCATGCGGATCGTGCCGCCGGGCGCCCAATCGATCGTCAGGTCGCCGCCGGGCAGGCTGACGGTGACGGGGCCGGCGATGAGTTTCCGGCGGATCGCGGCGACGGCGGTCGCGCAGGCGCCGGTACCGCAGGCGCGGGTCAGGCCGGCGCCGCGTTCCCACACGACGAGGCGGATATGATTGTCGCCAACGACTTGCGCGAAGTTCACGTTCACGCGCGCGGGAAACAGCGGATCATTTTCGATCAACGGGCCGAGGCGGTCGAAGTCCAGGGCGTCCAGATCGTCCACGAAGAAGATCACATGCGGGTTGCCGACATTGACGGCGGCAGGCGCGGGCAGGTCTTCCCAACTGGCGCCCATGGTCAGCGTGTCCATGGGATAGGCGAGCGGGATCGCGTCCCAGTCGAAGCGGGGCGCGCCCATGTCGACGCTGGCGCCGCCATCGACCGACTTGGCATCGAGCAGGCCGGCCTTGGTGCGGATCAGCACGTCGCGGCCGACGAACAGGGGCACGCAGCGGGTTGCGTTGCCGCAGGCTTCCACTTCGCTGCCATCGGCGTTGAAGATTTGCATCGACACGTCGGCGTCATCGCTCTTGCCGATCAGGATCAGCTGGTCGCAGCCGATCCCGGCATGGCGATCGGCAATGGCGCGGGCGCGCGCCTGCGTCATCGCGACATCGCCTGCGCGCGCGTCGATCACGACGAAATCATTGCCCAGCCCGTGCATTTTCGAAAAGCGTCCCATGCGCGGCCATGTAGTGCGCGCGCATGGAAAAGGCCAGTGGCTCGGCGGTTTGGGTTTCCGCATTTTGCGAGCCGTCCGCTGTGTCAGCGGACGTTAAAATGCTCTACCGCACCGCGTCGGCCCGCTTTTGCCCATAGAGGAAATAGACCAGCAGGCCGATGGCGTTCCAGATGGCGCAGGCGATGATCGTCTTCATCGGCAGGCTGAGGAACAGATAGGCGCAGCCCGCGATGGCGCCGATGCCGACGAACCAGGCGGCAGGCGTGCGGAAGGGGCGGCGCAGGTCGGGCGCGCGCTTGCGCAGGACGAGGAGGCACAGGCCCACGGCGGTGAAGGCGATCAGCGTGCCGGCATTGGCCAGCGCCGCGATCTCGTCGATGGGCAGGACGCCGGCGATGATCGACACCAGAATTGCGGTGACGATGGTGATGCGCGCAGGCGTGCCGCGCTTCGAGATTTTGGCGAGGCTCTGCGGCAGGAAGCCGTCGCGCGCCATGACCAGGAAGATGCGGCTCTGGCCATAGAGGAAGCCGAGCAGCACGGTCGGCAACGCGATCACCGCGGCGATGGCGACGATGCGGGCGATCCCGCCCTGGCCCATTTCACGCAGGATCAGCGCCAGCGGTTCCGGGCTGTCGGCAAAGCGGGTGAAGGGCAGGGCGCCGATCGCCGCTGCGGCGACGAGGACGTAGATGAGGGTGCAGACGATCAGCGATCCCACGATGCCGATGGCCAGGTCGCGGTCGGGGTTCTTGGCCTCTTCCGCTGCGGTCGAAATGGCGTCGAAGCCGTAGAAGGCGAAGAAGATGATGGCGGCGGCGGCCATCACGCCGCGCTCGACGCCGTCCGGCCCCATATGCTTGGCAAAGCCGAAGGGCATGAAGGGTTCGAGATTGGCGGCATCGAAAGCGGGCAGGGCGTAGGCGACGAACAGGCTCAAGGTCACGATCTTGATGAGGACCAGGATGGTGTTCAGCCGCGCGCTTTCGCGCGTGCCGAACATCAGCAGGCCGGCGACTACCGCGATGATGAAGATGGCGGGCAGGTTGATGAGGCCGCCCAGTTCAGGCCCCTGCGTCAGGGCGCTCGGAAAGCCCAGCGGGGTCAGCAGCGGCGCGGCATAGCCCGACCAGCCGACCGCCACGGTCGATACGACCAGGCTATATTCCAGGATCAGCGACCAGCCCACGATCCAGGCGATGCCTTCGCCCAGCACGACATAGGAATAGCTATAGGCGCTGCCCGCCGCCGGCATCATGGTCGACAGTTCGGCATAGGCGAGCGCGGCGCAGGCGCAGATCGCGCCGGCAATGGCGAAGGAGAGCAGCACGGCCGGGCCGGCGCGATCCGCACCGACGCCGATCAGAGTCAGAATGCCGGTGCCCACGATCGCGCCGACGCCCAGCGCGAGGAGGTGCGGCCAGGACAATGTGCGCGCCATTTGATGCCCGGCGTCCCTGGGCGTCATCGCCTCCATCGGCTTGCGGCGTGTCCAGCTCATGATCCTATCGCTCCCCAGGATATTTCTCTTCCCGCCTGCTGGCGCAAATGGGCGGGGGGTGCAAGCGCCGGGCGCCGGCAGGACGGCTTGTTGCAGAAACGGGGGCTGCGTTGTGCATTTCTTGCCCGGAAAGCGGCTTGTCGAGCAATGGGGGCTGCCTTCGCGCTCGCGGAGCGCCATCGCGTTACGAGTCGTTGGCGCAAGAGCAGCGCAGGCAGGCCCAGGTTCCGGAATGGCAAGAGTATCGGGTCGCGACCAGAAATGGCCATGTTAACCCTCCCGGAAACGGGAGGGTTAACATGGGGAATTACCCAATCCCGCCGAAATCCCGGCCCTAAGCCGCCAGTCGCAAAAACGGCACCGGCTGGGTGGAGCGCAACACGATCGGCTTGCCTTCCGACGCTTCGAACAATTCGCCGTCCAGGATTACGCTGCTGCGGTCGCCCTCGATGCGGATGACGTCGCCCTGTTCCAGATGGATGCCCTGCATCTTGTGCTTGCCCACCCGCTTGAACAGGCTGGCCCAGATCAGGCGGAACAGGGCGGGTAGGCTCTGGTCCACCGCCATCAGCTTCATATTGCCGCGCCGGCTGTCGCCCGGGTCCACGCCCAGCAGCAATCGCTCCAGCGTGGTCACGATCAACACGGCGAAGCGCCCGACCAACTGGCCTTCGCGGATCAGCGATATGCTGACCGGCCGGCTCGACGGCGGCAGGAATTTGGCACGAATGCCGAACAGCAGCGAGAACACCACCGCGATCGCGGTGATGACATGGCTGAGGCCATTGGACAGGCCGAGCGGATAAATCTGGTTGCGGCAATAGAGCATGTAATCGGCCAGGCCCGCGCCGCCCAGAAACATGCCCAGCACCGGCCGGCTGCCGACCGCGCCGTCGGACAAAGCGATCAGCTCGCGCGCGACGACATGATCGTCGACGCCCGCCTTGGCGATCTGCACGATCCGCTCCAGCGCCTTGATCGGGTCGCCATGGATGCCCAGGTCGAGCGCGATCAGGTTGGTCTTGCCATTGGGCAGCACCGCAATCGGCGGCACCCGGCCCTTGAAATGCTCACCCTGATAAAGTTCGGTCAGCGACGCCTGCACCGTGCCGTCGCCGCCATTGATGACGATGACGACCGGATCGACGCGGGCGATCGTCTGGAACGCCCGGCCGATCTGGTCGACCTGCTCCACCTCATAATGGAAGATGTCCGGGTTGCTGGCGCAGTAACTGCGCACGCGCGGAAGCGTCTGCCGGTTGCCCGTGGATTTCGGATTGGACAATAGGGCGACGCTTACCATGGCTTTTCGATCACATATATTTGAGGTTGATCGTGATTTTCGTCACGCCCGGCCCAACATGAAAGGCCGCCTTCTCCACGCCGGGCTTGCCCAGATTGAAGATGCTGATCGCCGGATTGTTGGAAAATCCGCCGCCGTCCCGCGAAATGTCGGTCTTGCCATTGCCGTCGCGGTCATGCCGCACGGCGATGCCATATTCGCCCGATTTGGGCACCGGCACGCAAAAGCGCATCGTGCCATTGGCGGGCTTCACCGCCGTATCGATTCGATTGAGCCATTCGCCCTTGGCCAGCCAGGCCGCCCGCGTCGCGGGATAGGACTGGATGCGCACCTTGCCGGTGGCCGCCACGAAACCGCGCACATCGACCAGCACCGCCGGCCCGCGCGCATCCGCGCCGCAGCGTTCCAGATCGTTCGAAATTTCCTGGCCATGGGCCATGACCGGGCTTGCCGCGACCATCGCTGCCCCAACCATCAGACCCATTGCAACTTTTATCATGACCATCAGACTCCTGGAAGCTATAGCCGCCGATATGGACCGGACGGCGAGCCCCTGTTCGCCCCGCTTTTCTACCTGACTCGCATATGGGATGGGTTTGCGGCCAAAACATGGTGATGGGACGACGACTTAGAGAATGCTGACCGCCACCGACCGATATCTCGCCCGCCTGATCGCGGTGCCCATGCTGGGTACGCTGGTGATCGCCGCGATGCTGCTTGTCCTCGACAAGATGCTCAGCCTGTTCGATTTCGTCGCGGCGGAAGGCGGACCGGTCAGCGTCGTGTGGCGCATGCTCGCCAATATGCTGCCTGAATATCTCTCGCTCGGCATCCCGATCGGGCTGATGCTCGGCATCCTGCTCGCCTTCCGCAAGCTGGCCTTGTCGTCGGAGCTGGACGTGATGCGCGCGGTGGGTCTGTCCTACGGCCGGCTGCTGCGCGTACCCTATCTCTATTGCATCGCTCTGGCCCTGCTCAATTTCGGCATCGTCGGCTTCGTTCAGCCCTTGTCGCGCCACGCCTATGAAGCGCTGCGTTTCGAGCTGCGCTCCGGCGCGCTGGGGGCCTCGATCAAGGTCGGCGAATTCACCAATCTGGGCAAGCGCATGACCATGCGCATCGAACGCAGCAAGGATGAAGGCCGCAATCTGCAGGGCATCTTCGTCCGCGCGGTCGGCAAGGATGGCCAGTCGGTCGCGGTGACGGCGGCGCAGGGCACTTTCCTTGCCACCGACGACCCGGACGTCATCATCTTCCGCCTGCGCAACGGCGTGCTGGTCAATGACGGACCCAAATATAAGACGCCGCGCATCCTGTCCTTCTCCAGCCATGACCTGCCGATCGACCTGCCGCAGATCGAGAATTTCCGCGGCCGCGACGTCGACCGGGAAAAGACGATTCCCGAACTGATGGTGATCGGCCGCAGCCCGGCCACGCCCGACAAGCTGAAGGCCGAAGTGCGCGCCAATTTCCATTTCCGCATGGTCGAAGTGGTGTTCATGTTCCTGCTGCCGCTCGCGGCGCTGGCCTTCGCGATCCCGCCCAAGCGATCGACATCGGCGCTGGGCGTGTTCCTCTCGATCATCTTCATCGTGACCTATCACAAGATCAATCAATATGGCGAAGGCGTCGGCGCGCTGGGCAAGGTCGATCCGATCATCGCGCTATGGGGACCGTTCCTGCTCGCGTCGGGTCTGGTGCTGTGGATGTATCATGTGATCGCCAACCGCCCCGGCGGTCAGCCGATCGGCGCGCTGGAAGTCGCCTTCTCCAAATTGGGCAAGCAGATCGTGCGCCTGCTGCGCTTTGGCCGACGCCGTGCGCCCGCCGATGCGGACGTCGCCGGACAAGGAGCGGCCTGACCCATGCAGTTCAACTTCTTCCCCTCGCGCCAGATCAGCCTCTATATGGCGCGCCTGTTCCTGACCCGGACCTTTGCCGTGCTGGCATTGCTGGTGGTCGTCCTCCAGACGCTCGACCTGCTCGGCAATTCGGGCGACGTGCTGGCTTATCCCGGCAATGGCGACGCGCAATTATGGCATTATGTCGGCCTGCGCGCGCCGCAGATCATCGCGCGCTTCCTGCCTTTCTCCGTGCTGCTCGGCACGCTGGTGATGCTGGCGACGCTCAACCAGAATAGCGAAATCATCTCGATGAAGGCGGCGGGTCTGTCCGCGCATCAGATTTTGGCGCCGCTGGTGCTGGCGGCGCTGGGCGTATCGGTCATCAGCTTCGTCTTCAACGAACGGATCGTTGCCCGATCGACGGCGGCGCTGAGCGCATGGGAAGCGGTGGATTATGGCCCGATCCCGCCCGACAGCGGGGTGAAGAGCAATCCCTGGGTGCGCGACGGCAATAATCTGGTCAATGCGGCGATCGTCGCGGGGCGCGGCACGCAGGTGCAGTTGCGCAAGGTGCAGATCTACAATCGCATCAACAACAGTCTGACCACCATCGTTCAGGCGCCCAAGGGCCATTATGACGCGGCGAGCAAGAGCTGGCTGCTGGAAGGCGCGCGGCAATTCGATGTGGCGCGTGGCACCGTCACCAATGTGGGCACCGTCCGTTTCGGCCGCGACATCCGCCCCGACCAGTTCACGCTGGCGAAGGTCGATCCCGACGCGCTGACCTTCCGCGAGCTGGAGGCGGCGATTTCCGACCTGCATGACGCCGGCCGCCCCACCGCCGAACTGGAAGGCAGCCTGTGGCACAAGCTGTCCGGGCCATTGTCCGCGCTGCTGATGCCGATCCTGGGGTCGGTCGCGGCCTTTGGCCTCGCGCGGTCGGGGCAGCTGTTCATGCGCGCGGTGCTGGGCATGGCGCTGGGCTTTGCCTATTTCGTCGCGGACAATTTCTCGCTCGCGATGGGCAGCCTGGGCGCTTATCCGCCGGTGCTGGCAGCCTGGGCGCCCTTCTTCCTGTTCCTGCTGGTGGGCGAAACGGTCCTCTTCCGCACGGAAGAGTGATTTCGAGTGCAATGGACCATTGCACGGCTCGGAAATCACGGAAAACAAAGAACAGGTACATCGCCGGCCTGAGATGCCCGCGCCCCAAATAAAAAGGCCCCGGCGACCAAGGGACGTCGCGCGGGGCCTTCCAGAGGGGGCGTTCCGATCCTCTTTAGGGGGGAGGGGAAAGACCGGAACCACCCCGATATAATTGCCTCAAATCGGGTTTCAACCCGCAACCGAATTATTTTATTCGCGCGGAGCCGCAGAGGCGCGGAGCAACTCAGATTGAGTGTTCCCCGGCGAAGGCCGGGGTCCAGTTCAGAGCGTGGGACTGGACCCTTGATGGGAGGCACGTGACTCCCATCAACTTCGCCGAGGAACGTTCACAAGATATGACCGCAACTTCCGATCCCCTCTGCGTCTCCGCGTGAACCGGATCCGGCTCAACGCGCCGCCATCGTACTCCGGGCGATCTTGCCGACCAGCGGCAGCATCCCCTTGTAATTGCCCCGATGATAGGGCGATTGCGCGTCCAGCGTCGCGATCAGCTGCGCATGCGCCTTGCCCAGCGCATGATAGGGCACGCTCGGCAACAGGTGATGCAGCGCATGATAGCGCAGGCCCACCGGCGCCCACAAAGCGGGCAGGGTGCCGGGCGGCGGCACATTGACCGAGTCCAGATATTGCGCCGTCACGGTCATCGGCTCGCCCTCATTCTCCCACAGATGCGCGACCAACGTGCGCAGCTGGTTGATGACGGTCATGGCCGAATGGATCGCCATATAGACCAGCAAGGGCTTCCAGCCGAAGGCGAAAACGCTGCCGACCAGCGCCAGCGCGAACAGGCTGGCGCCTGCTTCCTGGGCTGCCCACTGGCGCGCAAACTCGCCTTCGGGCGCGCGGCGGCGATAGGCGGGGTTGATCGACAGGGCCGAAAATTCCGCCACCACCTTGGCGCGCAACGCCGGGATCAGCAGCGACAGCGGCGTCAGCACCCCAAAGCGCAGGATCAGGCCGATCGGCGCCAGCGACGCGACGATGATGAACAAGGGCAGCGACCAGGGCTTCATCAGCGCGAGCGGCAGATATTCGGGATCTTCCGCCGTGCCATAGCGGGTGCGCTGGTGATGCTGGGTATGTACGCCTTCATACATGAAGGACGGGATCATCAGCGGCACGCCGACGATCAGGTTCCAGGCGAACCGGAAGCCGGGCAGGGCGCCCTTGCGGATATGGGTCAGCTCATGGATGAAGCTGGCCGCACGATAGAGCGCCAGCATCGACACGAGCGCGCAGGCGAGGGCGATCGCCACATTGTCGATCAGAATCGCGCCAGCCATCGCGCCCCAACCGACCAGCGCGGATGCCAGCAGGTCGAACCAGTAGATACGCGGATTGGCGGTCGAATAGGCCCGCGTCAAATCGGCCGCGGCGCGCAGCATGGCGGTATCGTCGGGAATGGCCGCTCGCGCCCGCTGCGCGGCGGCAAGAATGGGATCATGCACTGTCATGCGGGCGGTCCTAGCCTCCAAATGCGCTGATATCATGGCAGCACCATGACATATTCACCATGTTATCCGCCTGAACGCGGCGCGTGATTGACATTCCGCAAACAAGCGCCGAACTGCACCGCACTCCATTTTTCTTTCAAGGCGGCACCCGTGGCGCATAACGATCTGGTCATCACCCCCGTTTCCGGCAAGGCCGACCTGAAGGCTTTTATCGACCTGCCCTGGCGGCTTTATGCCAATGATCCCAATTGGGTGCCGCCATTGAAGGCCGAAGTGAAGGAATTGCTGACGCCGGGGAAGAACCCCTTTTTCGGCCATGCCGAAGCGCAATATTTCCTCGCCCGTCGCAATGGCCAGGTGGTTGGCCGCATTTCCGCCCATATCGATCATCTGGCGCTTGAGCAGCCGGTCGAGCAGGGCATGGGGCCGGGCACCGGCAATTTCGGCCTGTTCGAGGCGGAGGATGACGCGACGGCCAAGGCGCTGATCGCCACGGCCGAGGATTGGCTGCGCGCCAAGGGCATGACCCGCGTGCTGGGGCCGATTTCGCTCTCCATCTGGGAAGAGCCGGGCCTGTTGATCGCCGGTCATGACCATCCGCCCACGGTGATGATGGGCCATAACAGCTCCGCTTATCAGGCGATGATCGAAGGGGCTGGCTATGTCCCGGCCAAGCAGCTCAAAACCTATGAGCTGGACATCACGAAAAGCTTCCCGCCGCTGATCCAGCGGATCATCCAGTCGGGCGAGAAAAGCCCGCGCATCACGATCCGCAAGGTCGACAAGTCGAAATTCGACAAGGAAGCCGCGATCATCCTGTCGATCCTGAATGACGCATGGGGCAATAATTGGGGCTTCGTGCCGATCACGGACGATGAAGTCGCCCATACCGGCAAGAAATTGAAGCCGATCGTGTTCGAGGATCTGATCATGATCGCCGAACTGGACGGCGAACCGGTCGCCTTCATGATGACGCTGCCGGACCTGAATGAAGCGACCAAGTCGTTGAACGGGTCGCTCTTCCCCTTCGGCTTCATCAAGCTGTTGAAATGGCTGCGCAAGCCCAAGGCGCGCACGATGCGCGTGCCGTTGATGGGCGTGGTGCAACGACTGCAAAGCTCACGCATGGCCAGCCAGCTGGCCTTCATGATGATCGAAACGATCCGCCTGGAAGCGGTGGCCCATTATGGTTCGACCCGTGGCGAGATCGGCTGGGTGCTGGACGACAATCAGGGCATGAACGCCATTGCCGACGCCATCAACAGCACGGTGAACAAGATCTATCAGATTTACGAGAAGCCGCTCTGATATTTCGTTTCGGCTTCGTATCGGCGGAAACCCTTTGTGCCGCCTCTCGTTGATACTCCAACACCCTAGCCAAGGAGTATCGACATGGGCGAAGCAACCGACAAGCTGAAGGCCGCAGGCAACAAGGCCGCTGGTTCCATCAAGGAAGGCATCGGCAAGGCGACCGACAACGAACGTCTGGAAGCCGAAGGCAAGGCGCAAAAGGCCAAGGGCACGGCGCAGGACGTCGCCGGATCGGTCAAGGGCGCCCTGGGCGACAAGATCTGACGATCTGACCGTCTGCACGACGAACAGGCCTCGCCCCGAAAGGTGCGGGGCCTTTTCGTTTCTGTCCTACATGACCGAAATCCGCTACCTCAGCCGTTCCCCGGCGAAGGCCGGGGTCCAGTTCCACGCTCGCAACTGGACCCCGGCCTTCGCCGGGGAACGGCAGCCGACAGGGGCACGTCATTGTTGCTCGCTGCTACCTACTGGCGGCCTGTTGGCGGCTTTCCGATAGGATCACGCCCGCGTAACATCATGTCGCATTTGGCGGGAAATATGCGAAGTTAAGCCTCTTGCCCATCCAGATAGTCGCGCACATCCCGCCGCAATTCCCCGGCGCACAGGTACAGCGCGATGACATTGGGAATGGCCATCAGGAAGAAGCTGCTGTCGACGATTCCGACCACGCGGCCCAGGTCGATCGCCGCCGCCGGGGGCAGGGCGACGACATAGAGAATCTTGTACGTCCACTGCGCCTTCGGGCCATTGCCGAACAGATAGCCCCAGGCCTGCAATCCATAAAAGCCCCAGGCCACCAGCGTCGAATAGGCGAACAGGAACACCACCACCGCCAGCAGCCATGGGAACCATGGCGATACCTGCGCGAAGGCGGCCGACGTGATCGCAATCCCCTCCAGCCCGCCATTCCATGTGCCCGCCACGACCAGCGCCAGCCCGCCGAACGCACAAACGATCATCGTGCCGAGCAAGGGCTCCAGCAGCGCGACCAGTCCTTCCGACACCGGATGCTTGGTCCGCGCCAGACTATGCGCCATCACCGCCGACCCGACGCCCGCCTCGCTGGCGAACACCGCGCGCCGCATCCCCGCGACGAAGGCGCCCACCGCGCCCCCGGTCGCCGCGTCGCCGCTCCACGCCCCGTTCCAGATCAGCGCCAGCGCCCCGGGTATCTCGCCGATATGCAGGATCAGGATCGCCGCGACCCCGCCCAGATAAACCGCCACCTTGATCGGGGTCAGCCGCTTCGACACCTCGCCCAGCCAGGCCGCGCCGCCCAGCGTCACCAGCGCCACCGCGCCGGCCAGGAACACGCCATAGGCCCAGCCATTGGTCAGGCCAGTGACGACCTTCACTTGCGCGAAACTCTGATTCACCTGCACCATCGGGATCGCGCCGAACAAGGCGAAGAAGGCATAGGCCCCGCCCAATACCAGCCCCAGTTTCGGCCAGCCCCGCGCCGCGCCCACGGCTTTGAGCACATACATCGGACCGCCATGCACATGACCGCGACTGTCGAACACGCGATATTTCAGGCCCAGCGTCACCTCCGCCATCTTCACCGTCATCGCGAACCAGCCGATGATGAACATCCACAATATCGCACCGGGACCGCCCATGGTCAGCGCCACGGCGACGCCCGCGATATTGCCCAGGCCAATCGTGCCCGACAGCGCGGTGGAAAGCGCCGCCCACTGGCTGACATCGCCCTTCGCCTCGCCATGCTGCGGCTGGCTGCGCAGGATGCGGATCGCGCGCCCGACATGGCGGATATTGGGAAAGCCCAGCCACAGGGTGAAGAACAGCATCGGCAGCGCCAGATAGAGCACGATCAGTTCGATCTGCGCGCCAAAGAGCGGCACCTTGAAAAAGACGGCGGCGGACAGGCCGTCGACGAAGGCATTGAAATTTTCCATCACGCCCGGATGCCGTTGGTGCGAGAGAAAGTCGACCGACAATTTCTCAATCTCCGTTCGTCCTGAGCCTGTCGGGCCGGCAGGCGACCGCAGGTCAACGACATCGCACACGTCCTTCGACTGGCTCAGGACGAACGGATAATGGGTTGCGGGGGCAGGGTTGATCGGTGCATGGAAGGGAGCATGAGCAGGCAATATTTCGGCACCGACGGCATTCGCGGCCGCACCAACCAATGGCCCATGACCGCTGAGCTGGCGATGAAGGTTGGCATGGCGGCAGGTACGCACTTCCTGCGTGGCAGCCACCGCCACCGCGTCGTCATCGGCAAGGATACGCGGCTTTCGGGCTATATGGTCGAAAATGCGCTGGTCGCGGGCTTCACCGCCGTGGGCATGGACGTGGTGCAGTTCGGCCCCATTCCGACGCCCGCCGTCGCGCTGCTCGCCCATTCGATGCGCGCCGATCTGGGCGTCATGATCTCCGCCAGCCACAATCCCTATTTCGACAATGGCATCAAATTGTTCGGCCCCGACGGCTACAAGCTGTCGGATGAGGATGAGTTGAAGATCGAAGCGTTGATCGGGCAGGATATCGCGCTCGCCGCGTCCAAGGATATCGGCCGCGCCCGCCGGGTCGAGGATGCGCGCGGTCGCTACATCCATGCGGTCAAGTCCAGCTTCCCCGCCGACCTGCGGCTGGACGGGCTCAAGATCGTGGTCGATTGCGCCAATGGCGCCGCCTATCAGGTCGCGCCGTCCGCCTTGTGGGAATTGGGCGCCACCGTCGTCGCGGTCGGCGTCACGCCCAACGGCACCAACATCAATGACGGTTGCGGCTCCACCGCGCCGCTGCTGTTGCAGGAAACCGTGGTGTCCTCCGGCGCCGACATCGGCATCGCGCTGGATGGCGACGCGGACCGGCTGATCGTCGTGGACGAACAGGGCAAGATCGTCGATGGCGATCAGATCATGGCGCTGATCGCCGCCAATTTCGCGCGGGAAGGCACGCTGCGCGGCGGCGGACTGGTCGCCACGATCATGTCGAACCTCGGCCTCGAACGCTTCCTGTCGGCCAAGGGCATCGGTCTGGAACGCACCAAGGTCGGCGACCGCTATGTGCTGGAACGGATGCGCGAAGGCGGCTTCAATGTCGGCGGCGAGCAGTCCGGCCACATGATCCTGTCCGATTACGCCACCACCGGCGACGGCACGGTCGCCGCGCTTCAGGTGCTGGCGGCCCTGATCCGCTCCGGCAAGCCGGCCAGCGAAGTGCTGCACCAGTTCGACCCCGTGCCGCAATTGCTGAAGAATGTCCGCTTTTCCGGTGGCAAGCCGCTGGAGCATGAGGATGTGAAGCGCGTCATCGCGCAGGCGGAAACGGAACTGCACGGCACCGGCCGCCTCGTCATCCGCCCGTCCGGCACCGAACCGGTGATCCGCGTCATGGCCGAAGGCGACCGGGAGGATCAGGTGAAGGATGTGGTGGACCGCATCTGCGCCGCGGTCGAGAAAGCGGCGGCGTGACATCTTTCTCTCTCCGTTCGGTTCGAGCTTGTCGAGAACCCGACGCGCAACGGTTCTCGACAAGCTCGAACTGAACGGAAATTTGCTATGCTTGAAATGCGCCCCGACTGCGAACGCTGCGGCACGGACCTGCCCGCCGATCAGCCCGGCGCGTTCATCTGTTCCTTCGAATGCAGCTTCTGCGCGCCGTGCGCCGAAGCGCTGGACGATCGCTGTCCCAATTGCGGCGGCGAACTGATGGACCGCCCGACTCGCGTGGGGAAGGCGCTGGCCGACAATCCCGCCTCTGCGGTGCGGCATTTCACGGCCAAATCCAGCCAGTGACGCCCGCCCGCATTCTCATCATCGCCGGCTCCGACAGCGGGGGCGGCGCGGGCATTCAGGCGGACCTGAAGACCGTGACGCTGCTGGGTGGGTTCGGCATGACCGCCATCACCGCCATCACGGCGCAGAACACGCTGGGGGTGCAGGGCGTACACCCGATCCCGACCGACATGGTGCTGGCGCAGATCGAAAGCTGCATCAGCGACATCGGCGTCGACGCAGTGAAGATCGGCATGATCGGCAGCGCGCAAGCCGCCCATGCCGTGGCCGATCGACTGGCGCAACTGGACGATGTACCGATCGTCTTCGATCCGGTGATGGTCGCGACCAGCGGTTCCCTGCTGGCGGATGATGCCACCATCGCGGCGTTCGAAAGGCTGATGGCCATCGCCACCCTCGTCACGCCGAACATCCCCGAACTGGCGGCGCTGGGTGGAGAGGGGATTGCGGCGCGCTTCAACACCCATGTGCTGGCCAAGGGCGGGCATGGCGAAGGGCCGATGCTGACAGACCGGTTGATCGCGCCGGATATCGTGCGCAAGGCATGGAGCAATGCCCGGATCGACACGCCGCACACGCATGGCACCGGTTGTACCTTGGCCAGCGCGATCGCAACCGGGCTGGGGCAGGGGCTGGAGCTGATCGAGGCGATCGAGCGCGGCCGTAAATATGTGCGGGAGGCGCTGGCACTGGCACCTGGCCTGGGGAGCGGCCATGGCCCCATGGGCGCGCCGTTCGGATTTCACGCTTATGCCTGACTTCACCCACGAACTGATCCATCGTCCCGGCCTGGTCGCCGGGGTGGATGAAGCGGGGCGGGGACCGCTGGCCGGTCCCGTGGTGGCCGCCGCCGTCATCCTGCGCGCCGACGATTGCCCCGATGGCCTGAACGATTCCAAGCAGCTCAGCGCGAAGAAGCGCGCCGGGTTGGAGGTGGAGATCAAGGCGCGGGCGCTTTGCTGGGGCGTGGGCATCGCGACGGTCGCGGAAATCGACGAGATCAACATTCTCTGGGCGACGATGCTGGCCATGACCCGCGCGGTCGAGGCGTTGAGCCATGACTGCGCGCATGTGCTGGTCGATGGCAATCGCTGCCCCCAATGGCGCTGGGCGTCTACCGCGATCGTGGAGGGCGACGCCAAATGCCTGTCGATCGCGGCCGCCTCCATCCTCGCCAAGGAAGAACGCGACCGGATGATGATCGCGGCGGCGGCCGACCATCCGCATTATGGCTGGGACACGAACAAAGGCTATGGCAGCGCCAAGCATCTCGCCGCGCTGCGCGAACATGGCCCGACCCCGCTCCACCGGCGCAGCTTCGCCCCGGTGGCGCAGCTTAACCTGCTGTAAGGATCAGCGCACCGCCGTCCAGGTCTGCGTCTTGCAGAAGAAGGCGATGCAGCCCTGGACCTTCAGCGTGCCATTGGCGTTGCGGCTGACCTTGGACGTATAGCTTTTGCCGCTTTCGGGATCGTAGATCGTGCCCTTCCACAGGTCGCCGTCATCTTCGAAGCCTGACAGCAGGGCAAGGCCGACCAGCGGCTTGGAGCGCAGCGCGGGATCGGGGTTCTTGATATCGGTCTGCGGCCGGCCGGGGGTGGGCTTCACGATCTTCTCGATCTTGCCGCACAGATGCTTGCCGCACGGCGCGATCTGGACGATCGCCTTGCCGTCCACCGTGGCCCAGCGGCCGGTGACCGGCTGGGCCGCCTGCGCCGGCAGGGCCGCAAAGGCGGCGGTCAGGGTTGCAAGGGCGATAACAGTCGATTTCATGCGATCCACTCCGTGTCTTTGATATGAAGATAAGCATGAAAAAGGCCGCCCGCCACCGCCTTTTTATGGCGGGGCGGGCGGATCTTTCGGGCGACGCTACGGCAGCGCCGGTCCCTCTCCAAAGTTTTTAGAAGGCCGTGCTGATCGAACAGGCCGCTGGACCCAGGATGACGACGAACAGGGTCGGCAGAATGAACAAAATCAGCGGTACGGTCATGATCGCGGGCAGGCGCGCGGCCTTTTCTTCGGCGCGCATCATACGTTCATGACGGAATTCGGCCGACAGCACACGCAGCGCGGACGCGAGCGGGGTGCCGTATTTCTCGGTCTGGATCATGGTCGTGACCACGCCCTTGACCGCGTCCAGCTTCACGCGGGTCGCGAGGTTCTCGAACGCCATGCGCCGTTCGGTCAGGAAGCTCAGCTCGATCGCGGTCAGCTGAAACTCGTCGCCCAGTTCCGGATAGGCCTTGCCCAGCTCGCGCGCTACCCGGTTGAAGGCGGCATCGACGGTCAGGCCGGCCTCGGCGCAGATGACCAGCAGGTCGAGCGCGTCGGGCAGCCCCTTGCGGATCGCGGAAGACCGCTTCTGCACCTTGTTGTCGATATAGATGTCGGGTGCCTTGTACGACAGCAGCAGCGCTGCGGCGAAGGCGAAGAAGCGCTTGAGCGGCCCCCATTCGGGTTCGATGCCCACGCCATAGAGCAGGATCGCGGCCGTACCACCGATCAGGATGGGCAGGATCATGCGGCCGAAGATGACCGCGACGGCCCAGTCCTTCGACCGGATGCCCGCCTGCGCCAGACGGATCTGGGCGTCCTTCAGCTGGTCGTCCTGCAACACCTTCAGGCTGGACAGGAACGACCGCATATGGTCGGTCGTCTGGTTCCTGCGCACCAGGCTCGCGCGCCGTTTGGCGGTGGAAGCGGTGATGCCGGCCTTGAGCTGTTCGCGCCGTTCGTTCAGTGCCTTGACCCGCTTGGCCATCGGGTCGCGCACCGTCATCACGGCATAGAGTGCGAACAATATGGAAAGCGTCGCCAGCGCGGCCAGCAGCGTGCCGAAATCGGTCGCGGTAAGGCCGAACAAGGTGCCTGCGGGGGTAGGAGCGTCCATGATCTCTTGTCCTTGCCCGTCAGATTTCGAAATTGACCATCTGGGCCATGATGAAGACGCCGATGCCCATCCAGCACATGCCGCCGATGCCGATGACCTGCATCAAGCTCAGCCCGAAAATGCCCGACGGGTCCGGCGTGTAGAAGGGGCTCATATAGTTGAAGTTGATGTAGCTGATCAGGCCGAAGACCAGAAAGGGCAGGCAGCCGATGATATAGGCCGACGCCTTGGATTCCGACGACATCGCGCGGATCTTCAGCTTCATCTGCGCGCGCTGGCGGAGCACGGTGGCCAGGTTCGACAGCGTTTCGGCCAGGTTGCCGCCCGTTTCGCGCTGGATAGCCAGGGTGATGACGAAGAACTGGAATTCCGGCGTGCCCAGGCGATCCGCCGTTTCCTGAAGCGCCTGCTCCATGGTGCGGCCGATCTTGATGCGTTCGGTGATCAGCTTGAATTCTTCACCCACCGGCCCTGGAATTTCGCTCGATACGATACCCAGCGTTTCCGCGATCGGCAGGCCTGATCGCAGGCCGCGGGTCAGCAATTCCAGCGCATCCGGGAATTTCACGGTGAATTTGTTGACGCGGCCCCGGATGAGTCGGCTCACCCACCAATGTGGCAGGCCCAGCCCAGCGGCCAAGCCGAACATTACGGCAAACAGGAACGGGAAACCGCGCAGCATCAGGAACGCAGACAACAGCAGGAACGTGATGGCGCATGCCGTCATATACTGGCTGAGCGTCCATTTCTTGCCGGTCATCTTCAGACGCTTGGTCAGATTTTCCGGATTGGGAATCAGCGAGACCAGCATCTTCGCTTCGGTGCCCGTCGCGCGGTTGGAAATCGCCCGGCGCATGCGGGCTTCCAGCAGCGCTTCGGCCGATTCGCTGTGACGGCCGCGGATCATGGCGACGCGGCGCTTGCGCGCCTTGTCCGGCGACGGGCCGGCAAACACGACCGCCGCGACGCCCAGCAGGGTCGCGATCAGCACCGTTATCAGGATGAAATTGCCGTCCATCTCGTCGCCCGTCTTTCAGGAAGCCGCGCCGCCCGGTCCGGGCGGCGCATGCGATCAATTATCCAGCGTCGCCTTGTCCTTGCGGCGCGACGGCATCATCGACTTGAAATCTATCTTGCCGAGCAGCGAGTCGCCCTTCTTGCGGGCGGCCTTGGGCGCGCCGTCAAATTGGTCGGCATCGGCCGCACCCAGCACCTGGTTCAGCATTTCGGTGCAGGCTGCGCCGACCTTGCTGCCCTTGGCGGTTTCGGCCAGCGTCTTGCCCAGCTTTGCCGCCTGCGATGCGACGCGCAGGTCGAACGGCACCATGACGTCCACCTTGCGCTCGATCGACTGCTCGAAATCCTTGCGGCTGATTTCCGGCGCGCCGGGGTGAACCCGGTTGGCGACCACCAGCAGGCGGGCCTGCGGCGCATTGCTCTTGAGCCAGGACAGGATGCGGATCGTGTCGCGCGCGCCGGCCAGCGTCAATTCCGTGACGATCAGTGTCACATTCACGTCGGCCATCAGGTGCGGATGATGGATCAGCATGTTGCGGGGCAGGTCGATGACGCTGCATTCGAAGGCCAGGCGAAATTCTTCCAGCAACTGGTAGAAGGCGCCGCCATCGCTCATCATCGGCTGGCTGATCGGTGCTTCGGCCGACAGGATCGCCAGCGTGTCGCTCGCCCGCACCATGGCGCGTTCGATGAACAGGCCGTCGATGCGGCTGGGATTTTCGATCGCGTCGGTCAGGCCGCGGCCCGGCTCCAGATCCATCGCCAGCGCATTGGTGCCGAAATGGACGTCCAGGTCGAGCAGCGCGGTCGGCCGCTTCTTCTTTTCCGACAGCAGCCAGGACAGCGATGTCGCGATGCTGGAGGCACCAACGCCACCACGCGTGCCGATCACCGCCATGGTCGAATGGGGCCGTTCGGGCGCCGCGTCACGCGGGGCCATGAACACGGCCTGCGCCTGCGCCAGTGCGTCACGCAATTGATCCGCGCCGAATGGCTTGAGCAGATAGTCCTGGATGCCGCTGGCCACCAGATCGCGATACAGGCGCACGTCGTTGACCTGGCCGGCGGCGATCACCACCGTGCCCGGTTCGCACACTTCGGCCAGGCTGTTGATGTCGTTCAGCGGATCGCCGCTTTCGGACATGTCGACGAACAATATCTGCGGACTGGCGGTGATGGACAGGCTCTGCACGGCATTGCGCATGCCGCCCTTGTTCACCTTTTCCGGCGCCCATCCCAGTTCGGCCGACACGGCGCGCAGCATGTCGAAACTGTGATCGTCGCAGACGAAGGCATGGAACGGATCGCGATGACCACCCAGGCCCGGTTTCCAGGGAGCATTCATGTTACTGGCCTCCCGGCGAGATTTGCTTGAGGTCGCCGGCGCCGGTCGGCGCCTTGTCGCGATAGGTGCTGATGGCGCGGTTCGACGTTACGGTGCGCAGGTCGCTGTCGGTGCCCTGGCCCCGGACCAGATCTTCCGGATTGGCGACCATGGCGGCCCAGTTGCTGTTCACGCCGCAACCGAAATTGGAACCGGCGCCCAAGGCGCCATTGGTTTCCTGCTTCGCGCTCCAGTCTGGGCAGCCCGGCACGCTGGCGGTGGCGCGACGCACGATCAGGCGGACGCTGCCGGTCGGTGCCTGGCCGGCCTCTGCCGAACTGTCTTCGGCGACCAGCAGGCCGCGACGGGCCACGACATCGCCGATATCGTCGCGCAGGGCAGGGCTGTAATAGCCGCTGTCGGTGACGATCGCGATGCTGTCGCCATAGCCAAGGCCGATCGACACGAACCAGTCGTTCAGACGGATCGCTTCATTCGGCGTCAGCCCGCCGCCGGAGCCGGCCTGTACGTCGAAGACATAGGCGGCGTGGCTCACCACCGGCTGATGGATCGAATCGACGCTGCGGTTCGACCGGGGAAGGGCATGGGCGGTGACCGGCAAAGCGATCATGGCGATGGCCGCGAGGGCCTTGAGCGACAGAGGCGTGGTCATGTCTTTGTCCTTCCGTCAGAAACTGAAGCCGGGCGCGGCGGCGCCGGTCTTGTTCGACTTGCCGGGTGCGGCTGCCGAGACGTGTGATCCCGGTACCACGGGCGTCGATCCCGGCGCGCGGGCCGGTGCGGGGCTGCGGCCGCCGCTGATCCCGTCATTGCCCTGTTGCAGCAGCAGGCCCTGCGCCTGCGTGGCGTTGCGGAAGCCATCGGTCGGCAGGCGCACGTCGGAAGCATTCATCGGCTTGGCGAGATAGGGCGTGACGACGATGACCAGCTCGGTTTCGTTGCGCTGGAAGGAGCGCGACTTGAACAGGCTGCCCAGGATCGGAATATCGCCAAGGCCCGGCACCTTGTTCACCGTGTTGCCGGTTTGGCTGTTCAGCAGGCCGGCGATCATGAAGGCCTGCCCCGAACCCAGTTCCACCGTCGTTTCGGCGGTGCGGCTCTTGAGCGCGGGCACGGACGAATTGACCGTGAAGTCCAGGCTGGACACGGTCGGCCTGACGCGCAGCGAAATGCGCCCGTCGGCCAACACCGTCGGCGTGAACGCCAACTGCACGCCATATTGCTTGAATTCGATGCTGTTGCCGTTGTTGGCGCCGTTGTTGACCGTGTAGGGATATTCGCCGCCGGCCAGGAAGCTGGCGGTTTCGCCCGACAGGGACGTCAGGTTGGGCTGGGCCAAGGTGGTGGCGAGGCCACTCGATTCGGCAAGGTCCAGCGCAGCGGCAATATCCATGCCCAGCAATTTGGCGACGAAGCCGAGTGAGGTCGTCCCATCGGTGGGGCTGTTGAACGTCCAGGACCGGGTGATGTCGTTGGCAGCACCGGTCGTCGACGAGTTCGTCTGGAAAGCGCGATCGGCGCGGTTGAAATAGCCGCTGAAGCTGCCCGATCCGGTGCCCAGGCCGGTCACATTCATGCCGATCTTGTGGCCGATATCCTTGCTGACTTCGGCGATCTTGACCTGCAGCATGACTTGCAGCGGTGTCGCCATGCGCAGGCGGCTGACCACGGTTACGTCCTTGCCGACGAAGGCCTGCGTCAGCCGTTCGGCCTCCGCTGCATCCTCTGGCGCCTGGATCGTGCCGGTCAGCAGGATCATGCCGTTCATCTTGTTGACCGCAATTTCCGCGCCGGGCATCGCCAAATGGAGCATGTCGTCGATGCTGGTCAGGTTGTTGCCGACCCGCACCGTGCCCGAAAACAGGACTTTGCCATTGGTCGCGGTGACGAAGACGGTGGTTTCGCCCGGCTTCTTGGCGATCAGGTAAAGCTGGTTCTGCGACCGGACATGGACGTCGACGACTTCGGGATCGGCGATCACCACGTCGGACATCTTGGCCGTCAGGTTGACGACCCGGCTGCCACCCACCGACAACAGGATCGCATTATCCTGTGCGCTGGAGGGGGCGGCATTGAGCGCGGTGGTCGGCGCGGCGATCGCGGCGACCGCCAGGCCCAGCGCGATTGCCGGAGCGGCAAGGCGCGGGGCGCGATTGTGCAGGCTCTTCATCTCACTTCCCCCCGACCGGAACTTCGGTCACGTTGGTGCCGCGCGCCACGCGGATCACCGGGCCTTTGAAGGCGACGGTGCCGGCCGGTGCGCCATTGGCGGCGACGGCTGCTGACATGGGTGCTTCGGTCTTGGCGGGTACCGAGCTGCGCTGGTAGCGCGACACGTCGGCGCCGGTGGAATAGGTGGAACCGCGATCGACCGGGCGGGCGGCCAGCTTGGCGATGATCGCCTTTTCGGCGTTCGCATTGGCATTGCCGGGCAGATCGACGTCGGTGCCCGCGATCGCCGCGTCCAGATCCGA
The DNA here is from genome assembly GCF_008710165.1 of Sphingobium limneticum. NCBI lineage: Bacteria > Pseudomonadati > Pseudomonadota > Alphaproteobacteria > Sphingomonadales > Sphingobiaceae > Sphingobium > Sphingobium limneticum. Next base: position 425,602 of record NZ_VYQA01000002.1, on the reverse strand, counting down.
CGCATTGTCGGCAATGGAGCGGAGCGACATGGAAAGCGACCCGATGGTCTGCGACACGGCGATCTTTTCGGCGATCTTGGGCGTCACTTCGATCGTGACGTTGGAATAGGTGCGAACCTCGGGCTTGCCGTCGGCGCCCATCGCATCCATGCGCTGGTCGGTGGCGAGCACGCGCAGGTTGCGCAGGATCGTTTCGGATACCTTCAGCGGATCGCCGTCACCCCCGCCATTGACGCTCTGGGTCAGGACAAGGTCGATGCGGTCGCCCGGAAAGACGAAGCCGGCGACCGAACTTTGCGCCGACACCGGCACCGTCACGGCGCGCATGCCCGGGCCGAGGGCTGCGGCCAGGAAACCGCGATCGCCGGGCTTGACGATGGCGCCCTGGGTCAGCGGCTGCCCTGCGGTGATGGCGCTGCGCACGACGCTGCCGGCCAGCTTGGCAGGATCGGCCTGACCGCGCAGATAATAGGCCTGCTCGATCAGATCCTTGGGCCAGGGCTGAAACCGAAAGCTTTCCGCGTCCAGGATGGTGCCCACGGGCAGGGCCTTGGTCGCGACCAGAACGTGCGGCTGGTCGGCTTCGACCGGCATGTTTGCGGCGGTGACCTGCGGCGTGCTCGACGAACTCAACATGCTGCGCGCAAGCAAGGCTGTAGTGACCGCTATGATAAGCGCCCCCACCAGCAGCACGATCTTCTTAGCATCCATGACGAAATTCGCCTCCCTCAAATGGGTGCACTGCCCCCAGTGCCCCACTCATCACGCAAAATGGTTAAGATATCGTTCGCCAAGCAACCAAAGGGCTGAGATGGAGATGGCGACGCCATAGGGTATTTCGGGTTGCCCCGGCTTTTTGCTCATCCGGTGGTGGATGACCGTGACGATGGTGACCAGCCCGCCCAGCATCGCCATCAGGACGATCAGGGACAGCACGGCCTGCCATGGGAACCACAGCGCCAGCGCGCCGAGCAGCTTGACGTCGCCGCCGCCCATCATCCCGGCCGCAAAGAGCGCGGCGAACAGGGTGAAGACGATGGCGCCGACCAGCAGCTGCACGGCCATGCCGGGCCAGGGCTCCAATCCGCAGGCCAGCCACCACAGGGGGGCGAGCGCCGCGACGGCCAGATTCAACCGATTGGAAATGATGCGGGATCGCAAATCGGTGATCGCCGCCGCAATCAGCAGCGCGCTCAAGGCGCCGATCAGCGCTATCTGGAAAAATTCCCCCGTCATGGGGCTTAGGCCCTAGACCATATGGCTTACCAAAGGGTAACCATCGGGCGATGGATTCACCCGACTTTCCTACAGCCGCTTTCGACCGGCGCGCCTGGCCGATGGGCGGGCGGCTGGATTATTGGCACGCGCCCGACGGCTGGCCCGTCCGCCGCTATCGATTGGGGTCGGGTGCGCGTGGCCGCATGCTGGTGCTGGGCGGGCGCGGCGACATGATCGAAAAATATCTGGAGGTCATCCATCACTGGGCGTCGCGCGGCTGGGCCGTGACCAGCTTCGATTGGCGCGGGCAGGGGGGATCGGGCCGGCTGACCGACGATCCGCTATGCGGCCATATTGGCGACTTTGCCGACTGGATCGCGGACCTTAATGCGCTGTCCGCCGACTGGCGCGCGGAGGGGGAGGGGCCGACCACAATGGTGGCGCACTCCATGGGCGGTCATATGCTGGTCCGCGCGCTGGCGGAGGGGATGACCCCGCCGGATGCCGCCGCCGTGGTGGCGCCGATGCTGGGCGTCCATACCGCCTCGCTGCCGCGCTGGCTGGCGGTGGGAATCGCCCGTGCGATGGTGCGCAGCGGCCATGGCGAGGACCGCGCCTGGACGCAGAAGGAACAGTCGGAACGGCAGCGCAAGATGCGGCAAAAGCGGCTGACGCACGATCCGGACCGTTATGCCGACGAAATCTGGTGGCGCGACCATAGCCGGGAGATCGCACTGGGACCGCCCAGCTGGACCTGGGTATTGCAGGCGCTGGAATCGACACGGGCGCTGGAACGGTCGGACGCGGTCGCACGCATAGCCACGCCGATGCTGATCCTGGCGACGGCGGTGGATCAGCTGGTTTCCACGCCCGCCATCCGGCGGGTCGCGGCGCGCATTGCGACGGCGCGGCTGCATGTCTATGGGCCGGAAGCCGCGCATGAAATATTGCGCGAACTGGACCCGGTCCGGCTCGATGCCCTGGCCCGGATCGACGCTTTCCTGGACGAGACTGCTTGAGGCGGAATGGGCCGTTGAATCATCCCGATATCGTGATCGTGGGCGGCGGCATGGCCGGCGCCAGCCTTGGCGCGCAGCTGGCCGCCCATGCCAGCGTGCTGATATTGGAGATGGAGGATAGCGCGGGCTATCATGCCACCGGCCGCTCGGTTGCCTTTTGGGAAGAAACCTATGGTGGTCCGCTGGTCCAGCCGCTGACGACCGCGTCAGGCCCGTATCTGACGAATCCCGATCCCGACTTCCACGACCGCAGCTTCCTGTCGCCACGCCGCGCGCTTCATGTCGGCCGGGCGGAGGATGCGCCCTGGCGCGACGCTTTGATGGATGGGTTTGCCGGTAAGGTCGATCTGCGCGCCGTCGATCCCGCATCGTTGATGCCGGGGCTGCGGCCGGACTGGACGATCGGCGTGCTGGAGGAAAGCTGCCAGGATATTGATGTCGCGGCGCTGCATCAGGCCCATCTGCGCCGCTTCCGCCGGTTGGGCGGGGAAATCAGGCTGGCGACGCGTCTGAACGCGGCCCGTTCCGAAGGCGGTGGCTGGCAGGTCGATAGCGGGGCGGAGATCATCCATTGCGGCTTGCTGGTCAATGCGGCCGGTGCCTGGGCGGATCAGGTCGCGACGGCCTGCGGCGTACGGCCGATCGGCATCACGCCGCTGCGGCGCACGGTGGTGCAATTGCATATCCCCGGCCTGTCCTCACCCGATCTGCCGCGCCTGATGGACCTGCGCTCCCGCTTCTATTTCAAGCCGGAAGGGCGCGACCGCGTGTGGCTGACCCCGCATGACGAGGTGCCGTCGCCGCCCTGCGACGCCGCGCCCGAAGAGCTGGCCGTGGCGCAGGCGATCGCCTTGTTTCAGCAGGCGGTCGACTGGCCGATCGCGGCGGTCGAGCATAAATGGGCGGGCCTGCGCAGCTTCGCGCCCGATCGCGCGCCGGTCTATGGCTTCGATCCCGATAGTCCGGGCTTTTTCTGGTTCGCGGGGCAGGGCGGTTTCGGCATCCAGACATCGCCCGCAGCAGCGCTGCTAGGGGCCGCGCTCATCACCGGCAATGCGCCGCCCGCCGCCATTGCCAAGCTCGATTCGCGCCCCTATTCTCCGACGCGATTTCGCTGACGCAACGAGTCTGGAGATGTCCCATGGCGCACAAGTTCGTGATCGAGAAGAACAAGGCCGGCGAGTTCGTCGCCAAGTTCAAATATAATAGCGAAACGATCTTCTGGGCCAGCAAGGCCGGCGCGAAAAATGCGATCGAATCGGTGCTGAAGAACGGCCCCGGCGCCGCGGTCGAAGAGGCTGAATAAGCGACGCTGCTTCCGATCAGTCCCGCATCGCGCGGCGGCTGGCCAGCCCCATCATCGCAAATCCGGCGAGCGACGCGGCGATATTGGCCATCGCCGCGCCCTTCGTGCTGTACAGCGGCAGCAACGCCGATTGCAGGGCCAGCAGCAACAGCGTCGATACGAAGGTGATGCGCAACGACAGGCCGGCCCGGTCGGTCGCCATCAGCAGCGGGCGATAGCTGACCCCGATCAGGTCGATGCAGGCCGCCACCCCCAGCATCAGCAGCAGCGGATAGGCCGGCAGGAAATCCTTGCCCGCGATCAGCCCCAGCAGCGGATGGCCGATGGTGACGATCAGGCCGATGATCACCGCGCCCGCCACCAGCGCCAGCCTGTTGGTGCGGCGGAACAGCGCGCTCAGTGCTTCTTTCCCATGGCTGCTGGTGCGCGACAGTTCGACGAAGATGCTGCGCGAAAGGAGACTGCTGATCTTGGTCAGCGAATTGGCGAGTTGGTTGGCGAGGCGATAGAGGCCCGCGCCGGTCGGCCCGACAAAGGCGCCCACGATCAGCACCGCGACCTGCTGGCCGATGGACGACAGGCTGGTTTGCAAGTTGGTGGCGGTCAGGAAGCCGATGATGCCGGGATTTTCCGTCCGCGCGTCCAATGCCCGTCCCGCGCACCAGCTGCCGATCCGCCCGCGCCCGACCTTGAGTGCCAATTGCCAGTAGCTCAAGGCGCAGAGCAGTTCGGCAAAGGCCCAGGCGATCAGGAATCCGCTGATGTTCGGCATCATCGCCAGCGCCACGCCCGCGCCGATCATGCGGCCGACCGGGATCATGGTTTCGGCGAAGGCGGCCGAATCGAACCTGTCGAACAGGCGCAGCACGCCGGTCGGGCTGGACCGGATGGTGATCATCATCACCATGCAGAAGGCCCAGACCTGCCACCCCATGTCCGGCCCGATTTCCAGCAGATTGCCGAATAGCAGGATGATGGCGGCGGCGATCAGCCCGCCCGCGAGTGCAGAGCCAAGGTCGATCAGGATGCAGAAACGCAGCACGCGATTGAGCGCATCGCCATTCCCGCTCGCCAGATGCGGCTGGCCATAGCGCACGACGATCTGCCAGCTGTCGAAACTCACCAGCGTCTTGATGACGTTGGCGGCGCTCAGCACCAGCGCGAAACGGCCGAAATCCTCCACCCCCAGCGTGCGGGTCACGATGGCCAGATAGGCGAGGCTGAGCACCGCGCCCACGCCCTTGCCGCCCAGCAGCCAGCCGGTATTGGCCAGGATACGGGCGAACCCGTCGCCAGCGGCTCCCGATCCGCGCTTGAACATCATATGGACTGCCGGTCCTTGCCTCGTGCCGGAAAATCCGTTCGCCCTGAGCCTGTCGAAGGGCCGCACTTTCTTCCGGCGCGGAAGAGAAAAAGCAGGGCTTCGACAGGCTCAGCCCGAACGGTTCTTTCAAGGGGGCCTTTAGGCGAGCGAAAGATCGAGTGCAAATGCCGCCTTTTTTTCGGCCAAATTGGCTTCTAAAGCGCGGTCATGACGATCAGCAAAGCCATCATCCTCTCCGCCGGCCAAGGCTCGCGCCTTCTTCCGCTGACCCGCGACGTGCCCAAGTGCATGATCGACTTCAACGGCCGCAGCCTCATCAGCTGGCAGGTCGCAGCGCTGGTGGCCAATGGCGTGACCGACATCGTCGTCGTCACCGGCTTCCGCACCGAACGGGTGGAGGATCATGCGCTGCAACTCTATCGCGACACCGGCGCGCGCATCCGCACCGTCTTCAACCCCTTTTTCCAGGTCGCCGACAACCTTGGCACCTGCTGGATCGTGCGGGAGGAGATGGACCGGGACTTCATCATCCTGAACGGCGACACCATCATTTCCGACGAGATCGTCGCGAAACTGGTGAACGGCGCGCAGGATGCCATCACCGTCACCGTCGATATCAAGGCGGACGGCGACTATGATGATGACGACATGAAGGTGAACCGGGATGCGACCGGCCGCCTGCACCATATCGGCAAGCGGCTGCTGCCCCCCGACACCAATGCCGAATCGATCGGCATGCTGGCCTTCACCGGCGAAGGCCCGGCCATCTTCCGCAACCAGATCGAACAGATGATGCGCACGCCCGAGGGCGTCGAGCGCTGGTATCTGCGCGCCATCGACATCATCGCCAAGGGCAATCGCGTCGGCACCGTCTCGATCGACGGGCTGGACTGGCAGGAGGTCGATTTTCCGCAGGATGTCGAGGCGGCGAACGCCTTGACGGCGAAGTGGGTGGCCGAGGGACGCTACGCGAAATAGGGTTTCGCGCGCTTAGCTTCGCACATTTCCCGCTCACCGCGCAATTTCATGTCCTATTGCGGACCGATTATTGCGAGCGGGGTCATGATAGCAAATGGTGCCGGTGTAGGACAGCGCACCTTCTCGTCACCCCAGTAAAGGCGCGCATATGACCCGTTCCCCGGCGCAGGCCGGGGTCCAGTTCAGAGCACGGACCTGGACCCCGGCCTGCGCCGGGGAACGGAAAGCCACAGGTTGAGCAGCAAGCGGCCAAATCTGCGCATCCCTCTCCCCCAAAGGGAGAGGATTTCAGGCGAAATAGCCCTTCAACCAATCCCGTAAGCTGTCCAACTCGCTGTCCAGCTTCACCGCCGCGCCCAGATCGGGCTGACCCGGCCAGCCTGCATCCGCCACCGTCACGCCGGCCGCGCTGCGTGTCCCTTCATAGCGGGGCAGGACGTGGAAATGGACGTGGGGGTCGACCATCATCAGCATCAGATAGTTGATGCGCGCATAGTCCACCGCCTTGCCCAGCGCTGCCTCGATCGCCGTCGTGACGGTCTTCAACTCCGCATGCGCTTCCGCCGGCAAATCGCCAAATGCCGTCGCGTCGCTCTTGGCGGCCAGAACCACCGACCCCAGCGTCGGCTGGGCCGGGCGCAGCAGCACAACCCAGTGCTCGAACTCCGCGATCAACGTAGCGGGCCAGCCGAACTTCTCGATCGTGGCGTTCACAGCGCCGCTTCCGCTTCGTCCATCCAGCTGACGATCGGCTTGCCCGACCGCGCCTGCCCATAGGCCTGCGCCAGTCGCACGGCATGGACGACCAGCGAAATGATCGTCCACCATGCCAGCGCGATCAGGCCAATATCGGGACGGCCGAACAGCAGCGCGACGAACAGGATCACCATGTTCGGGTTGCGCCGCGCCGTGATGAGGCGAAACTGGCTGTCGAATGGGCGCCAGACATGGATGTCCATCTTGAAGTCCTTAAGGAACATCCCCTCGATCAGCCGTTGCAGCACATAGCCCGCGATCACGGCCGTCATGATGAAGGCGAAGGTGCCGCCCGACAGGCCAAGGCCCCAATAGACCAGCCCCGTGCCCCAGAAATACCACCAGAAGGGCGGGTGGACGAGGTCGACGCCATGGTCGATCACATTACCCCATTTGGACGAGGTGATGGTGCAGCGGGCCAGCTTCCCGTCCACCGTGTCCAGCACCATGAAGATGAAACCGCACAGGAATCCGGTCCAGAACAGCCCCTTGGCAAACAGGAAGGTCGCGACGAGGCACAGGGTCACGCCGATCACCGACACCATGTTGGGCGTCATGCGCAGCTGCGCGGCGATGCGGGTCAGGATCAGCGCCAGTTCGGGCCACAGATATTTGGTCAGGACGTCGGTCACGCCCTTGTACGCGCCGAAATAGCTGCGACGCTCGATCTGCCGCCGGGATGCGGGGGTGAGTTCCCGCACCATCGGCTGCTCCAGCTTGCGCAGCTGGCGGTTATAGAGTTTGCGGCCGTCCGACAGGTCGATCACATGCGGCGCCGTCAGCGGATCGGTGCCCTGCGCCACCTGCCCAACGATCGGCGTGCCGCCCCACACGAACAAGGTGCCCGGCGTCTCCAGCACGAGCCGCAACAGCAGCGGATCGAAGGCGTAGGTGAGGTTGAACAGCAGCTCATGCCCCGGCGCGAGCGCGCTGCCATTCTTGGCCGCGCTTTCCGCCATGCGCCGGTTGCGCTCGGCATTGGACATGCCCCAGATCGGCGTCGCATTGTCGCCGATCAGGCGGACCGGGCCAAGGGTGGTGGTGATCGTCTGGCTCATACGCCCTTCTTCGCGAAATTCAGGATGAGGTCCGCCTGCCTTTGCGAGGCGGGGACCGGGGACAGGTCGATGGACTGCTGCATAGCCGCTTCCTGAGCAGCAACGAAGCCGGGTTGCAAGTCGTTCGCGCGGGCGAGCGCTTGCGGAAGGGCGTCGGCGCGTTCGATCACCTGACCCAGTTTCCAATGGGCAAAGGCGTCCCCCGACGCATCGCGATGGTCGAGATTGAGGAAGATACAGGGGCGCGGCTGGATGAGAAATTCATATACCTGGCTCGACACGTCGCCCAGATAGACGTCCGCGCTCATCGTATAGCTCATATCGATCGAATGGCGGCTGCCCATGTCGACGCGGATATGGGGGGCGCTACTGACGATCGGCGGCGCTTTTATCGCCAGCTTCGTGTGCGGGGCGATGATGACGTTCCAGTCCGTCAGCGACTCCAGCGCCGCTAGCATCGCCGGCCCATGGTTGATCCAGGACGACAGGGCCGGATCGAAATGTGGATTATAGAGCAGCACCGGCTTGTCGTCGGGGAAGAAGCGTTGGCGATCGGCCTTCAAATCGAATTTGGGATAGCCGCCGACAGCGACCGTTTCCGCCGTGCAAAGGCCCCGGTCGATCATGCGGCGGCGATCCTTCTCGCCCGCCACCAGCGTCAGGTCGAAGTCGCGATGGCGTTTCTTATAGCCGCCCTCTCGGTCGCCCGCGCCATGTTTGATGAGGATGAGACGCGAGCGAAACCCCGGCACGCGGCGCAGCCAGGCGCTGCTGATCTCGGTCGTCACCAAAGTCGGGAAGCGGGCGATGGTGGGATAGTTGAGGAGCAGAGTCGCGAGCCGCGAGGGCTGGCGGAACAGCGAGTCGGGGCGCGAGGGTGGGCGGCGCAGGCGGACCCGGCGGAGGCTGCCGGTGGGATCATAGCTTTCGACCAGCGCCAATATCTGGTCCGAAGGGGACAGGATGCTGACCCGCACGTCGGGCCGTCGCGCCAGTTCCAGCGCGGCGGGCAGCCAGTGGTAGAGCTGCTGCGCTTCGGCGATGGCAAGAAAGGCGATGTCGGTCGGCAAGAAAAGGCCTCAATGGATATATGTGCGTTCCCCGGCCTGCGCCGGGGAACAATATGGACCATGACGGGGGCGACTGGAATATGATCTTGCCGCTGCCCTAACGTGGCTGGCCACAGACGCAAGAAGCGGCGTTGATAATTGCAAGCCATTTGCAACAAGGGCTTGCGGGCAGATTCATGGTCCTCAGTGCTGGACCTTTGCGGAATTTTCGTTATGCGGACCCCCAACTAACAGACATCTTTCGAAGAGGCTCGACGAGCGATGGCCGAATTTGCGTTGCCCAAGAACAGCAAGATCAGCGGCAAGGGCGTGACCCATCCCGCGCCCGCCGGCGCGACCAATGTCCGCAGCTTCAAAGTCTATCGCTACGATCCCGACTCCGGCCAGAATCCGCGTTACGACACGTTCGAGATCGATCTGGACAGCTGCGGCCCGATGGTTCTGGACGCGCTGCTGAAGATCAAGAATGAATATGATCCCACGCTGACCTTCCGCCGGTCGTGCCGCGAAGGCATTTGCGGTTCCTGTTCGATGAACATGAACGGCCGCAATGGCCTCGCCTGCACCACCGCGATCGACGAATGCGCCGGCAAGGATGTGAAGATCACGCCGCTGCCGCACATGGACGTCATCAAGGATCTGGTGCCGGACTTCACCCATTTCTACGCCCAGTATAACTCGATCCAGCCCTGGCTGAAGACCGTGTCGCCTCCGCCGTCGGGCAAGGAGCGGCTCCAGTCGCCCGCCGATCGCGAAAAGCTGGACGGCCTGTATGAGTGCATTCTGTGCGCCTGCTGCTCGACCAGCTGCCCGTCCTATTGGTGGAACAGCGACAAGTTCCTGGGCCCGGCGATCCTGCTTCAGGCCTATCGCTGGTTGGCCGACAGCCGCGACGAATATACCGGTGAGCGTCTGGACGATCTGGAAGATCCGTTCCGCCTGTACCGTTGCCACACCATCATGAACTGCGCGAATGTCTGCCCCAAGGGCCTTTCGCCGGCCAAGGCGATCGCCGAAACCAAGAAGATGATGGTCGAACGGCAGCTGTAACTTGGCAAGCGACGGCGTTGCAGGCGGTCAGCCGCTGACCGAAGGGAAATGGGCGGGCTGGGCCGCATGGTCCGACCCGCATCCCGACACCTTCCTTCAGGCGATCGGCCGCGGTTATATGCGCGCCGAAACGGCGACCAAGGCACTGGTGGGGTTGGAAACGCGGTCCAGCCATCGCAACCGACTCGATACGCTGCATGGCGGTTTCCTCGCCGCCTTTGCCGACCATGCCTATTTCGGCGGCCTGTGGGCGATGGGGCATAAGGGTCAGATCAATGGCGTGACCATCGACCTCACCATGCAATATCTCGGTTCCGGCAAGGTCGGGCCGGATCTGTTTGCGGAGGTCGAAGTGCTGCGCGAAACCGGGCGGCTCTTCTTCCTGCGCATGCTCATCATCCAGGATGGTCAGCCGGTCGCGGCCTCCACCGCTACCGTACGCAAGCCTTCATTGCCCAGATGACCAGCGTGATCGCCCGCTATGATGCGCTGGTGCAGGCCGGCGAATTGCGGCCCGATCCGGACCAGCGGGCCGCGGCCGAGCGACTCGACCGATTGCAGCAGGAACTGGAAGCCGCGCCGGCGCGCGGATCGACCCTGTGGAAATTGCTGCGCAAGCCGCCGGAACCGCCACGCGGCCTTTATATGTGGGGCGGGGTAGGGCGCGGCAAATCGATGCTGATGGACCTGTTCTTCGACACGGTGCATGTCCAGCGCAAGAAGCGCGCCCATTTCCACGAATTCATGCTCGACGTGCATGCCCGCCTGGCACAGGCGCGCAAGTCGGAGACGGGCGACCCGATTCCGCCGGTGGTCGAATCGCTGGCGGACGAGGCGCGGCTGCTTTGTTTTGACGAGATGGTCGTCAACAATATGGCCGACGCGGCGATCATGTCGCGCCTGTTCACCGGATTGCTGGAAAAGCGGGTGACGATCGTCACCACGTCGAATCGCGAACCGGACGAACTCTACAAGAACGGCCTCAACCGTCAGCTCTTCCTGCCCTTCATCGACCTCATAAAGGTGAAGCTGGATGTGATGACGTTGAACGGGCCGGTGGATTATCGGCGCGACCGCCTGGGCGACGCGACCTTGTGGCATTGCCCCAACGGACCGGACGCGACGAAGGCCCTGTCCGACGCCTTCTTCCGCCTGACCGACTTTTCGGTCGAGGATCGGGCGAAGGTGCCGTCGGAGGAACTGGTGGTGCAGGGCGGGCGCACCATGCATGTGCCCAAGAGCCTGAAGGGCGTCGCCGTCTTCTCCTTCAAGCGGCTATGTGCCGAAGCGCGGGGCGCGCCGGACTATCTGGCGATCGCGCGTAAATATCATACGGTCATCATCGTGGGCATCCCCGTTCTGGGGCCGGAAAAGCGCAACGAGGCCGCGCGCTTCGTGACGCTGATCGACTCGCTCTACGAATATAAGGTGAAGCTGCTGGCGTCCGCCGATGCCGAGCCGATGCGCCTCTATCCCGAAGGCGACGGCGCGTTCGAATTCGAGCGGACCGTGTCGCGCCTCATGGAAATGCAGTCGGACGATTATCTGGCGCTCGGCCACGGGCCGAAATAAGCGGCCGGGCGCTTGCCCCACAAATCCCACGCAGCAATCGACTCATCGCCGGGCGGAATCCGCCTGTCCCATGTCGTGCGCGCCGTTCATCAGGACGCAATCTTATAGTGGAAAAACAGGTCGGGTGCCGTCGATCACGATGGCACCCGACAGGATACCTCTGCAGGGAAGGCTGAGGACCAGGGTAGAAGCCCTCAGCGACAGGGTGTGAATCGGTCTTAATGCAACTGCGAACGAATTGCAAAGATAATTTGCCTTTCAAGGATTTCGCCGTTGAAACCCCTGTTCGAAGGGCGTAGGCGAACCAGCAATTCCAGTAGTCAAGACTTGGAGGATGATTGCATATGGCCCGTAACAAGATCGCGCTTATCGGCGCAGGCAATATCGGCGGCACATTGGCGCACCTGGCGGCGCTCAAGGGTCTGGGCGATATCGTCCTGTTCGACGTCGTTGAGGGCGTGCCGCAGGGCAAGGCGCTCGATCTGTCGCAATGCGCTTCGGTCGAAGGCTTCGACGCGAAGATCACCGGTTCGAACGATTATGCCGACATCGCGGGCGCGGACGTCATCATCGTCACCGCCGGCGTGGCGCGCAAGCCGGGCATGAGCCGCGACGATCTGCTGGGCATCAACCTCAAGGTCATGAAGGCCGTGGGCGAAGGCATCGCCGCCAACGCCCCCGACGCTTTCGTCATCTGCATCACCAACCCGCTGGATGCCATGGTGTGGGCGTTGCGCGAATTTTCGGGCCTGCCGCACAACAAGGTCGTCGGCATGGCCGGCGTGCTCGACAGCTCGCGCTTCAACCACTTTCTGGCCGAAGAATTCCAGGTGTCGGCCAAGGACGTCACCAGCTTCGTTCTGGGCGGCCATGGCGACACGATGGTTCCGGTCATCGAATATTCGACCGTTGCCGGCATCCCCGTTCCCGACCTGATCAAGCAGGGCCGTTCGACCCAGGAGCGCATCGACGCCATCGTCGCGCGTACCCGTTCGGGCGGTGGCGAGATCGTCGCGCTGCTCAAGACCGGTTCGGCCTTCTATGCGCCCGCCACCAGCGCGATCGCCATGGCTGAATCCTATCTGGGCGACAAGAAGCGCCTGCTGCCCGCCGCCGCGAACCTGACCGGCCAGTATGGCATCGACAATCTCTATGTCGGCGTGCCGGTCATTATCGGCAAGGACGGCGTGGAGCAGGTCATCGAGATCGACCTGAACGACGAAGCCAAGGCGAACCTTCAGGTGTCGGTCGACGCGGTGAAGGAACTGCTGGAAGCGTGCAAGGGCATCGACCCCTCGCTGGCGTGATCAAGGAATAGTGAACCACCCCGGCGCAGGCCGGGATCCAGACGGGAAGTGCCCGTGATGGAAAGCCAGGCTTTCGTTTACATCATGGCAAATCGGCGGGACGGCACGATCTATATCGGCTCCACCGTCGAGCTTCCCAGACGAGTTTGGGAACATCGCAACAGCGTGGTTCCAGGGTTCACAAGGAAATATGAATGTCATCTGCTCGTCTGGTACGAGGTCCATGACAACCGGGAAGCCGCCAGGCTTCGCGAGCGGCAGATGAAGGAATGGAAGCGGGCCTGGAAGTTGCGGGAGATTGAGGGGTTCAATCCGGAATGGGCTGACCTCTACGATCGCATCGCGCAGCCATGAACGTTCGGAAACTGGACCCCGGCCTTCGCCGGGGTGGAATTGAAGGGTCAGACCGTCAATGAGCATTTTGATTAACAAGAATACCAAGGTCATCACGCAAGGGATGACCGGTGCCACCGGCACCTTCCACACCGAACAGGCGCTGGCTTATGGCAGCCAGATGGTCGGCGGCGTGACGCCGGGCAAGGGTGGCTCCAGCCACATCGGCCTGCCGATCTTCGACACTGTCGCGGAAGCCAAGAGCAAGACCGGCGCCGACGCCTCGGTCATCTACGTGCCGCCGCCATTTGCGGCCGACTCGATCCTGGAAGCGATCGACGCGGAAATCCCGCTGATCGTCGCCATCACCGAAGGCATCCCGGTTCTGGACATGGTCCGCGTGAAGCGCGCTCTGTCGGGCAGCAAGTCGCGCCTGATCGGCCCGAACTGCCCCGGCGTCCTGACGCCCGGCGAGTGCAAGATCGGCATCATGCCCGGTTCCATCTTCTCCAAGGGTTCGGTCGGCGTCGTGTCGCGTTCCGGCACCCTGACCTATGAAGCCGTGTTCCAGACCACCAACGCCGGCCTGGGCCAGACCACGGCCGTCGGCATCGGCGGCGATCCGGTCAACGGCACCAACTTCATCGACGTGCTGGAGCTGTTCCTGGCCGACGACGCGACCGAATCGATCATCATGATCGGTGAAATCGGCGGCGACGCGGAAGAACAGGCTGCCCAGTTCCTGATCGACGAAGCCAAGCGTGGCCGCAAGAAGCCGATGGCCGGCTTCATCGCGGGCCGTACGGCGCCTCCGGGCCGTCGCATGGGCCATGCCGGCGCGATCGTGTCGGGCGGCAAGGGCGACGCGGAAAGCAAGATCGCGGCGATGGAAGCAGCCGGCATCAAGGTTGCTGCCAGCCCGTCCGAGCTGGGTTCGACGCTGGTCGAAGTGCTGAAGGGCTAATCAGCCCCTATATATGACGCGGCCGGGCTGCACCCCGGCCGCTATTTTCCCGCTCCGCGACTGCACGCGGCTGGGATGGGATTAGGGTAATGGGTTACGAGAACCAGGAATTCGAGACAGAGCGAGGCCCAAGCTGGGCGCGCGACAATTGGCCGCTGAGCGAGACCGATGATCTGACCGGGGCAATGGACCCCACGCAGATGCAGGTTGCCGTGAAGGCCGCCGCCAAGGCCGCGGGCAAGGCCGTGTCGGACACCGACGCCGTTGCCGCCGCCGACGACGCCATCCGCGCGCAGTTGCTGATCCGCACCTACCGGGTGCGCGGGCATCTGGCCGCCAATCTCGATCCGCTGGGTCTGACCAAGCGTGACCTGCCGGCCGATCTGACGCCGGAATATCACGGCCTGACCGATCCCGCCAAGAAGGTCTATCTGGGCGGCACGCTGGGCGTGCAATATGCGACCGTGGCAGAGATCGTATCGATCCTGCGCGCCAATTATTGCGGCAATGTCGGCCTGGAATATATGCACATCGCCGACGTGGCGGAGCGCAAATTCCTTCAGGACCGTCTGGAAGGCAAGGACAAGGAAATCATCTTCACGCCCGAGGGCAAGAAGGCGATCCTGGCCAAGGTCATCCAGGGCGAACAATATGAGAAGTTCCTGGGCCGCAAATATGTCGGCACCAAGCGCTTCGGTCTGGACGGCGGCGAATCCATGATCCCCGCGCTGGAAGCGGTCATCAAATATGGTGGCTCTTCGGGCGTGCGCGAGATCGTGTTCGGCATGGCCCATCGCGGCCGCTTGAACGTCCTGGCCAATGTGATGGCCAAGGGCTTCCGCGTCATCTTCCACGAATTTTCGGGCGGCACCGCCAACCCCGAAGATGTCGGCGGTTCGGGTGACGTGAAATATCATCTGGGCACCTCGACCGACCGTGAATTTGACGGCGTGAAGGTCCACATGTCGCTGGTCCCCAACCCGTCGCACCTTGAAACCGTCGATCCGGTGGTGCTGGGCAAGGTTCGTGCGCAGCAGACCTTCCGCGACGATCTGGGCAAGCATGACCAGGTACTGCCGGTGCTGATCCATGGCGACGCGGCCTTCGCGGGCCAGGGCATCGTGTGGGAATGCCTCGGTTTCTCGGGCGTCCCCGGCTACAATACCGGCGGTTGCGTCCACTTCATCATCAACAACCAGATCGGCTTCACCACCAGCCCGCAATTCTCGCGCGGCTCGCCCTATCCGTCGGACGTGGCGAAGGGTGTTCAGGCGCCGATCCTGCACGTCAATGGCGACGATCCCGAAGCCGTGACCTTCGCGACGAAGCTGGCGATGGAATATCGTCAGGCCTTCCATCGCGACGTCGTGGTCGACATGTGGTGCTATCGCCGCTTCGGCCATAATGAAGGCGACGAGCCGGGCTTCACCCAGCCGTTGATGTACAAGGAAATCCGCCAGCATCCGCCGGTCAGCGACGTTTATTCGGCGCGGCTGAAGAATGAAGGCGTGGTCGACGACGACTATGTCAACAAGGTGACGGGCGATTTCGTCAATCATCTGGAAGACGAGTTCGAAGCGTCCAAGAGCTACAAGTCCAACAAGGCGGACTGGTTCGCCGGTCGCTGGTCGGGCCTGCACAAGCCTGCCGACGCGGAAACCTCGCGCCAGAGCGTCGAATCCGCGATCAGCAACAAGCTGTTCGACGGCCTGGGCAAGACGCTGACGACCGTTCCGGAAGGGCTCAACGTCCACAAGACGCTGACGCGCGTGCTCGCTGCCAAGGCGGAAATGTTCAAGTCCGGCGAGAATTTCGACTGGGCGACCGGTGAGGCTCTGGCCTTCGGCTCGCTGCTGTCGGAAGGCTATGGCGTGCGCCTGTCGGGTCAGGACTCCGGACGCGGTACCTTCAGCCAGCGTCATGCGGTCTGGACCGATCAGGACAGCGAAAACAAATATATCCCGCTGTCGACCGTGCCGCATGGCCGGTTCGAGGTGCTGGATAGCCCGCTGTCCGAATATGGCGTGCTGGGCTTCGAATATGGCTATGCTCTGGCCGATCCGAAGGCTCTGGTGATCTGGGAAGCGCAGTTCGGCGATTTCGCCAACGGTGCGCAGATCATCTTCGACCAGTATATCGCTTCGTCGGAAACCAAATGGCTGCGTTCCAACGGGCTCGTCTGCCTGTTGCCGCACGGCTATGAAGGGCAGGGTCCGGAGCATAGCTCGGCGCGTCTGGAACGCTTCCTTCAGCTTTGCGCCGAAGGCAATATCCAGGTCGCGAACATCACGACCCCGGCCAACTACTTCCACGCGCTGCGTCGTCAGATGCTGCGGCCCTTCCGCAAGCCGCTCATCATCATGGCGCCCAAGTCGCTGCTGCGTCACAAGGGCGCGGTCAGCAAGGCCGAGGATTTCCTGGGCCAGACGCACTTCAAGCGCATCCTGTCGGACCCCAACGGGTCGGCGGACAAGGATACCAAGCGCCTGATCCTGTGTTCGGGCAAGGTGTTCTACGACCTGATGGACGCCCGTGACGCCGCCGGCGACAGCGATGTGCAGATCGTTCGTATCGAACAAATCTACCCGTTCGCGACCGAAGCCCTGGCCAAGCGCATCGAGCGCATGACCAATTTGGAAGAGGTCGTCTGGTGTCAGGAAGAACCGCGCAACAACGGCGCATGGTTCTTCGTTGAACCCTATATCGAGGAAGCGCTGGCTAACGCCGGCAAGGCGCCGATGCGCGCCCGCTATGCCGGTCGCAAGGCGTCCGCTTCGCCCGCCACGGGCCTGGCGTCGCGCCATGTGTCCGAACAGGGTGCCCTCGTCGCCGATGCGCTGGGTCACAGCGTCCGTGAAGAAATCCGTCGCCAGAAGAAAGGCTGATCAAGCTCATGGCTACCGAAGTCAAAGTCCCAACTCTGGGCGAATCCGTTACCGAAGCAACCGTGGGCCAGTGGCTCAAAAAGCCCGGTGAAGCCGTCAAGGTCGACGAGCCCATCGTTTCCCTCGAAACCGACAAGGTCGCGGTCGATGTGCCTTCGACCGTCGCCGGTGTCATGGGCGACATCATCGCCAAGGAAGGCGACACGGTCGAAGTCGGCGCGCTGCTGGCTTATGTGAACGAAGGCGGATCGGCCGCTGCCGCGCCCGCGCCTGCCGCTGCTGCACCCGCCGCCAAGGCGGAAGCCGCTGCGCCGGCACCGGCCGCCTCGGCCCCTGCCGCTTCGGACGACGAAGATGGCGGCAACCTGACCCTGTCGCCGGCGGTTCGCCGTCTGGTGCTGGAACATGGCCTTGACCCCAGCAAGATCAAGGGCACCGGCAAGGACGGCCGTCTGACCAAGGACGACGTCACCGCCGCCGCCGCCGCTGGTACTGCCAAGGCTGCTGCCGGTGCCGTTGCCGCTGCGCCTGCCGCCGACGCGCCTGCCGCTGGCCCCAGCCGCAAGCAGGAACGGGTCAAGATGACCCGCCTGCGTCAGACCGTCGCCAAGCGTCTGAAGGAAGCGCAGAACACCGCTGCGCTGCTGACGACCTATAACGACGTCGACATGACCAACATCATCGAAGCGCGTGCCAAATATAAGGATCTCTTCGAAAAGAAGCATGGCGTCCGTCTGGGCTTCATGGGCTTCTTCACGAAGGCCGTCTGCATGGCGCTCCGCGACATTCCGGGCGTGAACGCACAGATCGAAGGCGACGAGATCGTCTATAACGACTTCTGCGACATCTCGGTCGCCGTGTCGGCGCCCACGGGCCTCGTCGTGCCGGTCATCCGCAATGCCGAGGCGCTGAGCGTCGCGGACATCGAAAAGACCATCGGCGGCTTCGGCAAGAAGGCCAAGGAAGGCAAGCTGACCATGGAAGATATGAAGGGCGGCACCTTCACCATCTCCAACGGCGGCGTGTTCGGTTCGCTGCTGTCCAGCCCGATCATCAACCCGCCCCAGTCGGCGGTTCTGGGCCTGCATCGCATCGAGGAACGCCCGGTCGTCCGCAATGGTCAGATCGTGGCGCGTCCGATGATGTATCTGGCGCTCAGCTACGATCATCGCATGGTCGACGGTCGCGAAGCGGTGACCTTCCTCGTTGCGGTGAAGAACGCTATCGAGGATCCGACCCGTCTGCTGATCGACCTGTAAGAGGTCAGCAGGCATAAGGCGGCCATAGGATGGAGGACGGAATGAGAAAATTTGGAATTGCCGTAGCGATTGCGTTTCTGTTGCCCGTCTCCGCCTATGCCGCCAGTTGCGATGCGCCTCGGAACGGGTTCGACAACGTCTATTGCTTCGCCAAGGTCTATATGGACCTGGATCGCCAGCTGAATGAAAATTACGTGGCGTTGATGAAGCTGTTGAACCCGGCCCAAAAGCAGGTGTTGCGTGATGGTCAGCGTGGCTGGATCGCCGCGCGGGACAAGCAATGCTATCGCAGCGAAGGCAATTCGAACGCCGTTAATATCGACTGCGCGCTCAGCACGACGCGCGGCCGTATCCAATTTCTTTCCGACCGTCTGGCGGAATGTCGCGGCACCGGCTGTAATCTGAGCAAGCTGGGTCGCGTGGGAGATTCGTGAAATGAGTGACTTCGACTATGACGTCCTGGTAATCGGCGCCGGCCCCGGTGGTTATGTCGCCGCGATCCGCGCGGCGCAGCTTGGCCTCAAGACCGCCTGCGCCGAAAGCCGCGAAACGCTGGGCGGCACCTGCCTCAACGTGGGCTGCATCCCGTCCAAGGCGCTGCTGCACGCGTCGGAACTCTATGACGAGGCCGCCAACGGCGCGCTCGCCAAGCTGGGCGTCAAGATCGACAAGATGAGCCTAGACCTGCCCACCATGCAGGGCCAGCGCGTCGACGCGATCAAGGGCCTGACCGGCGGCATCGAATATCTGTTCAAGAAGAACAAGGTGACCTGGCTCAAGGGAATGGCCAGCTTCACCGGTGCCAACACCGTCGAAGTGAACGGCGAAAAGGTGACGGCGAAGAATATCGTGATCGCTACCGGTTCGTCGGTCGCGCCGCTTCCGGGCGTCGCGGTAGATAATGCAGGCGGCAAGATCGTCGATTCGACCGGCGCCCTGGAACTGGACAAGGTGCCGGGCCATCTGGTCGTCGTCGGCGGCGGTGTCATCGGTCTGGAACTGGGCAGCGTGTGGAAGCGCCTGGGCGCGAAGGTCACTGTGGTCGAATATCTCGACCAGATCCTGCCCGGCATGGACGGCGAAGTCCGCAAGGAAGCCAACAAGATCTTCAAGAAGCAGGGCTTCGAGTACAAGCTCGGCACGAAGGTCACGGGCGCCGAAGTCGGCAAGAAGGGCGTGACCCTGACCGTCGAACCGGCCGCCGGTGGCGATGCTGAAAAGATCGAGGCCGATGTCGTCCTCGTGTCGATCGGTCGCCGTCCCAATACCGAAGGGCTTGGCCTCGACAAGATCGGTCTGGAACTCAATGCGCGCAGCCAGATCGAAACCGATCATGACTTCGCGACCAAGGTTCCGGGCGTCTGGGCGATCGGCGACGTCATCCCCGGTCCGATGCTGGCGCACAAGGCCGAGGACGAAGGCATTGCCGTGGCCGAGAATATCGCGGGCCTGACCGGCATCGTGAACCATGACGTGATCCCCTCGGTGGTCTACACCAAGCCGGAAATCGCGGGCGTGGGCCTGACCGAAGAAGCGGCCAAGGAAAAGGGCGCGATCAAGGTCGGCAAATTCCCGATGATGGCGAACAGCCGCGCGAAGACCAATCACGAACCGGACGGTTTCGTGAAGATCATCGCCGACGCCGAAACCGACAAGGTGCTGGGCGTGTGGATCATCGCGACCGTTGCCGGCACGATGATCGCGCAGGCGGCGCAGGCTATGGAATTCGGCGCGTCGAGCGAAGACATCGCCTATACCTGCCACGCGCACCCGACGCACAGCGAAGCGATCAAGGAAGCGGCCATGGCCGTGCGCGGCAAGCCGATCCATATGTGATCGGTTCGCTTATCGCGAATATCAGGGAAGGGGCCTCCGCAATGCGGGGGCCTTTTTCTTTTTGGGTGGCGCTGCTGGTATCGTTTGGGCGAGGCTGCTACGCTGCCCTTATCGTTCGATCCGCTCGAACGGTATCAGGCCATTATCGGACAAGCTGTGCCGCAGGGTATCGGCATAACGATGTGCGAAGGCTTCGCGCTCACTACGTGGACGCGCGAAATACAGGTCGATGAGGTCGCCAATGTCCTCGCCTCGGGCCGCAGGCGTTTCGACCTTCGACAGCCAGTCGAACCAATGGCCGATTTCATGCAGCAGTGTTCGGTATAATTGCGTGGTTCGCAAGGATTCCAGACTGGTCGAGATCAGATAATTCCTGCCTGTTCGGCTGACGGCATGGCCATCGGATCGTAGCCTGTCCAACTCCTCGCTATCTTCACGATCGAGGCTGGTAGACCATTTCATGATGCTCCCAGCCTCGACAGCTTCCAGAAATAGCGTCGGCCCGCTCAATACGGTGTTGGTTCCGCTGAATGCGATGTCTGCTTCATAATAGAGGCGGCCCCATACGGGATTGAGCATTCGTGCCTTGCGCGTGGGTTGTCGAAAGACAAAGGTCTTCAGTCCAGCCCAATCTGCCGGCGGAATGTGAGACAGCATGAAGGTCAGGTCGGCGACAGTAGATGCGTGGGCACAACCACCATTGGTTTGCTCGACAATGAAAGTGACCAGCCTGCCATTTACATCATGATGCACTTTTTCGTGCGCGCCAATTTGCGCGGCACATCCTTGCCGTTCGCCTGGCAAGCGCGGGATGACCATGCGGTTGTCAGCGCCATGGCCCTGCTTCGATGTCCCGATATTCCGGTTACGCCGGGTGGCATTATAGGGTGATGACATTGCCTCGTCTCCAATCCCTACTACGGCCCACCATCCTCGCCTTCGCCCGGCTGCGTCGGCGCGATCCGGGGCGGCGGTGCGCCGTCAGACGGTACCGGCGGGCGCTGGTCGATCGGCAACCGTATCTGCCCTCCGCCGATATTCACCGTCATCCCGCCTTCATCCACGCCCACGCCAACATTGCCGATGCCGGTTTCCACCGTGATATTGGCGATGGCGTTGACCAGATCGGGGTCTTGCTCGGCGTCGGATGTATCCTCGACCGGCTCGTTGATCGCGCCGCTCATGAAATTGCGCCAGATGCGCGCGGGTACGCCGCCGCCGGCCGCGCCGCCGGGCAGGGGGGCGTTGTCGTCATTGCCGATCCACACCGCCGTCACCAGCCCGCCTGCATAGCCCACGAAGATGGCATCGCGGCTGTCCTGCGTCGTGCCGGTCTTGCCGAAAGTGCTGGTACGCAGCGCCGCCGCGCTGCCGGTGCCGCGATTGGCGGCGGACGACAGCAGGTCGCGGATCATTTCCAGCTGATCGTCGCTGAACTTGCGCTGGCGCTGCATCAGCTTCTCGAACCAACCCTGTTCCTCCGGCGGCAGGCCATGGGCGACCACCGGATAGGCGCCCGCCGCGACCGAGGCATAGGCCTCCACCAACTCCACCAGCGGAATTTCCGATGTGCCGAGCGCCAGGCTCAGATCCTCGGTCAGCGGCGCGGTGACGCCCAGGTCGCGGGCGACCTTGATGACATTGTCGACGCCGACCTTCTGCGTCAGCCGCACCGCCGCGACATTGCTGGACGCGGCAAAAGCCTGGCGCAGGGTGATGCGCCCGCGATATTTGCCGCTATGATTGGCCGGGCGGTATGTGCCGGTGGTGATCGGCGTATCGTCGATCATGTCGTCCGGCGTCATGCCCGCGCGAAAGGCGGCCAGATAGACGAACAGCTTGAAGGTCGACCCCGGCTGACGCTTGGCCTGCACCGCACGGTTGAAACTGCTCTTCTCGTAATTCTTGCCGCCGACCATGGCGACGACGCTGCCGTCGGGCTTCATCGCCACCAAAGCCGCCTGTGCCCCGCCCAGCGGGGCGCGACGGATCGCCGCTTCGGCAAGCCGCTGGATACGCCAGTCGAGCGTGGTTGCCACCTCCTGCTCGCCATAGACGGCGCCGGCCCGGTCGCGCGCCTGCGGCAGTACCCAGTCGGCGAAATAGGTGCCGCTGGTCGGATCGGGATCGTCATGCACGTTGAGGCGGACTGGGGGCAGGGCGTTGCGTTCCGCCTGGCTGATATAGCCGGCATCGACCATCGCCTGCGTCACCAGCGCGGCGCGGGTGCGTGCGCCCTTCAGGTTGGACGTGGGGGCAAGGCGCGACGGCGCCTTCAGCAGCCCCGCCAGCATCGCGGCTTGCGGAATGGTCAGCCGGTCGGGCGACCGGTTGAAATAATGCAGCGCCGCGGCGCGTAGCCCGTACACATTGTCGCCGAAATAGACGTTGGAGAGATATCTCTCCATGATCTGATCCTTGGTCAGCCAGGCTTCCAGCCACATCGCGATCAGCGCCTCGCGCGCTTTGCGGCCGAAGGTCCGGTCGCTGGAGAGGAACACGCCCTTTGCCAACTGCTGCGTGATGGTGCTGCCGCCCTGCGATGATCCGTCCGACCAGATATTATGCCACATGGCGCGCGCGATGCCGCGCGGGTCGACGCCCCAATGGCTCTGGAAGCGCCTGTCCTCGATCGCCATGAACGCTTGCGGCACATGGGCGGGGAGTTCCGCGACCGTCACCGGCTTGTCGATCACCGCGCCGCGTCGGGCGATCAGATGGCCGTCCGCCGACATCAGGCTGATCGCGGGCGGAGCGATGGGCTTGAGCGATCGCGATAGCGGCGCCGTGACCGCCAGCCAGGCGATGATGATCATCAGCACGGCCAGGCCGGCCGCCGCCACCCATCCGGCAATCTGCACCCGTCGGCGCCAGGGCGTTGGACGCGCGAAAGCGCTGGGCGGGCCGGCGCCAAAGGGGCGTTCCGACGCGGCGGGGGCATCGACAGGGTGGGACTCGTTCATCTCTTCGTTCATGCTGTATTATTCACATCATACAGTCAAGTCTGTCCCGCACCGGGACAGGCCGATTTTAACCACAAAATGCACTGGCCTTAATGGTAAATATTTCGTTAACCCGTGGTCATGCGAAACCGACCTCTCGTCCTCACCACCGAATCGGCCCGCCATCCTTTTCGCCAGCGGCTGCCGGCCCATGTGCTGCGCGTGGCCGAAAAAGGCTCCGCGCGCGCCAGGCGCCTTAGCAATGACGACAGCGACTGGAAGCTGTTCGGCCTGAGCTTCGTGGCCTTTTTCACGGCCTTCTACAGCTTCATTTTCTGAATAGCGGACCGGGCAGCCGGTCAATGGCATAAGGGGCCGTCACAGGCCTTGTGCAGCGCCCAGGCCATGGCCGCGCAGGGCAGCGTCAATATCGCGACCAGCAGCAACTGCATCACCACCGATACGCCTGCGATGCTGAGGCCAATGGCGCAAAGCGATCCAATCACCATCGCACCGGAATTGACGATATTGTTCGCTGCCACGGTGCGTGCGGCTTCGCATTTTTCGACCGTGGTGGTCAGGAAGGCGTAGAGCGGCACCACGAACATGCCGCCGAACGTCGCGACGCCCAGCAGGCAGAAGGACAGCGGAATGGCGAGCGGATGGGCCAGGAAGCCCGTCAGCGACAGCATCTGGCCATTGGCGGCCGGCGTCCACAGATCGCACACGATGTGGAAGGCGACGATGCACAGGCCCATGCCGATGACGGAGGCGGGGGCATATTTGGCCGATACATGGCCCTGCAACAGCCGGTTGATCGCGATGGAACCGATGGCGATGCCGATCGAGAAGATGGCGAGGAACAGGCTGGCGACCGGCTTGTCGGCGGTCAGCACATTCTTCACCAGCGGCGGAAACTGGATGAACAGGATGGAGCCGACCGCCCAGAACAGGCTGATCGACATGATCGCCAGGAACAGCCGGCGGATGTGCATCGTGCCGCGCACCAGCCTGACCGAGGACCGGATGATGTGGAAATCGATCGGCTGCGCTTCCAGCAGCGACGGGGCCGGCGGCACCTTGCGCCCGGCGACATAGCCGATCAGCGCGGTGATGATGATGCCGACGGCGGCGACCTGAACCGGGATGATGCCGGCGAGAATCGTGCCGGCCAGAATCGCGATATAGGTGCCGGCCTCGACCAGCCCCGTGCCGCCCAACACTTCGTCGTCATGCAGATGCTGGGGCAGGATCGCATATTTGATCGGGCCGAAAAAGGTCGAGTGAATGCCCATGGCGAAGAGCGCGGCCAGCAGCAGCGGTATGGCCAGCGTATGGATGGCGATCCCGCTCCAGATCAGCGCGAGTCCCGTCGCGCCCACCACCATGATCCCGATTTCCGCCGCCTTCACCCATCGGATGATGACGGCCTTGTCGCGCTGGTCGGCCAACTGGCCTGATAGCGCGGACATCAGGAAAAAGGGCAGGATGAAGACGCCGGTGGCCAGCGCGCTGAACCAGGTTTCCGACCGTTCGTCGTTATACACCTGATACACGACGAACAGCACCATCGCGTTCTTGAACAGATTGTCGTTGAACGCACCCAGCAGCTGAGTGATGAAAAGCGGCAGAAAACGGCGCTTGTTCAAGAGCCTGAGAGAGGCTTGCATGGATAAGGGGGTCTTCTTTCCCGTTAGCGACCGGGGCGGGGTCTAGCCGCTGGCGACGTCCATGTCCAATAGCGTTGAACGGGATACAGTCTGGCTTGTGCCCCGACCCGGACTGTGGCACTTCGCGGCCATGCTGACGCTGCCCAATTTGCTGACGCTTTCGCGCATCTTCACCGTGCCGCTGCTGGTGGCACTCCTGTGGCCGGCTGAGCTGGGCGCGCGCTGGACCACCGGCTATGCGCTGGCTTTCGGCCTTTACTGCCTGATGGGCATTACCGACTATTTCGACGGCTATCTGGCCCGTGCGCAGGGGACCGTGTCGAAACTGGGCGTGTTCCTCGATCCGATCGCGGACAAGATCATGGTCGGCGCGGTCATTCTGATGCTGGCGGCGACCCGCGATATTGCCGGCATCCACATCGCCGCCGCGATGATCATCCTGCTGCGGGAGATCGCGGTGTCGGGCCTGCGCGAATTTCTGGCGGGCTTGCAGGTGTCGGTCCCGGTATCCCGCCTCGCAAAATGGAAGACGACCTTTCAGATCATCGCGCTGGGCGCATTGATTCTCGCCGGCGCCGTCCCGCATTTCCCCTTCGTGCAACTGGTCGGCATCGCCACGCTCTGGGCCGCCGCTATTCTGACGCTGATCACTGGCTGGGATTATCTGCGCGTCGGCATCAAGCATATGGACTGACGATGTGATCACCATCGTCTATTTCGCCTGGGTCCGCGAAAGCATCGGCCATGACGAGGAGCGGGTGGAACGCCCGGCGCCGGGCGTCACAGTCGCCGACCTGATCGCGCAGTTGGCCACGCGCGGCGGCGGCTATGCGCAAGTTTTGAGTGATCCCGCCAAGTTGCGCGCCGCGATCGACCAGCGTTTCGTGCCGCTCGACACCGTCATCGGCGATGCCAAGGAAGTCGCGCTCTTCCCCCCGGTCACCGGCGGATGAAGCGGATCGCGATCCAGGCGGAGGATTTCGACGTCGCCGCTGAACTGACCGCGCTGGAAGCACTGGGCGGCGGCGGCGTGGCCAGCTTCACCGGCATCGTACGGGGCGAGGGCAGCCTGATCGCGCTGGAGCTGGAACATTATCCGGCGATGACGGCGGCGCAGGTCGACCGCATCGTGGACGAAGCGCTGGCCCGCTGGCCGCTGCTGGGCGTCAGCATCATCCACCGCTTCGGCCGTCTGGAACCGGGCGCGCGCATCGTCTTCGTCGGCACCGCGTCCCGCCACCGCACCGCCGCGCTGGAAAGCTGCGCCTTCCTGATCGACTGGCTGAAATCCGACGCGCCCTTCTGGAAGAAGGAGCATTTCGCCGACGGCGCCACCGCATGGGTCGCCGCCCGCGCGGAGGATGAGGCGAAAGCGAAGGGCTGGACGGCTTAGGCCGCCTCGGGCAACCGGCAACTGGTCACCGCCGCATCCCGCAAAATCCCCGCGAGCAGGTGAAATTCCTTCTCGCGCGGACTGTTACGCCGCCACACCAGCGCGATATCGCGCGACGACCGTGCCGAATCCACGGGCCGCGCGGTGATGTTCGTATGCTCCAATATCCCGCTGGCGATCGCCATTTCCGGGATCATCGTCACGCCCAGCCCATTGTCGACCATCTGGATCAGCGTGTGCAGCGACGTGCCCATCATCGTCGTGCTGGCGCGCAGGTCAGGCCGGTTGCATGCCGCCAGCGCATGGTCCTTCAGGCAATGCCCGTCCTCCAGCAGCAGCAGCTTGCTCTCGTCGATCATGTCCGGGTCGATCCATTCGGGCGGATTGGTCGGCTCGTCCTTGGGAAAGGCGACATAGAGCCGGTCCTGAAACAGGATTTCGCTCTCCATGTCGCCCATGGGGAAGGGGAGGGCCAGCAGCACGCAATCGACATTACCATGGCGCAGCGATTCGATCGCCGCCTGGCTCGTTTCCTCACGCAGATAGAGTTTGAGTTCGGGCCGATCGCTCCGCAACCGGGGCAGCAGGCGCGGCAACAGGAAGGGGGCGATGGTCGGGATCACGCTCATGCGCAGTTCCCCGCTCAGTGGCTTGCCCGACGCCTGCGCGATCGCCGCCAGTTCCTCCGCCTCGCGCAGGACGCGATGCGCCTTCTCCACGATCCGGTCGCCCAGCGCCGTAAAGCGCACAACCCGCCGCGTCCGCTCCACCAACGTCACGCCGATCAGCGATTCCAGTTCGCGGATGCCCGCCGACAGGGTCGACTGGGTGACGAAGCAGCTATCGGCCGCCTTGCCGAAATGGCCCTGTTCCTTCAGCGCAACCAGATATTGCAGCTGTTTCAACGTGGGCAGGTAACTGGACATTTATCGGCTTCCTCGATCAGAAAGCCGAATATAAGAGGCTCAGCCGATAAGTCCAAGCCATTTAACCACGCCGAATATCGACGTCAGCGTCAACACCACGCCCACCGCCGAAAATAATGTGCGCGGCGCGACACGGCGCGCCAGCATCGCGCCGAAGGGCGCGGCCACCACGCCGCCGATCAGCAGGCCCAGCGTATAGGTGGTAAAGGCTTCCCAGCCCAGATGCAGCAGGAAGGTCAGGCTGATCGCAGTGGTCAGGATGAATTCGACGGTATTGACCGTGCCGATCGTGTGGCGCGGGCTGGACCCTTGCAGCAGCAGGTTGGACGTCACCACCGGTCCCCAGCCGCCACCGCCAGACGCATCCATGAAGCCGCCGACCAGCCCCAGCGGCGTCACCCATTTGGGATCGCGCGGCTTGGGCGGCAGGTGGAATCCGCGCCAGATGAGGTAGAGGCCGATCGACGCCAGATAGATTTGCACCAGCGGCTTCACGACCGCGCCGTCGATGTTCGACAACACATAGGCGCCGGTTACGCCGCCGATGACGCCGGGAATGATCAGCTTGGAAAACAGCTTCCAGTCGACATTGCGGTGCAGGATATGGCTGATCGCCGACACGCCGGTGGTGAAGGTTTCGGCGACATGGACGCTGGCCGATGCGCGGCTGGGCGGCACGCCCAAAGTCAGCAACAACGTGCTGGAGATGACGCCATAGGCCATGCCCAGCGCGCCATCGATCACCTGCGCGCCGAACCCGACCAGGATGAAGGGCCAGATGTCGCTGAAATTGGCGACCAATGTGTCGATCATCCGATACCCTTCATGCCGTCATGTCTAATTGTCTACTCTCATGATTGGAATATCCTGAACGGCCAAGCAAGTTTCTATTTATTGCTAAAAAGCGGGCGCGATGTCGCCATCTGGAAAAGACCGGCTCATTCCCTTATATGCGTTGCTCATAACAACGGTTGAAACGATCAGGGACGTTCGATGGTGCGCAACCTCATTGCCTATCTGGATTCGGTCAAAAGCCGCGATCCCGCGCCCCGGTCCCGTGCCGAAATCCTGCTTTACCCCGGCGTCTGGTCGCTCGCCTTCCATCGCGTGGCGCATCGCCTCTACCGCGCCGATCTCTTCTTCCTCGCTCGTGCGGTCAATCATCTGTCGCGCTTCCTGACCGGCAACGACATTCATCCCGGCGCAAAGATCGGCAAGCGCTTCTTCATCGACCATGGCTTCACCGTGATCGGCGAGACGGCGGAGATCGGCGACGACGTCACCCTCTATCAGAATGTCACGCTGGGCGGCACCGATCCGGCCAACGGCATCGCCGGCAAGCGTCATCCGACCTTGCATGACGGCGTGATCGTGGGTTCCGGCGCGCAGGTGCTAGGGCCTATTCAGGTCGGCGCCCGTGCGCGGGTCGGCGCCAATGCGGTCGTGACGAAGGATGTGGCCGAAGCCGCGACCATGGTGGGCATCCCCGCCCGCGCGATGCTGGTGGACGTTACCGCCTATCAGCGCGACTTCATGCCTTATGGCACGCCCTGCACCGACTGTTTCGACCCGGAAAAGCAGAAGCTGGAACTGCTCCAGTGCGAAGTCGAGCAGTTGCAGAAGAGGCTTGCCGAACTGATGGCCGAAAGACAGGATGTGAGCAGCGACGTGCGGCTGTTCAGGGAGCGTGACCGGGCCTGATGACGAATGTGACGCCGTTTCCACAGCATGGGGCGGCCAGCCAGGTCGGGTTCGACCGGCTGGAATTGCAACGGATCATGGATCTGTACGGCCGCATGGTATCGGCCGGCCACTGGCGCGACTATGCGATGGACATGGGCCGCGAAGCCGCGATCTTCAGCGCCTTCCGCCGCGCCGCCGAACGCCCCGAATATCGCATCGAAAAGCGACCGGCCCTGCGTAACCGACAGGGCATGTGGACGCTGGTCGGCGAAGGCGGCCAGATATTGAAGCGCGGCCAGGAATTGCAGGGCGTACTGGCGCCGGTCGAACGCAAGCTGCTGCGGATCGTCGAGGATTGAGGGGCGGGGAAGGGTGGTTTCTTGCCGTTAATCATTCGTCATGCTGAACTTGTTTCATCATCCATCAAGCCCAAAAAACCATTGCTCTGTGCGGAGAAATGGACCCTGAAACAAGTTCAGGGTGACGACGCAGGTCAGGGCAGTTTGTGGTTAGGAGCAGCCATCTTCTTACCCCTCTCCCTTGAGGGAGAGGGCTGCGCAGACTTGGCAGCTTGCTGCCTAGTCGAAGCTGGGTGAGGGGGCCAGCCTCACAAGAGCCATCTGACCTCGCGCCATCCCCCTCATCCAACTCCGCCTAACCGCTACGCGGTAAGGCTTCGTATCCTTCTCCCTCCTGGGGAGAAGGGTGTCCCACATCATCCTTCCAATGTAGGATAATCTTTGATCTATCCTGTCGGATGAGCGCGCTTAACATCCGTCTTTCACGCCCCTCCATGATGACCCGCCCGGCGCGTCGGTGGCGCGTCGGCGTGACCCGACAGGCGCGCATCCATGATCGAAGTGGCGCTCTGACGGCGCATGGGTGGCGCGTCGCCGCTGCTTTGGCGTCGCATGGCCGGCGCAAAAGGCCCAAAACAACAGGCCAGCGACGGTGTGAACTTCGCTGGCCTGACCCGATGGTGACTTTGCTATGACCCTGTACGCCCTCTTACGCCGCCGCCCGGTCCAGATAGGGCAGGCGCTGCGTCACCGCATCCGGCAGGCCATGGACGATCCAGGCGCGGGCATGGTGCCACAGGGCCGAGAGCAGCAGCAGTGCCGATCCGATCACCAGCGCCGTCAGCGCCCAGGACAATTCGACCGCACCCGCCTGCCGGAACAGGGCGTAGAGGGCGAAGAGCACATAGGCGAGGCTGGACACCAGCAGCGCCCGCCGGTCGATCGCCAGCGCAACGAGGCCGAAGGCGACATAGAGCGCGACCACCAGCACCGCGCGGCCGACGCTGATCTGATCGCTATCCAGCACGCCCAGCAGATGGAAGAGCGAATGGGCGATCATAGGCGCAGCGGCCAGATGCAGCCAGAAGGCGACGTCGGACCGGCGCGTGGTGCGTGCCCGGTCGCTCATGTCCCACCACATGGCGAGTGCGAAGATGGCGAGGCCGGCTGCCAGCAACAGCAGAAAGGGCAGGGTGCCGTTACCGGGCACCGCCGCCAATATCAGCGTCACGCCCACGCCTGCCGCCGCTGCGGCGCCGACCGCGACGGTGATCGGCACCATGAAGCGGCGCCAGTGCAGCCATGCGGCCAGCGCGCCCGCTGCCGCCGCGAGGCACAGGATCAACGAGCCGAGGCTGTCGCCCGCACGCGGAAACATCTGGATGCCGATCGCGCCCACGGCAAAGGCGGCCCCGCCGACGAAGGCGATCAGCAGCAGGATGGAGGGCAGCGCCATGCGCCGTGTCCGGGTGAAATATTCGGCCAGGCCCCAACTGACGGCCGCGATCAGCAGGCCGGACATGAAGACCGGCTGATGCTCCGGCGCCCCGAATCGCAGGGCATTGCCCAGCCAGCCGACCGCCAGCAACAGGATGACGCTGGCGATCGACACGAAGATATCGTTGAAGCCGGTCAGCAGCCGGAAATGTTCTTCATCGACCAGCGGCGTGGCGCGCAGCCCCGCCACATGATCGCGCAATGCCTGCGCCACTTCGGGGCGGATGGCACCCGCCGCTACGGCATCCTGTAAATCGCTTTCGCTATACATCGTCCGGCTCCTCAGCCTGTTCGCATAAGGGGATTTTAGCATTGCTGTATTAATACATCAATACAGTATATTTTGGCCTTTTTCCCCGGCGCGACCAGTGTTAGCGCCGGGGAAGATAGAAGAGAGGAGACATTGGTTCATGACCCTGCCGACATTGCTGGAGGGGCGCCTGGCGCTGCCGCTGATCGGATCGCCGATGTTCATCATCTCGCAGCCCGCGCTCGTCATGGCGCAATGCCGCGCCGGTATCGTCGGTGCCTTCCCCTCGCTCAACGCGCGGCCGTCCGGCCTGTTCGAGGCGTGGTTGCAGCAGTTGCAGGCCGAACTGACCGATGCCGACGCGCCCTTCGCCGTCAACCTGATTGTCCACCGCACCAATGCCCGGCTGGAGGAGGATCTGGCGCTTTGCGTGCACTATAAGGTGCCGATCGTCATCACCTCGCTTGGCGCGCGGGAGGATGTGAACCAGGCGATCCACAGCTATGGCGGCATCGTCCTGCACGATGTGATCGACGACCGCTTTGCCCGCAAGGCGATAGAGAAGGGCGCGGACGGATTGATCGCGGTCGCGGCCGGGGCGGGTGGTCATGCCGGCACCCTGTCGCCCTTCGCGCTGATCCAGGAAATTCGCCAATGGTTCGACGGGCCGCTGGCCCTGTCCGGCTCCATCGCCACCGGCCGGGCCATTGCGGCGGCGCGGATGATGGGCGCCGACCTTGGCTATATGGGTTCCCCCTTCATCGCCACGACAGAGGCGAATGCCGATCCCGCCTACAAGCAGATGATCGTGGACAGCCATGCCGCCGACATCGTCTATTCCGACGTCTTCACCGGGGTGAACGGCAATTATCTGCGCCCCAGCATCGTCGCCTCGGGGCTGGACCCCGATGCGCTGCCCAAGGCGAAGGACATGGATTTCGCCGCGATGACTGGCGGCGACAAGAAGGCGTGGCGCGACGTCTGGGGTTGTGGTCAGGGTATCGGCGCGGTCGACAAGGTGCAGCCGACCGCCGATTTCATCGCCGGGTTAAAGGCGGACTACCGTGCGGCTATCGCCGGCTTCACCCTTTAGGAAGCTGCGCAGTTCGCCGATGAAACGATCGAACTGGTCATGGTGCAGCCAATGGCCGGCATCGGCGAACTCGACCAGCCGGGCGTCGGCGAAATGCTGAATGCGCCCGTCCTTTTCCGGGTTGGACGCCCAACTGTCGCTGCCCAGGCACAGCAAAGTGGGGCAGGTGATGCGCTGCCAGAAAGCGGGCAGTTCATCATCCGCACCTGCTTGCGGCGCCAACCCTTTGAGATAAGGATCGAATTTCCAGCTATAGCTGCCATCCTCGTTCCGGTTGACGCCATGGCTGGTCAGATGGAGTGCCTGCTCCACCGTCAGATGCTCGTTGCGTTCGCGCATGCGCCCGATCGCGGCTTCTATGGTGGGGTAACGACGCGGCATCGTGCGCGCGCGCGCGCGGCGCCCGTCGATCCAGGCGCGCCAGACGTCGGGGGCGGGCTGCTCCGCCTTTTCCTGCAACCGGCCCGGCGACAGGCCCAGCCCTTCGATCGCGACCAGCTTGCGCAGTTTGTCGGGGAAGAGGCCGGCATAGCGAAGGCTGATGGCGCCGCCCAGCGAATGGCCGACGATCGTGACCGGCGGCCGATCGAGAAGGTCCACCAATTGCGCGAGGTCGTAGATGAAATTGCCCATCATGTACGAAC
Organism: Sphingobium limneticum; assembly: GCF_008710165.1. Classification (NCBI taxonomy): domain Bacteria; kingdom Pseudomonadati; phylum Pseudomonadota; class Alphaproteobacteria; order Sphingomonadales; family Sphingobiaceae; genus Sphingobium; species Sphingobium limneticum. The sequence continues at coordinate 393,270 of NZ_VYQA01000002.1, read as the reverse complement.
CGTCCGGCGACCATCCGCTGTCGCCATGGCCCCGCAGATCCGGCGTGATGACATGATAATCCCGCGACAGCGCCCGCGCCGTCCAGTCCCAGCTGCGCGCATGGTCGAACCCGCCATGCACCAGGATCAGCGTGGGCGCGGATGGATTCCCCCAGTCGAGATAATGCAACCGGGTCCGCAACGACGTGAAGAAATGCGAAGTCGGCGTCGGGGCGGGCGATATGTCCGTGCGGTCCAGCATAAAGACCCCATTGGCGAACTGCGCCGATGTTGCAAGCAAAGAGCGACGAAAAAATGCCGCTTTTCCACTATTTCGGTTCGATTTCTGAAAAACTGCCTTAGCAGTCGCGAAGTATTATATTTGCAACCGGATCGGCCTCCATGGACGATGCGCGCATGGTCGTGGCGACGATCCGGGCCAGTTCGGCCTGCCGGAACGGCTTGTCCAGTCGCGGACGGCGGGAGGCGTGCGGCGGCAATTCGGCAAAGCCGGTGATGACGATGACCGGCAGGCCCGGCCATTTTTCCTCTATGCTGTCGGCCAGTTGCGCACCGGTCATGCCCGGCATCGCATGGTCCGTCACGATCAGGTTTACCCGCCCCTGTTCCAGCAGGCGCAGCGCATCCATGCCGGACGAGGCCTGAAAGACCGTATGGCCCAATTCTTCCAGCATGCCCGCCGTATTCGTCAGCACCAGATGGTCGTCGTCCACCGCCAATATGACCAGCGGCCTATCGCCCGCTATGCCCGTGTCGCCCGACTGGACGATGGGCAGGGCATCCGCGTCGCTCCACGCCACGGGCAGCCACAGGGACACGGTGGTGCCTGCACCCGGCTCGCTCTTCAGGCTCAGCGATCCGCCGCATTGCTGCGCGAAGCCATGGACCATCGACAGGCCAAGGCCAGTGCCCTTGCCCACGCCCTTGGTGGTGAAAAAGGGCTCGCGCGCCCGCTCCAGCGTCGCGGCATCCATGCCTTCGCCTTCATCCATCATGGACAGGCGGATATAGGTGCCGGCACCCAGATCGGGCCGCTCATCCTGTGCAACGACGATTTCCGTCGCCTCCACGGTGATGCGTCCGCCATTGGGCATGGCGTCGCGCGCATTGACCGCCAGGTTCAGCAGCGCGAGTTCCAGTTGCGCCGCATCGGCATGGGCAGCAGGCATCGCCAACGGAAAACGGGTTTCGATGACGACCGAAGCGCCCAGCGTAGTGCGGAACAGTTCGGCCATGCCCTGTACCAGCGCGATGCAATCGACGCTTTGCAGCTTGAGCTCCTGCTTGCGGGCAAAGGCCAGCATGCGCTGCGTCAGCGTCGCGCCACGATCCGCCGCCGTCATCGCATTGTCGAGATAGCGGCTGATGTCGCCGCCGCTCGCCAGCCGCTGTCGCGCCAGGTCCAGGCTGCCGACGATCACCGCCAGCAAATTGTTGAAATCATGCGCCACGCCACCAGTGAGTTTGCCGATCGCGTCCATCTTCTGCGTCTGGACGATGGCGTCGCGGGCTTCGTCCAGCGCGTGCTGCGTTTCGCGCCGCTCGGTCAAGTCGCGGGTGATCTTGGCAAAGCCCAACAGTTGCCCGTCGGGCGTACGGATCGGGTCGATCACCACATTGGCCCAGAAGCGGGACCCGTCCTTGCGGATGCGCCATCCCTCCGCCTCGAACCGGCCGTCCGTTTCGGCGGTATGCAGCGCGCGGGACGGGAGGCCGGCCAGCCTGTCCTCCTCGCTGTAGAAGCGGGCGAAATTCTGACCCAGGATTTCGTCTGCGTCATATCCCTTGAATCGCTGGGCGCCCATGTTCCAGCTGGTGATCGTACCGACGGGGTCGATCATGTAGATGGCGTAATCGGTCACGCTTTGCACCAGCAGCCGGAAGCGTTCTTCGCTTTCGCGCAAGGCCTCCTGCGCAGCACGTCGTTCGGTCAGGTCGCGCGTGACCTTGGCAAAGCCCAGCAACTGCCCGTCGGGCGCCAGAATCGGATCGATCACCACATTGGCCCAAAAACGCCCGCCATCCTTGCGGATGCGCCAGCCTTCGGCCTCGAACCGGCCTTCCTGCTGCGCGGTCAGCAGCGCGATGGCAGGGATGCCTGCAGCCTGCTCCTCCGCCGTATAGAATCGCGAGAAATGCTGCCCGATAATCTCGTCGGCCTCATATCCCTTGAAGCGGCGAGCGCCCGTATTCCAGCTGGCGACGATGCCGTCGGGGTCGAGCATGAAAATGGCATAGTCCGTCACGCTTTGAACCAGCAGTTCGAAGCGGTTGCCCGATTCATGGTTGGAGGCGGTAATCATCATGTCCCCGAATCAGGCGCGAGCGGATGCTGCACCTTTGCCTTCGGCAAAACGGCGATCATGTGCAAACGTTCCGTGACGCGATGGACGCGCGGATCACGTCTGACCCCTTGACTTGGCGCGCCGCTCTGACCACCAAGCCCGCTCAAATTGGGAGCGGAGCAGGCATGGCGACGAAGGCGACGATCACGGTCATTGGGGAAGCGATGCTGGAGTTGAGCCGGAGCGAAGGCGACGGCTGGAACCTGCGCTATGGCGGCGACGTCATCAATACCGCCATCCACCTCGCCCGGGCGGGCGATCGGGTGCGTCTTGCCAGCGCCTTGGGTGCCGACCCCATGAGCGCCCAGCTGCTAGGCCAGTGGGAGGCCGAGGGCGTCGATACGTCGCTGGTGATCGCGGCGCAGGGCCGTCTGCCCGGCCTCTACGCGATCGAGACGGATGCGACCGGCGAGCGCAGCTTCCATTATTGGCGCAGCGAAGCGGCGGCGCGGCGCATGTTCGAATTCCATGAAAGCGCAGCCATGGTGGCGAAGGCGGCGCAATCCGACCTGCTTTATTTTTCGCTCATCACACTGGCGATCCTGCCCGACGCCGGGCGGGAGGCATTGCTGGACCTGTGCGCGCAGGTGCGCGCCCATGGCGGCAAGATCGCCTTCGACGGCAATTATCGCGCGCGCCTCTGGAACGATGCCGCGACCGCGCGCCACTGGCGCGACCGGGCGATCACGGTCAGCGACATGGGATTGCCGACCCTGGCCGACGAGGTCGAGATGGGGGAGGCGGACGATGCGCTGGATGCGGCCACGCGCTGGGGCGCGGGCGAAGGCAAGGATGTCGTCGTCAAGCTGGGCGGCGACGGCTGCCTGGTGGCGGGCGAGGTCGTCGCAATCCCGCAGCGTGTCGATGTGATCGATTCGAGCGGCGCGGGCGATGCCTTCAACGGCGGCTATCTCCATGCGCGTCTTGCCGGCGCCAGTCCGCGCGATGCGGCATTGGCCGGGCACCGGCTGGCGGGATGGAATATCGGCCGGCGCGGTGCGATCCCGGCGCGCGACGCCGACGCGCCATACGGCTGATCCGAGTTGACAGCGGCCCATGGCTTGCGCCATGGGCGGGTCAGACGCGGGTGTAGCTCAATGGTAGAGCAGCAGCTTCCCAAGCTGACGACGGGGGTTCGATTCCCCTCACCCGCTCCAGATTTGCAACAGCGTTGAAGATCAGCCGACCTGCCGCTTGGCCAATTTGCGGGCCAGGGTGCGGCGGTGCATGCCCAGTCGCCGTGCGGCTTCGGAAATGTTGAAATCGCTATCCTTCAGCACTTCGTGGATATGTTCCCATTCCAGCGTCTTGATCGACGTCGGTCGGGGCGCAAGGGGCGTGGCGGGATCGCCGCCCGCGCGGGCGAAGGCTGCTTCGATATCGTCGGTGTTGGACGGCTTGGCCAGATAGTTGGTCGCGCCCAGCTTGATGGCCTCGACCGCGGTGGCGATGCTGGCGAACCCGGTCAGCACGACGATCAGCATTGCGGGATCATGCGCATGGAGCGCCTGGACGCAGGCGAGGCCGGATTGCGGCCCGAGCTTCAGATCGACCACGGCAAAGCCCGGCCGATGCTCGGCGAGCACCGCGATCACTGTTTCCAGACTATCGGCGAGCAGCACGTCATAGTCGCGCCGCTCGAAGGAGCGTTTGAGGGTACGGGCAAAACTCTCGTCATCCTCGACGATCAGCAATTGCCGGTCATGCGTCATCGCCCGTCTCCTCCTGAAGAGTCTCCTCTTCCTCCTCCATGGCCAACGTGTCGAGGGGCAGCCGCAACTGGACCATCGCGCCGCCATCCGCGCCGTTGCTGGCATCGACCCGCCCGCCCAGCTTGCGCACGACATTGACCACCAGGAAGAGGCCCAGGCCGCCGCCCTGCTTGCCCTTGCTCGATCGGTAGGGCTTGCCGACATCGGCCAGCATCGCCGGATCGAATCCCCGGCCATTGTCGCGCACGGCGATGTGGAGCCATTGGCTGTCGCGGCTGACCATGATGTTGATATAGCTGGCGCCGGCCTCCCGCGCATTGTCGAGCAGGTTGGTGACGGCCTGGCGGATCACCGGGTCGGCGATGATGCGGGGATAGCTGTGCGGGCCAAAGTCGCAGCGTAGCGGCATGCCGGGATTGGCATTGCGCCAGTCGCGCGCGATGATGTCGATGAAGTCGCGGACATTGGTGACTTCCGGCGCCTCGCCGCGCGCTTCGCCCGCCGACATCAGGATGCCGGTCAGGATCGTCTTGCAGCGTTTGACCGCCGCCTCCATCTCGCCCACTTCCTCGACCAGCGCAGGATGCGCCTTGATTTCCCGCATGTGCCGCCAGTCGCCCAGCACCACGGCCAACTGGGCGAGGGGGGTGCCCAGTTCATGCGCGGCGCCCGATGCGAGCAGGCCCATGCGGACGATATGTTCTTCCTCCACCGCCTGCTGCCGCAACTGCGCCAGATAGGCTTCGCGCTGTTGCAGATTCTGGTTCACGCGCGTCATGAACAGCACCAGCAGCACCGCGATCATGGTGATGCAGACCCATGTGCCGACGATGTGCAGGTCGAACAAATGGCCTTCCAGCGCTTCGTTGAGATCGAGCGGTCGGTAGATGAAGGCAAGCATCGCGGCACAGAGCGTGGACACCACGACGATACCCCAGGCACTCCAGCGATGCAGCAGCATGGCGCCCAGCGCGACCTGCACCAGATAGAGCGAGACGAACGGATTGGTCGCGCCGCCGCTGAGATAGAGCTGCGTGGTGAGCGCGAACACGTCGAACAGCAGCGCCAGAAATAGTTCGGCATGGGTGATGTCGGTGCGCCGCCGTAGCACCATGAGGCTGCCGGCGTTCATGGCGGTGGCGATGCACGGCACGACCAGCATGGAGGCGATCGGCAGATGAATGTCCATGCCGAAATGGACGAGGCCGATCGTCGCGATCTGGCCGGCAATGGCGATCCAGCGCAATTGCACCAGCAGCACCATGTTGCGCCGCCCGGCTGCATCGGCGGGCCACCGGCCGGGCAGCCAGCGCCTGCGTCTGGCGGACGGCGCGGTCATTCCCGGCGATCTTTTCCAGTCTGGCGCATGACCAGCATATAGGCGCCCAGCGTCATCGCCGCCAGCGCGAACCAGGTGATGGCATATTGCAGATGATTGTTGGGGAAGCTGACGACGGTCAGGCCGCCGATCGGCAGGGCAGTGGGGGAGGGGCCGCGCTGCGCATCGATGAAATAGGGGCGTGTGCTGCCGAGGTTGCGCGCCTGTGCGATGGCGGCGACGTCGCGGGAATGCCAACGGTCGGCGGCAGGATCGTTGCTGCGCAGGAAGCCGCCATTGGGCTCGGTAAGGCGCAGCAGACCTGTGACCTGCACTTTGCCCTGCGGCCGCTCATAGGATGCGGTGCGGCTGGGCACGAAGCCACGATTGATAAGGGTGACGGCACCGTCGGCGGCGCGCAGTGGCGTCATCAGCCAGAAGCCGGGTCCACGCACGGTGACGGCCTGCGTCAGGGCGGCCTTATCGTACAGGAATGTGCCCGTCAGGGTGACGCGGCGATATTCGTCGGCTTTGGTGGCCGTGATGGGGGCGGGGACCGGCGCGGCGTGGATGCGGGCATCGACACGGGCGATCAGGTCGCGCTTCCAGCCAAGGCGCTGGATCTGCCAGGCGCCCAGCGCGCCAAAGCCGGAAAACAGGATCAGGGCGATCAGCGTCAGGCCGATCGTGAATGCCGGGGAGCGTTTGCCACGCCCCCCGGTGTTCGCCGTTGTCACGGCATTTCGCTCATGTTCGCCATGGTTGACATGTCGTGGCCGGCGTTCATTTCGCCGGTCATATCCATGTCCGCATGCGGCATCATATTGTTGTTCATATGATACATGACCCAGGTCGAACCGGCCAGAACGATGACGACCAGCACCAGCGTCAGCGCCATCGCCATGAACGACCAGCCGCCTTCGACGCGGGTGTTCATGTGCAGGAAGTAGATCATGTGCACGATCACCTGCACCGCCGCGAAGGCGACGATGACGATGCCGGTCAGCTTGGGGTCGCCCAGCACGCCGGACATCACCAGCCAGAAGGGGATGGCCGTCAGGATTACCGACAGGCCGAAACCGATCATATAGCTGCCGAAAGTGCCATGGGCGCCTTCTTCATGATGATCGTCATGATGCCCATGGCCATGGGCGTCGTGGGGATGGACAGCGTCGCTCACCGCAGGACTCCCATCAGATAGACAAAGGTGAAGACGCCGATCCAGATGACGTCGAGGAAGTGCCAGAACATGGAAAGGCACAGCAGACGGCGCTTGTTGGCGGGGATAAGCCCCTTCTTGGCGACCTGTACCATCAGCGTGATGAGCCAGATCGAACCGAAGGTGACGTGCAGACCATGCGTGCCGACCAGCGTGAAGAAGGCCGACAGGAAGGCCGAACGTCCCGGACCCGCGCCTTCATGGATGAGGTGCGAGAATTCGTAGAGTTCGATGAACAGGAACGCCCCGCCGAACAGCAGCGTGACGAACAGCCAGCCCTGGGTGGCGCTGACCTTGTTCTTTTCCATCGCCAGCATGGCGAAGCCATAGGTGATCGACGAGAAGAGCAGCATCGCGGTGTTGATCGCGATGAGCGGCAGGTCGAACAGATCCTTGGGGCCGGGGCCGCCGGCGAAATTGCCGCCCAGCACGGCATAGGTGGCGAACAGGATGGCGAAGATGAGGCAATCGCTCATCAGGTACATCCAGAAGCCCAGCATGGTGCTGTGGCCTTCGTGGAGGTGCGGTTCCTCGGGCAGATGATATGCCCGAGGTTCCGTGGTTGCAGTTGCGCTGCTCATGTCAGTCAGACTCCAGCGGCGAGGATGCGCGTACGCTCTTCCTCGGTACGCGTCACATCCTCGACCGGGATGTAATAGTCGCGCTTGTAGTTGAAGGTGTGGAAGATGGCGAAGCCGATCATGCCGACGAAGCTGAGGGCGGCCAGCCACCACATGTACCAGATCAGGGCAAAGCCGCAGACCGTGGCCAGGCCGGCTAGGATCACGCCGGTGCCGGTGCTGCTGGGCATATGGATCGCCTGATAGCCGGTCAGCGGACGCTGATAGCCGTGGCGCTTCATATCAGCCCAGCTGTCGGCGTCATAGACGACCGGCGTGAAGGCGAAATTATACTCCGGCGGGGGCGAGCTGGTCGCCCATTCCAGCGTACGGCCGTTCCACGGATCGCCTTCGACCTTCAGTTCGTCGCGCTTCCAGATGGACAGGGCGAACTGTACCAGCATGGCGCCGATGCCGGCCGCGACGATGGCGGCGCCGATCGCGGCGATGACGAAGTAGATCTGAAGCGAGGGATCGTCGAACACGCGCATACGACGCGTCACACCCATGAACCCAAGGATGTAGAGCGGCGTGAAGGCGAGCCAGAAGCCGACCTGCCAGCACCAGAAGGACACATGGCCCCAGAATTGGTTGAGCTTGAAGCCGAATGCCTTGGGCCACCAATAGTTGATCGCCGCGAACAGGCCGAACAGCACGCCGCCGATGATCACGTTATGGAAATGCGCGATCAGGAACAGCGAGTTGTGCAGCACGAAGTCTGCGGGCGGCACGGCGAGCATTACGCCGGTCATGCCACCGATCGTGAAGGTCAGCATGAAGGCGACGGTCCACATCATCGGCAGCTCGAAACGAACGCGGCCGCGATACATGGTGAAGAGCCAGTTGAAGAGCTTCGCACCCGTCGGGATCGAAATGATCATCGTCGTGATGCCGAAGAAGCTGTTGACGCTGGCGCCAGAGCCCATGGTGAAGAAGTGGTGCAGCCACACGAGGTAGGACAGCACCATGATGCAGCAGGTTGCGTAGACCATCGAGGTGTAGCCGAACAGACGCTTGCCCGAGAAGGTCGAGGTGACTTCCGAGAAGACGCCGAACAGCGGCAGGATGAGGATGTAGACTTCCGGGTGACCCCAGATCCAGATCAGGTTCACGTACATCATCGGGTTACCGCCGAAGTCGTTCGTGAAGAAGTTGGTGCCGGCATAACGGTCGAGCGAGAGCAGGACCAAAGTGGCCGTCAGGATGGGGAAGGAGGCGACGATCAGGATGTTCGCGCAAAGCGAGGTCCAGGTGAACACCGGCATCTTCATGATGGACATGCCGGGCGCGCGCATCTTCACGATGGTCGCGATCAGGTTGATGCCCGACAGGGTCGTGCCGACACCGGCCACCTGCAATGCCCAGATATAATAGTCGACACCCGTGGCCGGGCTATAGTCGATCCCGGAGAGTGGCGGATAGGCGAGCCAGCCGGTCTGGGCGAATTCGCCCAGGAACAGCGAAGCCATCACCAGCACCGCGCCGCCCGTGGTCATCCAGAACGAGAAATTGTTCAGGAAGGGGAAGCTGACGTCGCGTGCGCCGATCTGAAGCGGGACGATATAGTTCATCAAACCGGTGATGAACGGCATCGCAACGAAGAAGATCATGATCACGCCATGGGCGGTGAACACCTGGTCATAATGGTGGGCGTTGAGATAGCCCTCCGACCCGTTGAAGGCGAGCGCCTGTTGCAGGCGCATCATGACGGCGTCGGCAAAGCCGCGCAGGAACATGATGAGGCCCAGCACCATATACATGATGCCGATCTTCTTGTGATCGACGCTGGTGAACCACTCTTTCCAGAGATAGCCCCAAAGCTTGAAATAGGTGAGCGCCGCCACGACGGCCGCGCCGCCCAGCACCACCGCGCAGAATGTCGCGACGACGATGGGCTCATGCCATGGGAAGCTGTCCCATGTCAGACGACCGAAGATCATCTGTGCTGTTGTCATTGTGCCAGTCATGGGCCTTACCGATGCTGCGCGTGCGCATCAGCGCCGCTGTGAGAGGAGTGATCCGCAGCCGGAGCATCCGACGCGCCGGGCGCGTCGGGGGCAGTTTCCTGGCCCTTGTTCCGGTCTTCCTGGTCGATCACATGGCTGTTGGGGACGTCATATTGCAGCCCCTTGGTATCGTGGGCCGATTCCTTGCCCGCGCCGCCCATCTGGTCGATGTGCATCAATTCCTTCATGCAGCGCTGGCCCGGCTTGACGCACAGGTTGACGACGGCATCGAACAAATTGGCTTCGCTGGTGCCGAAATAGGCGACCGGCGCCTTTTCGGACGGCTTGGCCAGCGCCTGATAGACAGTGCGGTCAAGGCCTGTATGGCTGCCCTTCACCTTGGCGACCCAGGCGTTGAAACCGGCCTGGTCCAGCGACTGATAGCCAAAGCGCATATGGGTGAAGCCCGCGCCCGAATAGTTGGCGGAGAAGCCGATGCCCTTGGCAGGCTTGTTGGCGACGGCGTGGAGCTGCGTCTTCATGCCGGGCATGGCGTAGATTTGGCCGGCCAGTTCGGGGATGTAGAAGCTGTTCATCACGGTCGAAGAGGTGATGTCGAAGCGGACCGGAACGTTGGTCGGCAGCGTCAGTTCATTGACGGTGGCGATGCCCAGATCCGGGTAGATGAAGAGCCATTTCCAGTCGAGCGCGACGACCTGAACCGTCAGCGGCTTGACCTTGGGGTCGATCGCGGTCTTCGCGTCGATCCGGTCGAGCGGACGATAGGGGTCCAGCTTGTGGGTGCTGACCCAGGTCAGCGCGCCCAGTGCGATGATGATCAGCAGAGGCGCCGACCAGATCAGCAATTCCAGCTTGGTGCTGTGATCCCAGTCGGGATCATAGTCCTTTTCAGTCGCTTCGTTCGTGGTGCGATAACGCACCGCGAACCACACGACCATCGCCATGACGGGGATGACGATGAGGAGCATCAGCGCGACCGAGATCAGGATCAGATCGCGCTGCTGCACCGCAATATCGCCCGACGGGTTCATCACGACCCAGTTGCAGCCCGCCAGCGGCGCCGCAAGAATCGGAGCGGACCAGCGCAAGAGCCTGATCCTGTTGGGGGAGGGAGGGTTAGCCATGGCGCGCGCCTAAAGACTCTGCACAGAGTCGGATAGTGGGCAATTTGTCCAATTGTGTGCGAATGCAAAAAATGTTTGGGATATGGGATACTGCTTAGACTCTGCTCGTTTTCTGTTATGCTGCCATTCCACGGCCACTGGCAGACGAGAAAACCGCACCGGTGGCCAAGCCAAGGAGCGGATGTCTATGAGTTCAGGGGCCATTGCCTTCACCTCCACGCCACTTGAGGACGACGCGCGCGCCATCAACGCGCGCGACCATTCGATTGCGCCTGGGGACATTTCCATCGGTGTGATCATTGGTCGCACCTCCGAGTTTTTCGACTTCTTCGTCTATGCCATCGCCTCGGTGATCGTGTTTCCGAGTCTGGTCTTTCCCTATGTGGATGCGCTGACCGGCACCCTCTATTCCTTTGCGATCTTCGCCGTAGCCTTCATCACCCGGCCGATCGGTTCGCTGATCTTCATGGCGATCGACCGGCGCTATGGTCGCGGCACGAAACTGACGGGCGCCTTGTTCCTGCTCGGCAGCTCTACCGTCGCCATCGCCTTCTTACCCGGATATGAGACGATTGGCCACTATGCTGCGGTGGTCCTGATCATCCTTCGCGCCGCGCAGGGTATCGCGCTGGGCGGCACCTGGGACGGTCTGGCCTCGCTCCTTTCGCTCAACGCGCCGCAGCATCAGCGTGGCTGGTATGCGATGGTGCCTCAGCTTGGTGCGCCGCTGGCGCTGATCGTGGCGAGCGGCCTGTTCGCCTTCTCCATCCTCAACATGACGGAAGCCGATTTCCTTGACTGGGGCTGGCGCTATCCCTTCTTCGTCGCCTTTGCGATCAACGTCGTGGCGCTCTTCGCCCGGCTGCGCATCGTGGTGACGCATGAATTCGAACGTCTGTTCGAACAGCGCGATCTGGTGCCGTCGCCGGTCCTGCCGACGCTGCAGAAGGAAGGGCGCAACATCGTCATCGGGGCGTTCGCGCCGCTGGCCAGCTTCGCTTTGTTCCATATGGTCACCGTCTTCCCGCTGTGCTGGGTTGCGCTTTATACCGACCAGCCGCTCGACCGCTTTCTCATCATCGAGATGATCGGCGCGTCGGTGGGCCTGCTCGCCATCGTCGTATCCGGCTTCATCGCCGACCAGATAGGTCGTCGTTCGCTGCTCGGCTGGTCGGCGCTGGGCATCGCGATCTTCGCACTGATGGCGCCGCTGCTGCTGAATGGCGGGGAATTGGGCGAAGTCGCCTTCATGATCCTGGGCTTCATGCTGCTTGGCCTGTCCTTCGGTCAGTCGTCGGGCGTCGTGGCGTCCAATTTCGCGACCGAGGCCCGCTATACCAGTTCGGCGCTGACGTCCGATCTGGCCTGGCTGGTCGGTGCCGGCTTCGCGCCGCTGGTGGCGTTGCTGCTGTCGGTCAAGTTCGGCCTCGCGGCGTCGGGCATTTACCTCCTGTCCGGCGCGGTGGCCACTATGGTCGCTCTGTACGTCAACAAGGAACTGGCCGGTAAGGACCGCTAAGAGGCGGCCTTGCGCATGCGGGCAAGCGCCTTCCGGTCGAACCATCCGGTCAGACCGGGGCGCGGACGCCATTGGGGGAGCCAGTCGCCATAGAGACTAGCCAGACGCGCGGGGAGGCCCACCGGCCCCTCGCGCGTCATGATGTCGGACACGATGCGGTTCTGATAGAAGCGCACCGAATAATTGATCAGCCTTTTATACTGCATCGCCCATGTCGAGGGGCGGGCGAGGCTCACCTGCTCGGCGATGAAGCCTGCATTTTCGCAGGCCAGCACCCGATCATGCACCCAATGGCTGTCGTCCATAAGGTCGGTATGTGCCCAGGCTGCGACCAGTCCATCGTCGCCGATCAGATCCTCCGGCAAGCGCAGGCCGTGTGCCCGGATCGCCGCGACGAAGCGGCCCGACAGCGCATAGAGATCGCCGAACAGGCCGCCTTCGTCGCGCAATCCCTGGCGATAGGCTTCCACCATGCGGCCGTTCATCGGCATGCCGGCGGCGGCATTGGCTTGAGGATGGGCGGCGAGGTCAGCGAGCAGGGCGTCGAACGACCCCGGTGCGATTTCCGCGTCGCCGTCCATGAAGATCACCGCCTCTTCTTCGCCGGACAGCAGGTCGTGGACCATATGATTCCAGGTCCGCGATTTGCCGCCGGCCTTAATGTTGTGGACGATGATATGGGTCCGGTCGCCTGCCGCCGCGCGGGCGCGGGCGACGGTGTCGTCGGTGGTGCCGTTTACCAGCACATGGAAAATCATGTCAGGCCGGTCGAGCGGGATCGAGGCGAGGCAGAGCGCGATCCGGCGCTCTTCCTGATGGGCGAAGATGGCTACGGCTACACCCATGGGGTTAGCGGAAGTCCCAGCCCTGCTGGCCATGCTGGCTGGTGTCGAGGCCATCCGATTCTTCCTGCGCGCTCACCCGCATGGGGATCACTACGGAAATGATCAGCGCGGCGATCGCGCTGCCGACCATGGCCCAGAGCGCGACGATGACCAGCCCGATCGCCTGCGACGTGAGCGCGCCGGTCAGGCTGATATTGGCGTCGAAACCGACCCCGCCCATCAGCGGCAGGACGAAGACCGGCAGCAGCAGCGTGCCGGTCAGACCGCCCAGGCCATGGATGGCGAAGGTGCCAGCGCTGTCGTCGACCTTGCCCGCGACGAAGGCGGCCCCGGTGCGCGCGACGATGGCGGCGATCAGGCCGATCAGCATCGCGCCGCCGGTCCCGACCAGCGCGGCGGAGGCGGAGATGGCGGCGACGCCGGCCAGCGCACCGGACAGGATGCCGGTGGCGCGGGTCCGTGCGCCCAGCAGCTTGTCGAGCAGGCCCCAGCCGAGCGCGGCGGTGCAGGCGGCGAAGAGGTGATTGAGGATGGCGGTCGCAGCATCATCCGTCGCGCCCAGGGCCCAGCCGCCGACCGCACCGGACAGGCCGATCCACAAGAGCGCGCCGCCCGCCATGGCGAGCAGCGGCGTATGGCCAGGGTCCGACGGCTCGCGCCGTGCGCCGGCGATGATGGCGAGGGCGAGGGCCGAGAAGCCCGCCGTGCCATGCAGCACCAGCCCGCCGGCAAAATCCATGACGCCCAGATCCGCGAGCCAGCCGCCGCCCCACACCGCATGGGCGATCGGCGCATAGACGAGCAACAGCCAGAGCGGGGTGAAGGCGATCCACCAGCCGATCCGCACCCGTTCCGCCACGGCGCCGACCAACAGGCAGGCAGCCAGCAGCGCGAGGGCAAGCTGGAACAGGACGAAGGCGGATTCGGGCACGGTCAACCCGTCCCGCAATTCGCCGAGGTTTGCGAGCAGCAGGTTCGAGCCGCCACCCAGCCATGGGCTGCCCGGCGCATAAGCGACGCTATAGCCGGCGATCGCGAAGGTCAGCGTGGCGACGGCGGCAACGGCAGCACCCTGCGCCGACACCGACAGCGCGTTGCGCACATTCACCTGCCCCGCATGGCGCAGCATCAACCCCGGCAGCGCGGCGAGCAGCAACAGCAGCGCACACAGGATCATCCAGCCGGTATCGCCGCTATCGGCAACGGCCACCTGCGCCCATGCGGACTGGGGCAGCGCGAGTGCGGCCAGAAGGGGCAGGGCGAAGGAAAGGCGCATAGTCGGGAATCCGGCTGTCAAGAGTGGGGCCTGTCTAACCATAGGCTGGTAAAGTTTTCGATAAGCACGTGTTCGCTGAAACAAAGGTCATAGGAACGCGACAGGTCGAAGTTCACACCGTCGTCGGGCCAATAAGGGGCAATTGCGACGGGGGTGCGACGGGCACGCACTGCTTGGGCGACACAGTTGCGCCATCTGCGCGACGAAAGGGTGACGGGTGCGCTCCACCGAGACGCCATCGACGCTACAGTTGCGCGACCGGTGCGCGCCACCCTGGCACCAAGGGCGCGACAGGGCCGCCACAGACGGGCGACGGGTTGGCGACAGGCCAATGACCTTCCCATGTCGGTTTGCCTCACGGCTGTTGTGGCGGCGCGGCGCGGGCGGGCTGGGCGAAGGGATCCGCCATCAGATGGGCATGGACGGCCAGCGCCCGGTCCCACGCCTGATCGAACGGGGTGCCGGCCAGCTTGCGCCGGAGCCGATGCGCGCTGGACCGCGACATGCCCGCCGCGCGCGCGGCGATGGACACATGGCCGCTGTCCAGCAGGACGGAGAGGAAGAGGCGCTGTCGGGCGGGCGTCCAGTGCGCGCGATCGATGACGCGATCAGTGACGGGCGCGCGATCGCGCGCGGCGGGGGAGGTTTGCTGTTCCATCTGCAAGGATAGATCAGAGAAAGCGGGAATAGGAAAGCGTGGGGGAGGGAAGGGAGCGGCCGACGATTACTGTATTTTCTTGATCTGCTGGCGTGCCTGTCTTGCTTCGGTGCAAAACTCATTGGCATCCCGGCACCGCCGTTCGAGCGTTTCGATGGAATCTTTCCATTGCTGAATGACATAGGGGTCATTGGCGATCGAGGAAGAGAAGATATTACGCCCTGTTTGCTGCGAGGGTGCCCTGTTCGACGGCGCAAGCGGACGCTCATGTTCCGGCCCTTGTTGGGGGCGCTGCGGGACCAGCGTGCCCAACCAGAAACAGAAGGCAGCCCCAGCCACTAAGGCGCATCCGATCAGAGTTCGCCGTGCAGTGCTCACACCATTCTCCGTTGCTCGGCTTCATCCTATCGTGCGCCGCTCTCTCACTTATCGCCGTCGCGCCGCCGGAAAGGGAGCTTAATCAAGCGACTGACTGGTCTGGTTGCAACCATTTGCGGGCGCTCCTGCTCCCCTCTCCCGCCTTCGCGGGAGAGGCAACGGAGACTTGGCAGCTTGCTGCCTAGTCGATGTCGGTGAGGGCCTTGCTTCTTCCTGGACAAGCATTTCTTGCCAGCAAGAAGAAAGACCCTCACCCAACCCTCTCCCGTGAAAACGGGAGAGGGCCAAGACAAGCAGGCCGTCCGCTTTCCACCCTTAATCGCCCCATGCTCGCTTATGGCCCGCTCCGCCTCGCCCTAATAATTCTCGCCCCCGCACGTCACGCGGCCGGTGCCGCGATTGTCCACGGTGCAGGCGGCCTTGCCGGCTACGCTGATGTTGCCCGATCCCGATGTCACGACCTTGGCCGTGACGTCGGCGGTCAGGGCGATGGTGCCGGGGCCTTCGTTGCGGATGCTGGCCTGGCGTGCGCGCAGCGGTTCGGCGGCGATCGCGCCGGGGCCGGTGACATGGACATTGGCGATGCCGGTACGGCCCGCCAGCGTCGTTCGGCCGCTGCCCGCCAGCAATATGTCGATCCGGTCGAGTTGCACGTCGCTGATGCTGATATCGCCATTGCCGCCCAGCGAAACCTGCCCCTGCAAGCCCTTCATCCGATTGACGGCGACCGAGCCGCCGCCAGTCAGGATGATCCGATCGACCATCGGCGTCGACAGGCGCAGGGTCGCCGCGCCGCTGCTCTTTTCGCCGGCGCGCGGGCGCTCCATCGACACGATCAGCAGGCGGCCGGACACATCGACCTTCAGCCGGTCGAGCGCGCCCTGATCGCCCTCCGCCCGCGCCGACGCGCCCGGCCCGGTGGTCAGAACCACGGTGACGGGCGCATCCACGCGGATGCCGTCGAAACTGGTGATGGTGAAGCCACGCGTCGCCGCACTGGCCGGCGCGGCGAACAGCAGTGCCGCCGCGCTGGTTGCTGCCGCGACGGGCAACAGCCGCGCCGCACTTGCCAACGCGACGGGCAGCAGCCGCGCCGCGCTTTCCAACGCGACGGGCAGCAGCCGCGCCGCGCTTTCCAACGCGACGGGCAGCAGCCGCGCCGCGCTTTCCAACGCGACGGGCAGCAGCCGCGCCGCGATGATCAGGGCGCGCAGCGTGCCTCGCCCGGTCCCATTCCGCTCTTCGTGCATTGCGCCTTGCCCTTCACCGTCACGTCGCCCGGACCCATGATGCTGATAGCGACCTTCCCGTCGGAGGCAAAGTCGATGTCGCCCGCGCCCAATATGTCGACCTTCGCCGTGCCGACCTTCAGCGCTTCGGCGTCGATATTGCCTGCGCCGGTGATGGAGAATTTCGCCTGGTCCGCTGTGCCGGCGATCTTCATGGAGCCTGCGCCGGTAATGTCGGTGGTCAGCGACTTGAGCGTCACCGCGCCGATGCGGAAATCGCCCGCGCCGGTCAGCGACAGGGTTAGGCTGTCGCCCTGCGCCTTGTCCAGATCGAAATCGCCTGCGCCGGTCAGGTCGGCGGACTTGATCATGGGCATGGTGACATGGACGGTCGCGCCCTTATCCCCATCCTTGCGGCCCCAGCTCCAGTCGCCCTTGGACTTGCGGCCGATGATGAGCGTGCCGCCTTTCGTGCGGATGTCGAGATCGGCCACCGCCTTGGCATCGCCGTCGGCGCTGATCTTGAAATGCTCGCCGATGGTGACGACGACATTGTCCGGGCCGGTCGCCTCGATCGCGTCGAACTGGCTGAGTTTCGCCCAGTCCTGCGTGCTTTGCGCGACCTTTTCGGCGGAGGGGGTTTCGTCGGTGCGCGAGCAGGCGGCGGTTGACAGAGCCATGCCCGCGACCATGAGGGCGAAAAGGGGAAGGGGGCGGGACATCGCTATCTCCTGTTTGTGTATTGCGGGGATAATACACATGCGCGGTGGCGGTTCCAAGCCCCCTTGTTCGTCAGACAGGGTCTGGCATGTTAGCCCCTTGATAATAAGCGGAGTCCGCCTCTATGCGCCTGTCCCTCATCGCTCTTCCCCTGCTGTCCCTGATCGCGAGCACGGCCCATGCGCAGGTCGATGACGGCGCGCGCTGGTGGGCGCATGTCGAGGCGCTGGCCAATGACGGCATGGAAGGGCGCGGGACCGGTACGCCGGGCTATGACCGGGCGGCCGATTATGTGATCGGCCAGTTCAAGGCGCTGGGGCTGAAGCCCGCCGGGGTGGATGGCTACAAGCAGCCGGTCGCCTTCGTCGAGCAGCGCATCCAGTCGGACCGCAGCAGCGCCGCGCTGGTGGGGCCGCAGGGGGAGACGGCGCTGGCGGTGCCGGGCGACCTCATCTTTTCAGGGAGCGGCGGGCCGGTGCCCGAAAGCATCGACGCGCCGATGGTCTTTGCCGGCTATGGCCTGCATCTGCCGGAAGCGGGCCATGATGATTTTGCCGGGCTGGACCTGAAGGGCAAGATCGTCGTGGTGCTGTCCGGCGGGCCGGCGAATATTTCGGGTGCGCTGAAATCCCATGCCCGGTCGGAACGGTCGCAATGGCTGGCCGAGCAGGGGGCGGTCGGCCTCATCGCGTTGGTGACGCCGGGGCAGGTGGAAATCCCCTGGGTGCGCCGGGTCGCGCTGGCCGGGGCGCCGGCGCTCTATTTTGCCGACGATGCCATGCGGGAAACGAAGCTGCCCTTTCTGAGCGCGCAGTTCGATCCGGCCAAGTCGGCGCAGTTCTTCGCGGGCACGGGCAAGGATTTCGCGGCCATCGCGGCGGCGGCCGATGCATCCGCCCCGGTCGCCAGCTTCCCGCTGGCGCTGCGTTTGAAGGCGCAGGTGGCGGCCACGCGGCGCGACCTGACTTCGCCCAATCTGGTGGCGGTCATGCCGGGCAGCGATCCCAGGCTGAAGGCCGAGCATGTCGTGCTGTCGGCGCATCTGGACGGCTATGGCATCGGCACGCCGATCAAGGGCGACGCCATCTATAATGGCGCGTTCGACAATGCGTCGGGCGTGGCCAGCCTGCTGGAAATCGCGCGCGCATTGAAGGCGAGCAAGGTGAAGCCCAAGCGCTCCATCCTGTTCACCATCGTCACGGCGGAGGAGAAGGGGCTGCTGGGCGCGCGCTATTTTGCGGGGCGGCCGACCGTGCCGGCCAAGAGCATCGTGGCGGACCTGAATTTCGACATGGCGCTGCCCATCTTTCCCCTGACCAGCGTGACGCCGGTGGGCTATGACCAGAGCAGCCTGGGCAAGGACGCCGAAGTGGTGAGCGCGCAGATGAACCTGCCGATCACGCCCGATCCCTTCCCGGATCGCAACGTTTTCATCCGGTCCGACCAATATGCCTTCATTCGGCAGGGCATCCCGGCGCTCTTCTTCAAATATGGGTTCAAGGCGGGGACACCCGAAGCGACCACGGAAAAGGCGTGGCGGGCCAATATCTATCATTCGCCGTTCGACGATCTGAACCAGCCGGTGCTGCCGGCGGAGACGGCGAAGCTGAACGCCTATGTGACCGCAGTCACGCTGCGCGTCGCCAATGCGGCGGTGCGGCCGGCGTGGAACGACGACAGTTTCTTCAAGCGGTTTGCGAAATAACGGCGTCAGGCCGCTGGCGCGCTTTCATAGAGTTCCAGCGGCAGCCCGTCCGGGTCGGCGAAGAAGGTGAAGCGCTGGCCGGTATATTCGTCGATACGGATGGGTTCGCAGGCAACGTCTGCCGCCGCCAGTCGTGCGACCTCCGCGTCCAGATCGTCGACCAGAAAGGCGAGGTGGCGCAGGCCAAGCGCTTCGGGGCGGCTGGGCCGGGGCGGGGGCGCGGGGAAGGAAAAGAGTTCGATCTGCGCATTGCCCGCGTCCAGATCGCATTTCCACGATTCCCGTTCCGCGCGCCACACTTCGCGGATCACCGGCAGGCCCAATATGTCGCGATAGAAGGCCCGCGAACGGTCATAGTCGGAACAGATGAGGGCGATATGATGGATGGCGCGCATCGGCGGTCCATAGGAGATGCGCGGCGGCGATGAAAGCTGGCTTGTCGCATGATCCGGTTAGATTGAATCGGGCCATGCCGTAAGAGTCTTTTGTTTTCCGCATTTTGCGAGCCGTCAGCTGTGCCAGCTGACTTCAAAATGCTCTAGCCGTGGGCGGCGCGCCTTTGCACCGGGGCGGCGAACAGCCATTCTTCCGCCTCTGCCACGGACGCGAAGATGTCGGCCTCGTCCCGGACGCTCAGGATGCGGCGGGTCTGCATGCGGGTCAGATTGTCGTGCCGCACGACCGCCAGACGGCGCGAGCGGAAGGGAGATTCCAGCATCACGCGCATGAAGGTCGCCACCACTTCCTGCGACTGGATGACGCAGCCTTCGGTGTTGACCAGCAGATAATATTCGTCGGACCCCAGCCCCATGGCGATGACGGCGGCCTCTTTCTCGTCGCTGAAACGCCGAACGTCCGCCGGTTCGAGAAAGCCGGTCATCTGCGCGATGACGAGGCTGCGGCTTGGGTCCGAAGTGATGCTGATCATGGGGGCTTTCCTGTCCGTCGCTGATCCAGCCCTGCGATATCGGGGTTAATGAAAGCTAATATTCCTGGCCTGGTTAGACCAATGTCTAAACGATCGGTAAAATCTTCCCCCGCTTTGGACGCAAGGCGCCTGGGACAAACTGCCCGGCTTGATCGCCCCGGACCCCCGGCCTACATCCGCTGGCATGACATACGCACCCTATCCGGCGCTGCGCCTGCGCCGCACCCGTGCATCGGCCTGGAGCCGGGCGATGCATGCCGAAAACCGCCTGTCGCCCAGCGATTTCATCTGGCCGCTGTTCGTGACCGAAGGGACCGGCGTGGAAGAACCGATCGGCGCGCTGCCCGGCGTGTCGCGCTGGTCGGTGGACCTGATGGTCGAGCGGGCAAAGGACGCGCGCGATGCCGGCATTCCCTGCCTTGCTCTCTTCCCCAATACCCAGGTGGACCGACGCAGCGACGACGGGACCGAAGCGCTCAATCCCGATAATCTGATGTGCCGGGCGATCCGCGCGATCAAGGATGCGGTGCCCGATATCGGCATCCTGACCGACGTGGCGCTGGACCCCTATACCGCCCATGGGCAGGACGGGCTGCTGGACGATACCGGCTATGTCCTCAATGATGCGACCATCGACATATTGGTCGGCCAGTCGCTCAACCAGGCGGCGGCGGGCGCGGACATCATCGCCCCCAGCGACATGATGGACGGCCGGGTCGGCGCGATCCGCGCCGCGCTGGAACAGGGCGGCCATGCCAATGTGCAGATCATGGCCTATGCCGCCAAATATGCCAGCGCCTTCTACGGCCCGTTCCGCGATGCGGTGGGATCGCGCGGGCTGTTGAAGGGCGACAAGAAAAATTACCAGATGGATCCCGCCAATGGCGAGGAAGCGCTGCGCGAAGTGGCGCTGGACCTGGCCGAGGGCGCCGACAGCGTGATGGTGAAGCCGGGCCTGCCCTATCTGGATATCGTCGCGCGCGTGCGCGACCGCTTCGCCGTGCCGGTCTTCGCCTATCAGGTGTCGGGCGAATATGCGATGATCGAACATGCGGTCGCCGCCGGCGCAGCCGATCGCGACACGATGGTGCTGGAAACGCTGATGGCGTTCAAGCGCGCCGGTTGTTCGGGCGTGCTGACCTATCATGCGCTGCATGCAGCGCGGCTGTTGGGCGGGTAATCCACCGACATCGTTCGTCTTCTGCCACAATCCTGCTTGTGTCCTGCCCGCCTGCTGCCCCATGACAGGGGCCGGGCGGCAGGAGGACTGGAATTTGATAGGCACGCGTACCCGCTTCGTCGTCACGATCTGTGCGGGGTCGTTCCTGCTGTTTCTGGTCCAGCCGATGATCGCCCGCATGGCGCTGCCGCGTCTGGGCGGGGCGCCGTCGGTGTGGAATTCCGCCATGCTGGTCTATCAGGCGTTGTTGCTGGCGGGCTATGCCTATGCGCATCTGCTGGGCCGTGTTCCGGCGCGGCGGCAGGCGCTGATCCACCTCGGCCTGTTCCTGATTTCCGCCATTTTCCTGCCGATCGGCCTGATGGGGTGGCAACCGTCCGCCGACATCGAGCCGGCCCTTTGGGTGCTGTGGCTGCTGGGCGCGTCGATCGGTCCGCTCTTCTTCGTGGTCGCGGCGCAGGCGCCTTTGCTGCAACGCTGGTATGCACTGTCGGAAGGACGCGATCCCTATCCGCTCTATGCCGCATCGAACCTGGGCAGTTTTGCCGGGCTGATCGCCTATCCGTTGCTGGTGGAGCCGCTGCTGGCGCTGAAGGCGCAAAGCATCCTCTGGTCGCTCGGCTATGGGGCGCTCTTCTTCCTGGTCTATATGAGCGCCCGGCGATTGCCGGCGGACAGCCCCGGCGAAGTGGCGGTGGAGGCGAGCGACGCGCCGCCGCCGGGCACCCGGCGCATGCTGCACTGGCTGGCGCTGTCGGCCGTGCCATCGGGCCTGATGCTGGCGACCAGCCTCTACCTCACCACCGATATCGTCGCCATGCCGTTGCTGTGGATCGTGCCGCTGGGCCTCTATCTGCTCAGCTTCTCGCTGGCCTTTGCGGCGGGGCGGGGCGGCGCGGACTTCTGCGTGTCGATTGCGCCGCTGATCCTGCTGATCGGTGCCTGCATCGCCTTTACCGGCGGCGTCCATTTTCCCGTCTTCATTGCGCTGGGCATCGTTGCCGTGCTGTTCGTGGCATCGACCGCGCTCCATGCCCGGCTCTACGAATTGCGGCCGGCGCCTGCGCATCTGACCCGTTTCTATCTGCTGATGTCGGTAGGCGGCATGCTGGGCGGGTTGTTCTGTGCACTGATCGCGCCGCTGATCTTCGACTGGACCTATGAATATCCCATCCTGCTGGCGGCGGCCGCGCTGTTGCTGCCGGATCGGGAGGCGGCCTTGCGTCTGCCGCGCCTGATCTGGGAAAATCCGCAGCGGCGTGTCTGGCTGGCGACGATCATCCTGCTGATCGGCCTCATATTGTCTCTGGTCGGCGGCGGGCTGGTACCCGGACTCGATACGCAGATTTTCAAGACCATCAGCTTCGTCACCATCATCGGCTTGTCGATAGTGGCGCTGGGGCATCGTTGGCTGACGGCGGGGATGCTCGTCTATCTGATGCTGTGCCTGAGCGGGTGGGAGAAATTGTCCCAATCGGCCAGCGGCATGCTGACCCGCAGCTATTTCGGGGTCTATGGCGTGGCGAACAGGGATCGCGGCGCCGGAGCGGGCGAGCGCATCCTGTTCCACGGCACGACGCTGCACGGTATCCAGAACCGGGCGAAGGACAGGGAACTGGACCCCACCAGCTATTATGCGCCGGATTCGGGCGTGGGGCTGGCGATGCGCAATGCGCCGGCGCTGTTCGGACCGCGCGCGCGGATCGATGTGGTCGGCCTGGGTGCGGGGACGCTGGCCTGTTATATTCGCCCCGGCCAGACATGGCATTTTTACGAGATCGACCCGGCGATGGTGGCGATCGCCCGCGATCCGGCCGACTTCACCTTCCTGTCGCGATGCCAGCCCAGAGCGAACATCATCATCGGCGACGCGCGCATGACACTGGCGCGGCAGCCTGTGGGCGGGGCGGACCTGCTGGTGATCGATGCCTTTTCGTCCGATTCCATCCCGATGCACCTGCTGACGCGGGAGGCGCTGAACATTTACGGGCGGCGGCTGGCACGCGATGGCGTCCTGCTGATCCATATTTCCAACCGCTATCTCGACCTGCGGCCAGTGGTCGCGGGCGATGCGGCGGCGGCAGGATGGCATGCGCGGCTGCGCCATTATCTGCCCGACAAGCGGGACGCGGATCGCAACTACGCAGCGTCGATCTGGGTCGCCCTGTCGCGCGATCCGGCCCAACTGGACCGGCTGGTCGCCTTGTCCGGCCGCGAACAATGGCAATATCTGAAGCCCCGACCGGGATTTTCGGCCTGGACCGACGACCATGCCAGCATATTACCGGTGCTGAAGGTCAGACCATGAGAGGAGAGCCATAATGGCCGCCAGCGATTATCCGGACGTCAGCATCATCCCCTTCAACGGCAAAGTCCCACGCATCCACCCCAGCGCCTTCATCGCGCCGGGATGCCGGATTGTCGGCGACGTCGAGATCGGCGAGGATGCCAGCATCTGGTATAATTGCGTAATCCGGGGCGACGTGAACCGGGTGCGGATCGGCGCGCGGACCAATGTGCAGGACGGTAGCGTCATCCATTGCGACAGCCCCGGCGACCGGGCGGACGGGCGACCGGCAGATGGCTGGCCCGCGATCATCGGCGACGATGTGCTGATCGGCCATATGGCGATGATCCATGGCTGCGTGCTGGAGGACCGGGCGTTCGTCGGGCTGGGCGCGATCGTGATGAGCGGCTGCACGGTGGAGAGCGACGCGATGCTGGCAGCGGGGGCGCTTTTGTCGCCGGGCAAGCGGGTGTTGCATCGCCAGCTATGGGCCGGGCGCCCGGCCAAATATATGCGCGATCTGAGCGACGAAGCGATCCTGGATATGCGCGAAGGGGTGGATCATTATGTCCACAACGCCAAGGCGCATAAGGGCGCGGTGAAGGCGATGGGGGAATAAGGCGGACGTAGCGGAATACCCAAGCGTCGTCACCCCGGGCTTGACCCGGGGCCCCGCTGCCTTCCCAAAGCCGGGATCGAAAGAAAAGCGGGATCCCGGGTCAAGCCCGGGATGACGTTATCGCTGACGTCAGTTTCTGCTGCTCGTCAGGGCTGCGGCAATCGCGTCTTCATCGCGTCGATGCGGTCATTCTGCTGGTCGACCAGGGCCAGCGCGGCGCTGCGGGCGGCGTCCACATCCTCAAGACCACCGGCGGCCTTGCCATCGGCAACCGCATTGCTGCGCTGGACATAGAGGGTGTCGAGGCTGGCGAGCGCCGACACGCTGTCGTTGCGGGCGGATTCGAGCGCGCTGATCGTCACCTGCGCCGCGACCCATGAGTCGCTCGATACGGCTGCGCCCGATGCGGCGCGCACCGCCTTGTCGGCCTTGGCATAAGCGGTGTCGAAGGCGGCTGCGCCCTTGTCTGCCTGACCCATATATTTGGCGATTTCCGCCGAGAGCGCGGCATCGGCCGGGACCGGGGCGGAGGGCGGGCTGATCTTCGCGACGGGGGCGCTTTCCACCGCGCGCTTGGCGAGCGAGGGATAGCTTTGCGGCGCGCCGGCACAGCCGGACAGGAACAGGGCCAGGGCGGCAAGGAGACGGCGCGGATTCATATGCTTCATCTAGGCGGAGGAGAGGCGGGGCGCAATGACCCCGCGCCCAACCTTAGCGCGGCAGCGCCGCCGCTTCGCGGGCCAGCGCTTCGATCTTGTCGGGATCGACCGGTCCCTTGGGCACGACCCAGCTGCCGCCGACGCATTTGATGAAGGGCTGGGCCAGCCATTCGGGCGCGCTCTGCGGCGTGATGCCGCCGGTGGGGCAGAAGCGGGCGGTGTGAAGCGGGGCGGCGAGCGCCTTCAAGGCCGGCAGGCCACCCGATGTTTCGGCCGGAAAGAATTTGAAATGCGTGAGGCCCATGTCCATGCCGCGCATGATGTCGCCGGCCGTGGCGGTGCCGGGCAGGAAGGGGATTTTCGCGGCGATCGCGGCCTTGCCCAGCGACTTGGTGAGGCCGGGGCTGACGATGAAGCGCGCGCCGGCTTCCATCGCGGCGTCCAGCTGGGCGGGGTTCAGCACCGTGCCGGCGCCGACGACCGCGCCCTCGACCTTCGCCATTTCGCGGATCACGTCCAGCGCGGCAGGGGTGCGCAGCGTCACTTCCAGCGCGGGCAGGCCGCCCGCGACCAGCGCGCGCGCGATCGGCAACGCATCTTCGACCCGATCCACCACCAGCACCGGGATCACCGGGGCGAGGTCCATCACCTGTTCGACGGTCAGCTTGCTCATTATCACTTCTCCCTGAACGCTGCGGCAGCGCCGAACAGCCCTATTTCATCATGAATGGCGCAGCGGATCGGCACGGTCGCCATCAGGCTTTCGAACCGGCCCTTCGCCTTGAAGCGAGTGTGGAACCCGCTCGTTTGCAGAAAATCCTTCATCCGCTGGGTCAGGCCGCCGGCCAGCACCACGCTGTGCGGGCCATGGGCCAGCGCCAGATCGCCCGCGACGGAGCCATAGCAGAGGCAGAAACGGTCGAGCGCGCGGCGGGCGAATTCGTCGCTGCCGTCGAGCGCGGCCTGCCATAATTCGGGGTCTTCCATCAGCATGACCCGGTCATGGCCGATCGTCGCCAGCGCCTTGTAGATATAATTGAGGCCGGGGCCGGATACGATCCGCTCCGTCGACACGCGCAGGAATTTGTCGCGCAGGTAGGAGAGGATCTTCTCCTCGATATGATCGAGCGGGGCGAAGTCGAGATGCCCGCCCTCCGTCGCGATCACATGGGGATGGCCCTGATCATAAGCGATCATCGCGACGCCAAGGCCGGTGCCGGGGCCGAGGATGGTCACGCCGCCATCGGTGGGGAAGGGGCGATCCTCCCCGAACAGCAAAGGCAGATTTTCGGCCGGCAGGCGGGATACCGCATGGGCCACCGCCTCGAAATCATTGACGAGGCGTACGGTATCGACGCCGATGTCGGCCGCCAGCGTATCGGCGCGGATCACCCAATTGCTGTTGGTCAGTTTGATGACGTCGCGCCCGATCGCGGTGGCGAAGGCGATGGAGGCGGCGCGAGGCAGATCGCCATCGCCTTCCTTCTGTTCGTCCTGCGCGAAGGCGGCCCAGCAGGCTTGCAGGCTGGGATAGTCGGCGACCTTATATTTGCGCACGGTGCCGAGCGTCGGCACGCCCTTTTCATCGAGCGAGGCGCGGGCGAAGCGGGCGTTGGTTCCGCCGATGTCGGCGGCGATGATGTCGGTCATGTTCAGACCCTTTCTATTCGTCATCCCCGCGAAGGCGGGGATCCATCTCCGGGCCTAGAGGCTGGCCGCGATGTCAGGAGATGGATTCCCGCCTTCGCGGGAATGACGAGGATTAATGGTTCAAATCTCGCTTTCCATCGCCGCCAGGATCGGCGACGCGCCCTGTTCGGCCAGATCGCTATGATGGCGGAAGAGGGCGAACAGTTCGCGGCCGGTGTCGTAGGGCGGGGGCGGAGCGGCGGGGATGTCCCGTGCGTCCCATGTCGCCGCATCGACCAGCGCGGTGACGTCGCCCGTCTCCGCGCAGACCCGCACCAGATCGCCATCGCGCAGCTTGCCGATCGCGCCGCCGGCCAGGGCTTCGGGCGACAGATGGATGGCGGCGGGCACCTTGCCGGACGCGCCGGACATGCGGCCGTCGGTCAGCAAGGCGACCTTGAACCCGCGATCCTGCAAGACGCCCAGCGCCGGGGTCAGCTTGTGCAGTTCCGGCATGCCGTTGGCCTTTGGCCCCTGGAAGCGGACCACGACCACGACGTCGCGCTCCAGTTCGCCGGCCTTGAACGCGCGCAGCACATCGTCCTGATCGTGGAAGACGGCGGCGGGCGCCTCGATCGTCCAGCGTTCCTTGTCCACCGCGCTCACCTTCATGACGCAGCGGCCCAGATTGCCCTCCAGCAGCTTCATGCCGCCATCGGCCTGGAACGGGTTGGCGGCGGGGCGAAGGATCGCTTCGTCGCGGGATGCAGGCACGTCGCGCCACACCAGCTTTTCGTCTTCCAGCACCGGTTCCTGCCCATAGCCGGCCATGCCGCCGGGCGCGACGGTCAGGATATCGCCATGCAGCAGTCCGGCATCCAGCAGTTCGCGGATCACGAAGCTGATCCCGCCGGCCGCATGGAAATTATTCACGTCGCCCGAACCATTGGGATAGACGCGCGCCAGCAGCGGCACGACGTCCGAAATCTCGGCAAAGTCGGTCCAGTCGATATGGATGCCCGCCGCCCGCGCGATGGCGGGCAAATGGATGGCATGATTGGTCGATCCGCCCGTCGCCATCAGGCCGATGATCGCGTTGACGATCGCCTTTTCATCGATGCAATGGCCCAGCGGACGATAATCGTCGCCATCCCAGCCCATTTCGGCAATACGATGCGTCGCCGCACGGGTCAGTTCGGTGCGCAGCTTCGTACCTGGATGGACGAAGGAGGCGGCGGGAATGTGCAGGCCCATCATCTCCATCATCATCTGGTTGCTGTTGGCGGTGCCATAGAAGGTGCAGGTGCCCGCGCCATGATAGGAGGCGCTTTCGGATTCCAGCAGTTCGTCCTTGCCGACTTTTCCTTCGGCATAAAGCTGGCGGATGCGCACCTTTTCCTTGTTGGCGAGGCCCGATGGCATCGGGCCGGCCGGGATCAGGATGGTCGGCAGATGGCCGAAACGCAGCGCGCCGATCAGCAGGCCCGGCACGATCTTGTCGCAAATGCCCAGCAGCATCGCGCCTTCGAACATGGCGTGGCTGAGTGCGACGGCCGTGCCCAGCGCGATCGTGTCGCGGCTGAACAGCGACAGGTCCATGCCCGCCTGTCCCTGCGTCACGCCGTCGCACATGGCCGGCACGCCGCCCGCCACCTGCGCCGTGGCGCCGACTTCGCGGGCCGCGATCTTGATGATCTCCGGATAGCGGCCATAGGGCTGATGCGCCGATAGCATGTCGTTATAGGACGTCACGATGCCGATGTTCATCGCCGCGCCGGTGCGGATCACCGCCTTGTCGTCGCCGCTGGCGGCAAAGGCGTGGGCCAGATTGCCGCAGGACAGTTGCGCGCGATTTGTGCCGGCGTCGCGGCCCCGTTCGATCAGGTCCAGATATTTCAGACGCGAAGCGGCGCTGCGCTGCACGATGCGGTCGGTGACCTTTGCGATCACCGGATTCAATTCAGTCATGCCAGCTGGCTCCGTCTCGTTCGATTAGGGCAATGGCCGAAGACGGACCCCAGTTCCCCGAAGAATAGGCGGCGGGCTTCACATTGGCCTCTTTCCACCCGTCGATGATCGAATCGATCCATGTCCATTGCGCCTCCACCTCGTCACGGCGGACGAAGAGGGTCTGGTCACCGGCCAGCAGGTCCAGGATCAATCGTTCATAAGCGATGCGGCGGCGCTGCCCGGCAAAGGCGGCCGTCAGCGAGACGTCCAGCGTCACCTCGTCCAGCTTCACCTGCCGTTCCAGCCCCGGCCTTTTGCTCATGATGGCCAGGCGGATATATTCCTCCGGCTGCAAGCGTATGACCAGCGTGTTCGGCTCCAGCCCCGTACCATGCCCGTCGCGGCCGAAGATGCTGTGGCGCACCGGCTTGAACTGAATCACGATTTCGGACTGGCGCGCGGGCATCCGCTTGCCGGTGCGCAGGTAGAAGGGGACGCCCTGCCAGCGCCAATTGTCGATATAGGCCTTCAGGGCCACGAACGTCTCGGTATCGGACGGCTGGCCCAGTTCGTCGGCATAGCCGGTGACGATCTGACCACTGACCGCGCCCGGCGTATATTGGCCGCGCACGCTGTGCGTTTTGACCGTTTCGTCGGTCATGGGACGCAGCGATCGCAGCACCTTCACCTTCTCGTCGCGCACGGCGGTCGGGTCCATGCGGGCGGGCGGCTCCATGGCAATGATCGACAGGATTTGCAGGATGTGATTCTGCACCATGTCGCGCAGGGCGCCCACGCCGTCATAATAGGAAACGCGGCCTTCCAGCCCGACCGTCTCACCCACGGTGATCTGCACATGGTCGATCGCCGTGGTGTTCCACAGCGGTTCGAACATCACGTTGCCAAAGCGCAGCGCCAGCAGATTCTGGACCGTTTCCTTGCCCAGATAATGGTCGACGCGGAAAATCTGGCTTTCGGCGAACAGGGCGCCGATGCCGTCATTCACGACCTTCGACGAGGCGAGATCCTTGCCGATCGGCTTTTCCATCGCGATCCGCGTGTGCGGCGTGATGAGGCCGGCGTCGGCCAGGCCCTGCGCGGTCGGTGCGAAGAGCGAGGGCGGGGTGGAGAGATAGACCGACAGGCCGCGCTCCAGCCGACCGTCGATCCGCTGGGCCAGTTTCGCGAACTGGTCGGCATTGCCGGCATCGACCGGTTGATAGCCGATCATCGCGCCGAAGCGGGCGGCGACATCGGCATCATAGCGGTCGGCCGCCAGGAACTGGCGCAGCGCATCGTCCACCTCCTTGCGGAAGGCGGCGTCGTCCATTTCGGATCGGCCGGACGCGACGATCAGGAAATCGTCGGGCAGCAGCCCATCGGACAGCAGATTGTAGAGCGAGGGAAATATCATCCGGCGCGCCAGATCGCCGGTGGCACCAAATAACAGGAACGTAGCAGACGGCTCGGTCAAAGGATGGTCCTTCTCCGTTTTTGAAATTATCTATGTCTGCACGGCCGCCCTTATAGCGCGCGCGGATCGTTACGCAAGAAGGCTATCGTGGAAGCCGGTTTGCAGCAACATCATGACAGGGCGGTTGTCGCAAGCGCCGGATATTTCGCGAATCGGATCAGGCGGGCAGTTTTACCGGGCCAGCCCGCGCCGCCAGTTGAGGATGTGCGCCCCCGCCAGCATCAGGCTGCCCGCGACGGTCCAGAGCGTTTCGGCCAGCGCATCTTCAGCGATAAGGGCGCCGACGCCCATCAGCGTCAGTCCGGCGATTCCGATCGGCAGGGGTGCCCACCCGCCATGGCGACGCCGGCCCTGCACCAGAGCGAACAGGCTGGTCGGCACCGCCAGTGCCAGCATGACGAGGTGGAAGGATTCGCCCGGATCGATCCGGCTGGCGAAGGCGGGGAGGAGCGCGAACAGCAGCGGCAAGCCCAGGCAGTGCAGGGTGCAGAGCGAGGAGGCGCAGAGCGCGAGGCCGTCCAGCCAGGCGGTGGGTCCGCGCGAGACGCCCCCGTCCTGCGCGCTCGGGCAGTGCGCGGCGGGCTGCTGGTCGGGGAAGGAGGCCATGACGATCCAATCAATGATATAACGTTACATATTCTGGGCGGCATGTGGGCGCGACACCCCATGCTGTCAAGCGACGGGAGGGCCTTTTATGCCTCATGCTGATTTTCGGCTGGACGCCCGCGCCGGATTTTGTCATTTGCGCCGAACCAGCCGTGCGGGTGTGGTGAAACTGGTAGACGCGCCGGACTCAAAATCCGGTTCCGCAAGGAGTGTCGGTTCGATTCCGACCACCCGCACCACTGGCATTCCCGACATTGTAGTTTCGATTATCGCGGTCCCGCTGTCGCGGAGGGCCTGCGGCCATGCTATGCCGATTCCATGAAGGCTCGTCATATTCTGCCGCCCTTGCTGTTCGGTCTGTTTGTGCTGATCGTCATCAGCGTGGGCGATGCGCTCTTCTGGAGCGTGCCCCACGCGATCGAAAAACTCCCGCCGCGCTTGTTGACGGTGGCGGTTTTGACGGGGCTGTGGCTGGTGCATCTCTACAAGCGCACGGTGCGGTGATTTGAAGGGGCGGACGGGCTGGAAGCGGGCAGATCCGCCCTTCGCCGGAAACGCGCCGCAGGCAGAAATATTCACGCGGAGACGCAGAGACGCGGAGAAATACTGTTCTTTCTCCGCGTCTCTGCGTCTCCGCGTGAACAAATATATGCGCCTTCGGCGCGAAAGCTGACCGTGCCGCTTAACGCCCGCCCTGCGCCTGGAACCATGGCACCATGCGCGCGATCGCATCCTCGACCCGATCCGTCGATACCGCGAAGCTGAAGCGGATGAAGCGGTGGCCGTCCACGGGATCGAAGTCCACGCCCGGCGCCGTCGCCACCCCGGTTTCGCGCAACAATTTCTGGCAGAAACTCAGGCTGTCATTGGTCAGATGGCTGATGTCGGCATAGATGTAGAAGGCGCCGTCGGGCGGCGCGATGCTGGCAAGGCCGAGCGCGGGCAGGGCGTCCAGCAGCAATTGCCGGTTGCGGCGATAGTTGTCGACATGCCCCTCCAGCTCCTCGGTGCAATCGAAGGCGGTCAGGCCCGCGCGCTGCGCCAGTACAGGCGGCGTCAGGAACAGGTTGCCCATCCGCGCCCGCGCCACGTCGATCAGCGCTGGCGGCACCACGATCCAGCCCAGCCGCCAGCCGGCCATGCTGTAATATTTGGAAAAGCTGTTCACGATCAGTGCGTCGGGCGCATATTCCAGCATCGACCGGGCCGGCTCGCCGAAGCTGAGGCCATGATAGATTTCGTCGGAAATGATGCGGATGCCGCGGTCCGCGCAGACCTGCGCGATTCGGGCCAGTTCATCCGCCGGGATGATCGTGCCGGTGGGATTGGCGGGGCTGGCGAGGATCAGTCCGTCGGGCGCGGGGTCGATCGCGGCCAACGCATCGGCGCTGATCTGATAGCGTTCGGCCGGGCCGCAGGCGACCTCCACCGGTTCCAGATAGAGCGCCTTCAGATTGTTGCGATAGGCGACATAGCCCGGCCGCGCGGTGGCGACGCGGGCACCGGGCGCGAACAGGCTGGTCAGCGCCAGCACAAGGCCAGGCGACGCGCCGCAGGTCAGCAGTATCTGTTCCGGATCGACCGCCACGCCATGCGCCTCACCATAATGGCGCGCGATCCGTTCCTTCAGCGCCGGGCTTTCCCAATAGCCCATCGGTTCGGTGTCCAGCACGCGGTGTGCGACGGCGATCGCTTCGGCCGGCGCGCCGGTCGACGGCTGGCCGAATTCCATGTGCAGGATGGATCGCCCCTGCGCTTCGAGGGCATGGGCCTCGCGGCTGATCGCGATGGCGTGGAAGGGGGAGATGTCGGCAACCATGGCCGGGACGTAGAGTGCCGCCGCAACCATGTCCATAAGGCGGGCGTTGTGCCGCCATGGATCAGACGCTGCTCATCGTCCTGCAATATTATGGCGCGGGGGCGGCGACCATCGCGGCGCTGGTCGTTTCGCTCAATCTGGGGCGACGCATAACCGGATGGGCATTCGTGCTGTTCGTCACCAGTTCGATCGCGCTGATCGGCTGGGGATTTCTGGACAAGGATAGCGAGGGGATAGGCTGGCAGAATATCGCGCTGCTGGGGATCAATGCCGTGGGTGTGTGGCGCTATTTGATTTCCAAGCATGACGTGCGGGATTAAATCCTCCCCTGCAAGGGGAGGGGAACCGTTCGCGAAGCGAATGGTGGAGGGGTGTCACCCTGTCGATAGCGCGCTACCCCTCCGTCGCGCGCTTCGCGCGCGCCACCTCCCCTTGCAGGGGAGGATTTACGCGTCTGCGATCCACACCTCGACCGGCACGGCTTCCTGCAATAGCGCCAGTCGGATCGGCAGTTCTTCCACGGCGCCGCCCGCCAGTGCACGATCATAGACGGCTTTCTTCCCTGCGCCGCTGATTTGCAGGAAGATATGGTGGCTCTGCACGATCGCATGCGCGGTCAGGGACATGCGCTGGTGCGGCGCGACAGGTGGTGTGGCGGCGATGGTCAGCGCCTTGCTCGCCAACCCCTCGGCTAGTTCCTTGCCTTCGGGGAAGAGCGAGGCGGTATGGCCATCATCGCCCATGCCCAGCAATATGATGTCGAGCGGCCAGGGCAGGGTAGCGAAATCCGCCTCCACCGCAGCCTGCCCGGCATAGGCATCCGCCGCGTCATTCTTCATCGGCACGAAGCGCGCCTTTGCCGCCGCTCCCTGCAACAATGTCTCGCGCACCAGCCGTTCATTGCTGTCGGCGCTGTCGGGCGCGACCCAGCGTTCGTCCACCAGCGTCACGACCACCTTGCTCCAGTCGAGGTCGACCGCGCTCAGCGCCTCCAGCACCGGGCGTGGCGAACGGCCGCCTGATACGGCGATGCTGGCTACCCCGCGCGTGGCGATACCCTCGGCCAGCAGCGTGGCGATGCGCGTGGCGATATCGGCGGCGGCCTGCGCCCCGGTGGCGAAAAGATGTTCGGTCGGCATGGGGCTACTCCGCGATGGCGTCTGGTAGGGTGCAAATGTCCGCCCATGTCGCGCCGGTCAAGGCCGCCAGTCGATCCGGCGTCAGTTCGACCGACGTGGTGCGCGACCCGGCGGCCGGAAAGACGGTGGCGAAATCGCGCAGCGACACGTCGCAATAGACGGGTAGGGGCGTGGGCAGGCCGAACGGGCACACGCCGCCGACCGGATGGCCGGTCAGTTCCTCCACCTCATGCCCGCCCAGCATGCGCGGTTTCGCGCCCAGCGCCGCCTTGGCCTTGCCATTGGACAGGCGCGCGTCGCCGCGTGCGCAGACCAATATGACCGTATCGCCGATGCGCAGCGACAGCGTCTTGGCGATCCGCGCAGGTTCCACGCCCAGCGCGGCGGCAGCGTCCGCGACCGTCGCGGTGCTGACACCCTGATCGATCAGGCTGACGTCGGGGGCATGGGTCGCGAAGAAAGCGCGGACGCTCGCCTCGCTCATCCGCGCTCGCCCAGCTTGCGCTCCCACGCCAGCGCATGGGTCACGATCTGGTCCAGATCGGCATGGTGCGGCGTCCAGGGGAAGGTCCGCAGGATCGCGCCATTGTCCGAAATCAACTGGCCCGGATCGCCTGCCCGGCGCGGCGCCATGACCCGCTTGATCGGATTGTTGGTCGCGCGGTCGACCGCGTCCAGCACTTCCAGCACGGAAAAGCCCCGGCCATAGCCGCAATTGAGCAGATGATTGCGCGTCGGCTCGGCGATCAGCGCCTCCAGCGCGAGCAGATGCGCGGCGGCCAGATCGGTGATATGGATATAATCGCGCACGCCGGTACCGTCGGGCGTATCGAAATCCGTGCCGAACACGCCGACGCTTTCCCGCTTGCCCAGCGCGGCTTCGACCGCGACCTTGATCAGGTGGGTCGCGCCGGCGGTCGACTGGCCGGTCCGGCCCTGCGGATCGGCGCCCGCGACGTTGAAATAGCGCAGCGCGCAGAAGTTCATCGGATGCGCCGCCGCCACATCGCGCAGCATATATTCGGTCATCAGTTTCGACATGCCATAGGGATTGATCGGCCGCTGCGGCGTATCCTCCCGCACAGCCTCAACATCCGGCGTGCCATAGGTGGCGGCGGTGGACGAGAAGATGAAATGCGGCACGCCCACCCGCACGGCGCTCTCGATCAGGTCGCGGGTCTTGGCGCTGTTGTTGTGATAATATTTGAGCGGGTTCTCGACCGATTCCGGCACCACGACGGAGCCGGCGAAGTGCATGATCGCCTTTATGTCATGGTCGCGCAACGTCGCTTCCACCAGCGGCTGATCGGCAATGTCGCCGCGCACCAGCGGTACCCCTTCAGGTACGGCCCAATCGAAGCCGGTGACCAGATTGTCGATCACCACCACGCCATAGCCGGCGTCCTTGAGCGCCAGCACGGCATGGCTGCCGATATAGCCTGCGCCGCCCGTGACCAGTACCGTGGGTTTGCTCATAAGAAAAAAGTCTCCCCGAAATATTCGGGAAGACCTAGCCGAGTGTCGTTACGATTTATAGGGGCTGTTCCCCAGCGAAGGCCGGGGAACAGCTTATGCAGCAGCCTGCATGGGTGCCGGCCGATAGAATAGCCCGCCGCTCGCCGCCATGTCCCGCAACTGCTGGGTGGGTGCAAAGCGCGTGCCATGCTCGGCGGCCAGACGGTCCAGCACGGCCACGACATGGGCTATGCCGACCGTGTCCATATGGCTGAATGGCCCCCCGGTATAAGGCGCAAAGCCCCAGCCGAAGATCGCGCCGATGTCGCCATCTTCCGGCGTTTCCAGCACGCCTTCCTCGAAACAGCGGGCGCATTCGATCAACTGGCGATAGAGGAGCCGTTCCTTCACCGCCTCGACATCGGGCTGCTCGGCTGCGCGCGGGAACATTTCGGCCAATGCCGGCGACAGATGCTTTTTCGCGCCTTCGGGATAGTCGTACCAGCCCTTGCCATTCTTGCGGCCCAGACGGCCGGCCTCGACCATCTTGACCATGATGTCGTCCGACCCCTGGGGCACATAGGCGTCGCCCAGTTCCTTCCTGGCCGCGCTCATGATCTTCCAGCCCAGCTCGATCGACACTTCGTCGCTGACGGCCAGCGGGCCGGTGGGCATGCCCAGCTGCTTGCCGGCATTTTCGATGAGCGCCGGGTTGACGCCTTCGCCGACCAGCTCCGCGCCTTCCTGCACATAGGTGCCGAAGCTGCGCG
The DNA here is from genome assembly GCF_008710165.1 of Sphingobium limneticum. NCBI lineage: Bacteria > Pseudomonadati > Pseudomonadota > Alphaproteobacteria > Sphingomonadales > Sphingobiaceae > Sphingobium > Sphingobium limneticum. The sequence continues at coordinate 358,120 of NZ_VYQA01000002.1, read as the reverse complement.
AGGTGTAGAAGCCGCGGCTGTCATGCACGACGATCGGCGTCTTCTTGATCTGGGCGACGAAATCCAGTGCCTTGGCGATGGCGGCGGGGCCGGTCTTTTCGCCCAGGATGATTTCCACCAGCGGCATCTTCTCGACTGGCGAGAAGAAGTGGACGCCGATGAAATTCTCCGGCTTGGTCCAGGCCTGTGCCAATTTGGTGATCGGCAAAGTGGAGGTGTTGGAGCCGAAGATGGTGTCGGCGCCCAGCACGGCTTCGACCTGCTTCGTCACTTCCGCCTTGATGCTCACATCCTCGAACACCGCCTCGATCACGAAATCCGCGCCGGCCAGCGCCGCATAGTCGGTGGTGGGGGTCACGCGGGCGAGGGTTGCTTCCAGCTTTTCGGGCGTCATGCCCTTGCCCAGGCGCTTCTTCAGAACCGCCTCGACATGCGCCTTGCCCTTCTCCGCATAGGCCAGGTCGCGGTCGAACAGGACGACTTCGATCCCCGCCTGCGCCGCGACGGTCGCGATGCCAGCGCCCATCATGCCCGCGCCCAGCATGGCCAGCTTGGTCGTCGGTGCCTTGGGCTGATCCTTGGGGCGGCGCGCACCGCGTTCGGCTGCCTGCTTGTTGACGAAGAGGGTGCGGATCATGTTCGATGCCTGCGGATCGGCGGCGACCTTGGCGAAATATTTGCTTTCGATCCGGATCGCCCGGTCCATCGGCAAGGTGATGCCTTCATAGACGGCCGACAGCAAAGCGATAGGCGCGTTCATGTTACGCTGCGTCTGTTTCAGCGTCATCGGCAGAGCGCCGGCCATCGTCTGGACGAAGGCGGGGTTGAAGCCGCCCGCGCCGCCCGGAACCTTGAAACCCTTGACGTCCCAGGGCTGGGTGTTGGCGGTCGGGTTGGCCTTCACCCATGCGCGCGCGGCTTCGACCGCCGTACCCTGCGGCACGACCTGATCCACCGCCTTCAGCATCGCAGCTTCGGCCGGGCGAAACAGCTTGCCCTGAAGCATGTACATCAGCGCGGCCTGCACGCCGATCAGGCGCGGCAGGCGCTGCGACCCGCCACCGCCGGGGAAGAGGCCGATCAGGATTTCGGGCAGGCCCAACTGCGTCTTGCTGCTGTCGCCCACGAAACGGCGATGGCAGGCCAGCGCCAGTTCGAACCCGCCACCGACGCAGGTGCCTTCGATGGCGCAGGCGATCGGCTTGCCGCTGGTTTCCAGACGGCGGAACAAAGCGTTCAGCACGAACAGCTTGTCGAAAATGGCGGCGGGGGCAGGGCGCTCCCCGTCGCTGGTCGCCAGCGTCGCGCCGAAATATTTCAGGTCCATGCCGGCCATGAAGCCGCTGTCCTTGCCCGACGCGATGACCGCGCCCTTGATGCCCTCTTCCGACGCGATGCGCGTGATCGCGGCATCCATGTCCGCCAGGAAGTCCGGGCCGATGACGTTCATCGACTGGCCGGGCACGTCGATGGTCAGCGTGGCGATGCCGTCGGCGTCGATGTCGAATGTGATGGTGTTCATTGGTATGGCTACCTTTCCCCAACATCCGTTCGTCCTGAGAAGCCATTGAGCGAAGTCGAAATGGCGTATCGAAGGATGCTTCGATACGGGACTTCGACAAGCTCAGTCCCTACTCAGCACGAACGGTTTTATTCTTGTTTCAAATACGCTCGATGATGATGCCGGTGCCCATGCCTGCGCCGACGCACAGGTTGATGAGCGCGGTACCCTTGCCCGATCGTTCCAGTTCATCCAGCGCCGTGCCCAGCACCATCGCGCCGGTCGCGCCCAGCGGATGGCCCATGGCGATCGCGCCGCCATTCACGTTGATCTTGCTATGGTCGAGGTTCATCGCCTGCATGTAGCGCAGCACGACCGAGGCGAAGGCTTCGTTCAATTCCCACAGATCGATGTCGGCGGCGGTCATTCCCGCGCGGCTCAGCAGCTTGCCCGCGACAAATTCCGGCCCGGTCAGCATGATGAGCGGCTCCGATCCGATCGAGGCCATCGCCCTGATCCGGGCTCGGGGCTTCAGGCCATATTTCTCGCCCATATCCTTGTTGCCGACCAGCACGGCGGCTGCGCCGTCGACGATGCCGCTGCTGTTGCCGGCATGGTGGATATGGTTGACCTTCTCCAGTTCGGGGTAGCGCAGCAGGGCGACGGTGTCGAAGCCCGGCATCTCCTCGCCCAGTGCGGTGAAGCTGGCCTTCAATGCGCCCAGCGACTGCATCGTCGCATCGGGGCGCATATGTTCGTCATGATCCAGCAAGATGCCGCCGATCACATCCTTGACCGGCACGATCGACTTTTTGAACCGGCCTTCGTCCCAGGCCGCCTTGGCGCGCTTCTGGCTTTCGACCGCATAGGCGTCCGCATCGTCGCGGCTGATGCCGAATTTGGTGGCGATCACGTCGGCGCCGATGCCCTGCGGCGCGAAATAGGTCTTGTAGGCGACCGCCGGGTCCATCGCCCAGGCGCCGCCGTCCGACGCCATCGGCACGCGGCTCATGGATTCGACGCCGCCGCCGATCGCGAACATCGCCTCGCCCGAATAGACTTTGGCAGCGGCCATGTTCACGGCCTCAAGGCCCGAAGCGCAGAAGCGGTTGATCTGCACGCCCGGCACGGTCTGCGCATAATCGGCGTTCAGCACGGCGACGCGGGCGATGTCCGCGCCCTGTTCGCCGACCGGGCTGACGCAGCCCAGGATCACGTCGTCCACGTCCGCCGTGTCGATCTGGCTGCGGTCGCGCACGGCTTCCAGCACCTGCGTCGCCAGCTGAATGGGGGTGATGTCGTGCAGCGACCCGTCGGCCTTGCCCCGGCCACGGGGCGTCCTGACGGCGTCGTAAATATAGGCTTCCATGTTCATTCCCTCTCCGTGGGGGCCGTTCCGGCGCTTCGGATCTCGGTGCTGAATGTATTTACGTTTACGTAAAGTGCAAGTGTCTATTATGCTGTTCGCGGCCGGACCAGCATGCCGTAGCGGCAGGGTCGCGCATGCGATTTCGCTGTCCAACTCGCTGTCGCACATCCAGGTTTCAGACGTGCGAGTCCCCCGTCCGATCGGGTCGCTCCAGGGGGCAGGGGCGAGAAGCGTTGCACCCCGGCCATGGACGGCTATATCGACCTCATGGACAGCGTGACCGAAGCCCCGACCCAGCAATCCCCGTCGCCTTTTTCCATCCCCACTTTCCGCGCGATCTGGACCGCCAGCCTTGCGTCCAATTTCGGCGGCCTGATCCAGTCGGTCGGCGCGGCGTGGATGATGACGTCGCTGCCGGCGTCGCCCATGATGATCGCGCTGGTGCCGGCGGCGTCGATGCTGCCGATCATGTTGTTGTCGCTCTGGGCCGGCGCGGTCGCGGACAATCTGGATCGGCGCAAGGTGATGATCGCCTGCCAATGCGCCATGTTGCTGACCTCCGCTTTGCTGGCGGTGACCGCCTGGTTCGGGTTGATGACGCCCTGGCTGCTCCTGTCCTTCACCTTCGCGATCGGGTGCGCCACGGCGATCAACGGGCCCGCCTGGCAGGCGTCGGTGGGCGACATGGTGCCGCGTGCTATTCTGCCCAGCGCGGTGGCGATGAACAGCATGGGTTTCAACCTGGCGCGTAGCACAGGGCCGGCGCTGGGCGGCATCATCGTCGCGGCGGCGGGGGCGGCTGCGGCCTTTCTGGTCAATGCGCTCAGCTATGTCGGCCTGCTGGTGGTATTGGCGCGCTGGCGACCCAATTTGCCGCCCAAGCTGCTGCCGCGCGAACGGCTGGGCGTCGCGATGGTCGCGGGCGTGGGATATGTCGCGGCGTCGCCGAACATCAAGCTGGTTCTGCTGCGCAGCGGGGCCTTCGGCCTTGGCGCGGCGGCAGTGTCCGCGCTGATGCCGCTGGTCGCGCGCGATGTGCTGGGCGGCGGGGCGCTGACCTTTGGCGTCACCAGCGGCGCGTTCGGCGTCGGGGCGGTGTTGGGCGCGCTGGGCAGCCGGCGGCTGCGTACCTTTGTCTCGGTCGAAACTTTGGTGCGGTGCGCGGCCCTCTCCATGGCGCTGGGCACGGCGTTGACGGCGATCAGCAGCCTGCTGCCGCTGGCCATTATGGGCTATATGCTGGCTGGAGCGGGCTGGGTTCTGGCGCTGTCCACCTTCAACGTGTCGGTCCAGATGTCGGCGCCGCGCTGGGTAGTGGCGCGCGCGGTGGCACTGTATCAGATGATAGTCTTTGGCGGCATGGCCGGCGGCGCCTGGCTGTTCGGCTGGGTGGCGGAACATCATGGCGTCGTGACCGGCCTCTATGCCGCTGCCGCCGCGCAGTTCGTCGCCGCGATTCTGGGATTGTGGCGCCCGCTACCGCAGATTGGCGACGACAATCTCGACCCGCGCGGCGATTGGCGGGAGCCGGATACGGTGGTGCCGGTCGAGTCCCGAAGCGGGCCGATCGTCATCACGATCGAATATCGCATTCCGTCCGGATCGATCGTGCCCTTCCTGTCGGCGATGAGCGAACGGCGGCGTATCCGGCGCCGCGATGGCGCCCATGGCTGGCAATTGCTGCGCGATCTGGGCGAACCCAATCTGTGGGTCGAGCGCTATCATGTGTCGACCTGGCTGGACTATGTCCGCCATAATCAGCGCCGCACCGTCGCCGACATCGCCAACAGCGATGCGATCCATGCCCTGCATGAAGGGCCGGACGCACCGGTCGTGCATCGCCGGCTGGAGCGCCAGACCGGTTCGCTGCCGATCAGCCGCGCGCCCGACGCCCGCGAAATGGGCGATGGCCTGACCGATCCGACCCGGTCGAGCTGATCTTTACTGCTATTGCGGCGTTACGGGGCGCCAGCCGGGCACGTCTTCGGGCGTGTCGATATCATGCAATATGTTGCCCATCGTCTCGATCTGGATGCCGTGGCTCAACAAGGCCCGCGCGCCCTGGTCCCCTTTCAGCGCCAACAGTTCGGGAAAATGCTTGCGCCCGATAAAGGCCGGGGGCGAAGAGGAAAAACCGTCCGTCGAGGAAACCACGGACCTGATATCCTCCGCCGCCAGGCAGATGCGATTATAATGGGTTTGCGGCACGTCGGGCATGTCGGCCAGACAGATCAGGATGCCGCGTATCTTGTTATTGGGCATCACATGTTCGACCGCACGCACGATGCTGCCCGATATCCCGTCTTCGGGCTGGTCGTTGACGATGATCGTATAGCCGCGCCGGTCCAGCTTGCGATGGATGACCGGTGCGAACTCGATCGGGCGGACGACCGCGATCAGCTCGGCAAAGGCCATGGACGCGACCGTTTCCAGCACATGCGCCGCCATCGGCTTGCCGCGCAGGTCGGTCATCAGCTTGTCCTCTTCGCCAAAGCGGGAAGAGGTTCCGGCCGCCAGCAGCACGGCGGCAATTCGTTTAGTACGCATGATATGTGAAAGGCAGAGGCATTTTGTCGTGGCGATCCCGTATTGGCCCGATTTGCCACCACTATCATCTTGTGTCCAGCGGTCCGAAAGGCACTGGCCATCGCGCACCCCAGCCGCCATATGCGGGACCAACAGCATAAGGAGTGGCCGGTAGATGGCATGTGACCTGGAAACGGAAACGATCGGCGATGGCAAGGAGCCGGTTCCGGCCGACGTCAGCGAAGCGATCCGTACCCTGATCCGCTGGTCGGGCGACAGCCCCGAACGCGAAGGACTGGTGGAAACCCCCGAGCGCGTCGCGCGCGCCTGGCGCGAATATTGCCGCGGCTATGCCGACGACCCGGCCTATCACCTGTCGCGCATCTTCCATGAAGTGGGCGGTTATGACGATGTCGTGCTGCTCAAGGACATTCCGTTCCAGTCGCATTGCGAACATCATATGGCGCCGATCGTGGGCAAGGCGCATATCGCCTATCTGCCCGGCGACTATGTGGTCGGCATTTCGAAGCTTGCCCGCGTCCTGCACGCCTATGCCAACCGGTTGCAGGTGCAGGAACGGCTGACGTCCGAAGTCGCCAACTGCATCTGGGAGCATCTGAAACCCCAAGGCGTAGCCGTGGTGATAGAAGCGACCCATGGCTGCATGACCGGGCGCGGCGTGCGCACGCCCAATGTCATCATGAAGACCAGCCGCATGCTGGGCGTGTTCCGCGACGATGAAAAGTCGCGGGAGGAAGTGCTGAAGCTCATCGCTTCATGAGTGAAACGGAAGAACCCGCCTATCGCCCGCTGGGCAAGGCGCGCAGCGATGCAGCGCCCGTCGGCGCTCCGCTGGCGCCCAAGCGGCTGGCGCTCGTCACCGGCGGGCACCGGCGGCTGGGCGGCATCATTGCCGCCGCACTGGCCAAAGCGGGCCATTCGCTCGCCATCCATGGCAGCCATGACACGCGGCTCGATTCCCATCTGGCGCTGACCTTCGAGGAAGAAGGGACGGAGTGGGAAGGCTTCGTCGTCGATTTCGCCGATCCCGAAGGGGCGGAGGAACTGGTGGCGCAGGTGGCGGAGCGTTTCGGTCGGCCGCCCGACATATTGATCAACAGTGCCGCCATTTTCGGTCAGGACCGGCTGGAAACCGTCACCGCTGACGATCTGATGCGCCATTATGCGGTCAATTGCGCCGCGCCAACCTTGCTGACCAAGGCGTTTGCGACCGTGCCGGCGGGGGTGGGGGATCGCTGCATCGTCAACATACTCGACCAGCGCATCGATCATCCTCATGCAGACCAGATGGCCTATACTTTGTCCAAGCTGGCGCTGGCGGGCCTTACGCGTACCAGCGCGAACAGTCTGGCGCCCAGGGTGCGCGTGAATGGCGTGGCGCCCGGCCTGACCATCGCGACGCCGGATTATGACGAGGCGCAGATGGAGCGGCTGGCGGACCTGATGCCGCTTGGCCGTCTGCCGCAGGCGGAGCAGATCGCGCAGGCGGTCCTCTATCTGGTGGAAGCGACGGCGGTGACCGGTCAGACCCTCTATGTCGATGGCGGCGCGCACCTCAAAAGCTATGACCGCGATTTCATGTTTCTGGGCCGGTAAAGACCGGCGCGATTTCGACAAGTCAGAGGAGAAGGCATGAGCTACGAAACCATCATCGTCGAACAGCGCGATGCCGTGACCCTGATCACGCTCAACCGGCCGCAGGCGTTGAACGCGCTGAACAGCCAGGTGCTCAAGGATCTGAGCGCGGCTTTTTCCGCCTATGATGCCGATCCGACCCAGCATTGCGCGGTCTTGACCGGCAGCGGCGAAAAAGCCTTCGCGGCCGGCGCGGACATCAAGGAAATGGTGGAGAAGCAGGCCGCAGATTTCTTCCTGGAGGACTTCTTTTCCGGCTGGCAGACCGGCGTTGTGGCGACCCGCAAGCCCTGGATAGCGGCGGTGCAGGGCTTTGCGCTGGGCGGCGGGTGCGAGCTGGCGATGATGGCGGACTTCATCATCGCGGGCGATACGGCGAAGTTCGGCCAGCCCGAGATCAAGCTGGGCGTGGCGCCGGGCATGGGCGGGTCGCAGCGCCTGACCCGCGCGGTGGGCAAGGCCAAGGCGATGGAAATGTGCCTGACCGGTCGGATGATGGACGCGGCCGAAGCCGAGCGTTCGGGGCTGGTGAGCCGCATAGTGCCGGCCGCCGAATTGCTGGACGAAGCGCTCAGGACCGCCGCGACGATCGCCGCGCTGCCGCCGATGGCCGCGATGGTGAACAAGGAAATGGTCAATATCGCCTTCGAAACCGGCCTGGCGCAGGGGTTGCTGACCGAGCGGCGCCTGTTCCAGATCCTCACGGCTACCGAGGACAAGAAGGAAGGCATGACCGCCTTCGTCGAAAAGCGCGCCGGTGTCTGGAAGGGGCGCTAAGCAATTATAGGGAGGGTTCCCCGGCCTGCGTCGGGGAAGCGTTCAATCAGTCAGCATCGTAGCATCTTAGGATGTGCTGACTTTAAACGCCCTTCACCAGACGCCGATGGATTGAAGGCGGGGTCTTGTCTAAGCCTCTCATAATATTTTGATTATCTCGCCAGGCCGTTAGAAAATCTCATTGGTCCGTGGCGGAGTTGCCCGGCACTCTCGTTTCACAAGGAAACGCAGAAACGAACGCGGGAGGGGTCGCCCATCGGTGCGCCCTCCTTGCTGCTGCGTCTTGAAAACAGGGAGTCTTGCATGTCCGTTGCCTCGTCCATTCGTCTATCCTCTCGCGCCGCGCTGCTGCTGGCCTCCGCCGTCGGAGCGTTGAGCGCGGCCCATGCGCAGGAAGGCGAAGAGAGCAGCATCACCGTCACCGGTCGCCGCATCTCGCAATCTGCCGAAGCGATCGGCGAGGACAAGGTGACGAACGTCGTCGCGGTGACGCGCGAAGCGCTGCTGTCCGCGCCGTCGGGTATTTCGGGCCTCAAGATGCTGGAGCAGTTGCCCGGCTTCAACGTGCAGACCGACGGTGCGCTTGGCCTCTATGAATTTGGCAACAGCGTTCAGACCCGTGCCTTCAATCTGGACCAGATCGGCTTCGTGGTCGATGGCATCCCCACCGGCCGCAGCGACGCCTTCGGCGGCAGCCCGGTCTTCCGTTATGTCGACAATGAAAATCTGGGCGTGGTGGAAGCGGCCGTAGGCGCGGGCGATGTCGGCCTGCCCAGCTACTCCACGCTCGGCCCGGTGGTGCAATATAACAGCATCGACCCGCAGAAGGAGGCCGGCCTGTTCGTGTCGCAAAGCTTCGGCGATTTCGACATGAAGCGCACCTTCATCCGCGCCAGCACCGGTCAGGTCGGGCCGTTCCGCGCCTATGTCAGCCGGACCAAGCTGAACACCGACCTGTGGCGCGGCGACGGCACGGTCGATCGCGAACATTGGGAAGCCATGGTCCACGCCGATCTGGGCGGCGACAGCTGGGCGCGATTCAAATTCGTGTCGAACAAGTTCAACGATTTCGATTCCCCGTCGCTGACCCGCGCCCAATATCTGACCGGGACGGACGTTGGCGGAAAGAGCGGCCGGGATCGCGGCTATATCTCGGTCGTCCCCAATACCACGCCGGGCTTCGCGCCGGTCGCCGGTGGCCCCGCCTATAGCAACGCCAACTATGCCTATATCAACACGCTCGCGATCAACGTGCGCGACGACAAGCTGTATGGCGGCACGGTCCATGCCGGGATCGCCGATGGCGTCTGGGCCGAAGCGACCGCTTATTATGAGGATAAGGGCGGCTATGGCGTGTCGCCCGACACCTATGCCAACAGCCTGCTGCAATATCAGCGGCAGACGGCGGCGGGCATCGCGCTCTTCTCGCCCAAGGGCACCCAATATGGCCTGTCGACCGTGGGCGGTGAGCGTTATGGCCTGACCACCAAGCTGCACTGGGAAATCGGTGCCCATGCGCTGGAAGCCGGCTTGTGGGGTGAAGTCGACATCTACAACCGCACCCAGGCGCGCTACAACACGACCGACGGCTCGCCCGCCAGCGCGCCCAACCTCAATGAACTGGTCTATGTTCGCCGTAACTATCAGTCGGAACGCAACACCACGCAGGCGTTCGTCAAGGATCGCATCAGCCTCGCCGATGACAGCCTGATCTTCGATCTGGGGATCAAGGCGCTGAACATCGATTATCGTTACAGCGGCTATCGCGACTTCAACGATTATTATCGCAATGCCGGGACGACTGCCGCGCCGCGCTGGGTGCCGGGCTGGGGACCAAAGCAGCTGCGCGCCAATTATAGCGATGCCTTCCTGCCGATGGCGGGCGTCCTCTACAAGCTGGACAATCAGAGCCAGATTTTCGCGTCCTATGCGGAAAATATGGCCTTGCCCAAGGGGCTGGACGATGTTTTTTCCGTATCGCTGAACAGCAGCGCGGCGGGTGTTCCGGCGCCGGCGCCCGAACGGTCGCAGAATTTCGAGGCGGGTGTCCGCACCAATCAGGGCGAATTCTACGCTTCCTATGCGGTCTATTACACCAAGTTCAAGAACCGCATCCAGTCGATCGGGTCGATCCTGCCCGGCACCACCAACGTGATCGAAACCTTCTTCCAGAATGTCGGCCGGGTCAGCGCCTATGGTGCGGAATTCAGCGGCACGTACAAGCCGCGCTACCTGAACGGCCTCGCCTATTTCAATCTCAACGCGACCTATAACAAGGCCAAGTTCAAGGACGATATCACCACCGCGACACTGACCTATCGCACGGACGGCAAATATATTCCCGACAGCGCCAAGTGGATCGTCAATGGCGGCGTGACCATCGAACCGGCAAGCTGGCTGGTGGGCAACTTCTCCGGCAAATATACCTCGCGTCGCTGGTCGACCTTCGACAATTCGCCGGGTTCCAGCGTCAAGGGCTTCACCGTGTTCAGCGCCTATGTCGACATTGGCGACGGCATCAGCCTGGGCCCGGTCAAGGGTGTGAAGGCGCGGTTCAACGTCGACAATATCTTCGACAAGGATACGCTGTCCTTCATCACCCCGGCGGTGACGGGCGACGGCAATTTCCGTCCGTTGTCGCCGCGCACCTTCCAGTTCACCATTTCGGGTGAAATCTGATGCGGACTGGCTTGATGATGGGGGCGGCGCTTATGGCGCTGCTCCCGCTGACCGCGCAGGCGGAAGCGCCCGTCGTCACGAAGCAGGTGTATCAGCTGCACCAGAAGCTGCTGACGCTGGACAGCCATCTCGACACGCCGGCCTCGCTCGACCTGCCGGGCTGGTCGATCGAGGAGGGGCATGAGGTGCATGGCGACTATACGCAGGTCGACCTGCCGCGCATGAAGAAGGGCGGCCTGGATGGCGGCTTCTGGGCGATCTATACCGGGCAGGGGCCAGTGACGGTCGAGGGGTTCCGCAAGGCGCGCGACTTTGCGATCCTGCGCGGCCTGTCGATCCGCAACATGGTGGCGGCGGACCCGGCCAATTTCGCTCTGGCGCTGGAGGCGAAGGACGCCGCGCCGATCGCGGCGGCGGGCAAGCGGGTCGTCTATCTGTCGATCGAAAACGCCTATCCGCTGGGTGAGGACGTCACCCTGCTCAAGACCTTCTACGATATCGGCGTGCGCGTGTCGGGCTTCGCCCATTTCGCGCATAATCAGTTTGCCGACAGCAGCACCGACCCGTCGGGCAAGCCTCGCTTCGGCGGCCTCAGCCCGCTCGGCAAGGAATTGCTGAAGGAAATGAATCGCCTGGGCATCGTGCCCGATGCGTCGCACAGTTCGGATCAGGTGCTGGACGATCTGCTGGCCCTGTCCACCACGCCGATTCTCCTGACCCATTCGGGTTGCAAGGCGGTTTACGGCCATCCGCGCAACATCGACGACGATCATCTCAAAGCCTTGGCGGCCAAGGGCGGCGTCATCCAGATGAATGCCTATGGCACCTATCTGCGCGCGTCCAAGCCCAATCCGCAGCGGCAGGAGGCGTTGAAGGCACTGTTCGGCCAATTGCGCGAGGACGCGAAACTGTCGCCGGAAAAACGCGCCGAACTGCTGGCCAAGCGGCAGGAGATCGACCGGCTCTATCCCGATACCGACCGACCGACCTTCGACGATTTCATGGCGCATATGCTCCATGCGCTCAAAGTCGTGGGGCCTGACCATGTCGGCGTCGGCGCCGATTGGGACGGTGGCGGCGGCGTTGTCGGCATGGAAGATGTCGTCGACCTGCCCAAGATCACCGCCGCTTTGCTCAAGGCCGGCTATAGCGAGGCCGATATCCAGAAGATCTGGTCCGGCAATGTGCTGCGGGTTTTGGCGGCGAACGAGGCCGGCAAGGGCAAGTGAGGCCCTGGGCTGCAAGGGCCTGTTGTCGACATTCGGGCCACGGTTGAAGGCGGGCGGCGCAATCGATACGCGAAAGTCAATCGACGCCGCCCTTTGACCTCGCTAAGGGAGTCGGGATGGATAGAATGCGGTCGCATCACGCTTATGCAGCATAAGCCCAAGCGCAGCCGGGCGATTGCCCTGCCCGGTGGCGAATTTCGCGCCCGCGCCACCGAATATCTCGATTTCCTCGCCGCCTGGGTGAAGAAGCCGCGCCAGACGGCGTCTGTGGTGCCGTCCAGCCGCTATCTGGCCAAGCTGATGGTGGCGCAGATCGATCCGCAGGGTGGCCGCGTGCTGGAACTGGGCGGCGGCACCGGCGTCTTCACCCGCGCCATTTTGGAAACCGGGCTGTCGGCGGACAAGCTGGAGGTGGTGGAGATCAACCCCGCCTTCGCGCGCGGCCTGCGCCGGCATTTCCCGCATGTGTCGATCCTGGAAACGCCCGCCCAGATTGTGTCGACCGCGACCGCCGGGCAGCCGGGCGATTATCAGACCGTGGTCAGCGGCCTGCCGCTGCTGGCGATGGATCGCTATATGCACTTCGACATATTGTCCGAATCCTTCCGCATGCTGCGGCCGGGCGGCAGCTTCGTGCAGTTCACCTATTCCATGCGGCCGCCGGTCAATCGTGAGGTGATGGAGGCGCTGGGGCTGGATGTCGTGCGCTCCGGTCAGACCGTGCGCAATTTTCCGCCCGCCACCGTCTTCCGCTTCTCCCGGCGCGGCGAGCAGGACTGAGCCGATCGAGTTTGTGGAAAAGGGGGCCGCATCGGGCGATGCGGCCCCCTTTTTGCGTCAGTAGAAGGCGCCGTAGATCACATCCACGACCTTGCGCGTGCGGGTGCGGACCAGCAGCAGGTCCGGGCCATAGCGGACCCAGCGATAGCCGGGCGGGGGGGCGCCCACGCCTAGATAGCGATAGTCGTCATAATAATAGCGCGACGACAGGAAGATGGACGGCAGCAACAGGCCGATCGTCCAGCGGCGATAGCGATAGCCATGGGGATATTGGAAGCCGGGCCGGTGGATCGGCTTGAACTGGGGTGGACGGCCCGCGCCGGGGCGATGTGGCGGCAGCGGTTTGACCGGGCGCGGTGGTTGAGGCTTGGGTGGCTGGGGTCGGCCCGGACGGGGCGGTTGCGGCTTGCCGGGGCGAGGCGGCTGGATCGCCGGGCCACCGGTGCCGAGACGCGGCGGTTGAATGGCGGGGCCACCTGTGCCGGGTCGCGGAGGCTGGACCGCAGGACCACCGGGGCGAACCGGCTGAACGGCTGGACCACCCGGCCTGGGTGGTTGGGGTCGGGGCGGTTGGGGCCGTGGCTGTTGGGATTGGGGCGGATTGGGCCGCGATGGCGGGCGATCATGCTGCTGTTGCTGGGCCAGCGCGATGTCCGGCGTGACGATGAGCGCGATCGAAAGAAACAGGACTGCCTTTTTCATGGGGCCTTCTCCGCTTATGGGAGGCGGAAGCTATGCCCATCCTGTTGCCCGAGCAATGTTTTTCGCGCCGGTTGTATCGGGCCGCCGCAGCCCTATCTTTGGCGCGACTAAGCAGGGGCAGAGCCATCCATGGCATCCATCATTGAAATCAAAGGCCTGACGAAACGCTATGCGTCGGGTTTCGAGGCGCTCAAGGGCGTCGACCTGTCCATCGAGGAAGGGGAGATTTTCGCACTGCTGGGGCCGAACGGCGCCGGCAAGACGACGATGATCTCCATCATCTGCGGCATCGCCCGTGCGAGCGGGGGCAGCGTGACCGTGGCCGGCCATGACATCGTCCGCGACTATCGCGGCGCGCGCACGGCGATCGGCCTGGTGCCGCAGGAATTGCATACGGACCAGTTCGAGCAGGTCATCGATACGGTGCGCCTGAGCCGTGGACTGTTCGGCCTGCCGCGCAACGACGCCTATGTGGAAAAGATCCTGCGCGACCTGTCGCTGTGGGACAAGCGCAACAACCGGATCATCGAATTGTCGGGCGGCATGAAGCGGCGGGTGATGATCGCCAAGGCGCTGAGCCACGAACCGCGCGTGCTGTTTCTGGACGAGCCGACCGCTGGCGTCGATGTCGAACTGCGCCGCGATATGTGGAAGCTGATCGGCGAATTGCGCCAGACCGGCGTGACCATCATCCTGACCACCCATTATATCGAGGAGGCCGAAGAAATGGCCGACCGGGTGGGCGTGATCAACCGGGGCGAATTGATGCTGGTCGAGGAAAAGACCGCGCTCATGAAGAAGCTGGGCAAGAAGACGCTGAGCGTCGTGCTGGCCGACCCGATGGAGAGCGTGCCTGCCGAACTGGCGGAATGGAACGTCACGCTGAACGCCGATGGCCATGAAATCGAATATATCTTCGATACGCAGGCGGAGCGGACCGGCGTGTCGTCATTGCTGCGCAAGCTGGGCGATCTGGGCATCGGCTACAAGGATCTCAACACCAAGCAGAGCAGCCTGGAAGATATTTTCGTGAGCCTCGTCCATCAGGAGAAGGCCGCATGAGCCTCCAGAATTTCCACGCCATCGCGTCCATCTACAAGTTCGAGCTGCACCGGTTCCGCCGCACCTGGCTGACCGGCCTGCTGGTGCCGGTCATCACCACGACGCTCTACTTCGTCGTGTTCGGCGGCGCGATCGGATCGCGCATGACGGAGGTGGACGGCATCGCCTATGGCGCTTTCATCGTGCCTGGCCTCATCATGATGTCGATGCTGACCGAAAGCATCTTCAACGCCAGTTTCGGCATCTATATGCCCAAATATAGCGGCACCATCTATGAGCTGCTGTCGGCGCCCATTTCCGCCACGGAAACGGTGATCGCCTATGTCGGCGCGGCGGCGACCAAGTCGCTGATCGTGGGGACGATCATTTTCCTGACCGCGCATCTGTTCGTCGATATCCATATCGCCCACCCCTTCGCCATGGCGGGGTTCATGCTGTTGATCGCGATCAGCTTCTGCCTGTTCGGTTTCATCCTGGGCATCTGGGCGCAGGGGTTCGAACAGTTGCAGGTGATCCCGCTGCTGGTGGTGACGCCGCTGACGTTCCTGGGCGGCGCCTTCTATTCGGTGCATATGCTGGCGGACCCGTGGCGCACGATGACGCTGTTCAACCCGATCGTCTATCTGATCTCGGGCTTTCGCTGGACCTTCTTCGGCCGGGGCGACGTGGCGATCGAATATAGCCTGTTGTTCGTCGCGGCGATGCTGATCCTGTGCATCGCCATCATCGGCTGGATGTTCCGGACGGGTTATCGGCTGAAGAAATGAAAAGGGCGGCCATTGGCCGCCCGCATTGTTTGTCAGGTCAGGTGTCTTTTGTTTTCTGCATTTTGCGAGCCGTCATCTGTTCCAGATGACTTCAAAATGCTCTAGCCCTTTCAGGCCGCCTGGCTTTCCGGCGTGACGGCGAACAGGGTCTTGCCCTTATATTTGTCGTCGGTTTCGTTATAGAGGCCGTACATCGCCTCAAATGCCTGATCCAGCACCTGGATGTCCGACAGACCGACCAGCTTGAACGTGCCCAGCTTCAATTCGCGTGGGGGGACGCCATTGCGGTCCGTGGTCACGGCGTCGATAAACATCTCATCGTGGCGCGTGTAGAGGATGTGGGGCGCCAGCGTGACGACCATTTTATTATAGGTCACCTTCAGGCACTTCTGGAGCGCGATCGCTTCAAAAATCTCGGTCGGGGCTTGCATGATTTCGCTTCCCTGACCGATTTGCGTGATTCTTTCAATTGCTTTGTGCGCTGCACCATGTCTCTTCCGTGCAATCGCCGCGACGAAGCGTTAGGCAGGCAGCAGCCCCAGCCGTTCGCGCAGGGTCCAGCGCGTGATCAGCAACAGCGCGACCGCGCCAAGCCCGCTGGCAAGGCCGAACCAGATGCCCAGCCCCTCCATGCCGAACGGAAAGGCGAGCAGGGTGCCGACGCCGATGCCCACGATCCAGTAGCCGACCAGCGCGAAGATCATCGGCACCGTCGTGTCCTGCACCCCGCGCAGCACGCCCGCGCCCACCGCCTGCGCCGCATCGACCAGTTGGAACAGGGCGGCGACGGCCAGAAAGCTGACGGCCAGCGCCGCCGTACGGGCGTTGGCGGGATTGGACAGGTCGAGGAAAGCGGATACCAAGGTGCGCGGCATCAGGATCAGCAGCGCGGCGGCGCAGCAGGCAAAGCCGGTGCCGATCATCAGCGCCAGCCAGCCGGCCCGGCCGATGCCGGCATGGTCGCGCCGCCCATAAGCGATGCCGACGCGGATTGTCGCGGCCTGGCCGATGCCCATCGGCACCATGAAGACCAGAGCGGCGATCTGGATCGCGACGGCATGGGCCGCCAGCGAATCCCGGTCGATCAACCCCATCAGGAAGGCCGAGGCGTTGAACACGGTGGTTTCGAACCCCAGCGTGATGGCGATCGGCAGGCCGAGTGCCCACACCTGCCGCTGCCGTTCGCGATCGCGGGTCCAGAAACGGCCCATCAATCGATAACGGCGGAAACGGCGATCGACCAATATGACGCTAAGCAGGCCGAAGAAGAGGAAGCAGGAGGAGAGGGTGCTGGCCAGCCCGGCGCCGAACAGGCCGAATGCTGGAAAGCCCAGATGGCCGAAGATCAGCGCCCAGCCCATCACTATGTTGAACGGAATGGCGCCCAGCATGATGATGAGGCCCCAGACCGGCCGTTCCAGCGCGGCGATGAAATTGCGCAACGTGGTAAAGCCCAGGAAGGGCAGCAGCGCCCATTGCAGGCCGTGCATCAGATGGCCGGCCTCCCGCGCCAGATCGGCATCCTGCCCCATGGCGAGCAGGATCGCCTCACATTCCCGCAGCAGCAGCCAGGCCGGCAGCACGAAGAAGAGGGCGGCGCGCAGCGTTTGCTGAACGGTGCGGCGCACATCGCGCACGCTGTGGCGGCGACGGCCGCGCTCGCTGGCGATCAGGGGGGAGGCGGCGGTGACGAGCCCCATGCCGAACAGCAGCAGCGCATGGAACAGGTTGATGGCCAGCGCGCCGGCCGCGACCGCCTCCGCCCTGATGCGGCCGAGCAGCAGCAGATCGGTCGCGGCGATCGCCGACCAGGCGATATTGCCCGCGATCATCGGCAGCGCCAGCGCGATCAGCGCGCCGGCCTCGATACGCCAGGGGGAAGCATGAGTCACTTTGGGCAATCCGGAAAGGGAACGGAGGGTGAGTTGTCCGTCCCCTAAAGCCCTCAGTGCTTTTTGAACAGGTGCAGCACGCCCACGATGATGCCGCCGATCACCAGTCCGACGATTGCGCCGCCGATGGCGTTGACCAGCCAGTCGAGAAAACCGCCGATCGCCGGCACCGCATGGGCGGCGCCTTCTGCCACATGGTGGATCGCGCCGGGGATCAGGTCGAGGTGGAATTCGTGCAGGCCATGCACGATCAGCCCGCCGCCGACCCACAGCATCGCGGCGGTGCCGACCACGGCCAGGATCGACATCAGCACCGGCATCGCCTTCACCAGCGCGCGGCCGAATGCCTGCGTGCCCGCGCCATCCTTCTTGGCGAGGTGCAGGCCGATATCGTCCATCTTAACGATCAGGCCGACCACGCCATAGACGCCCGCCGTGATCAGGATGGCGACGACCACCAGGATCAGCGCCTGTTCCCACACCGGTTCGGCCGCGACCGTACCCAGCGAAATCGCCATGATCTCACCCGACAGGATGAAATCGGTGCGGATCGCGCTGGAAACCTTCTGATTTTCCAATTCGGTCGAGCTGTGCGTCTGTGCCGCTTCTTCCGCGACATCATGACCGCCCTGGGCCGCCTCCAGCAGCTTTTCCACCGCCTCGAAACAGAGGAAGGCGCCGCCCAGCATCAACAGCGGCGGCAGCAGCCAGGGCGCAAAGGCGCTCATCAGCAGCGCGGCGGGCAACAGGAAGAGCAGCTTGTTGCGCAGCGATCCCTTGGCGATCTTCCAGATGATCGGCAGTTCGCGGTCGGGGGTCAGGCCCATCACATATTTGGGGGTGACGGCGGCGTCGTCGATCACCACGCCCGCAGCCTTCGTACCGGCCCGGCCGGCAGCCGCAGCGACATCGTCCAGCGAGGTCGCGGTCAGCTTGGCAATGCCCGCCACATCGTCGAGCAGCGCGATCAGACCCGAAGGCATATCAATATTTCCCCTGTTGCAGGCGCAGGGCGCGCCCGCTGCGCTTCATAGAGGGCGCGCATGCGGGGGGCAAGGAACGGCTGAACTTCAATAATTTCCGGGCGGATCGCTGGCCGGGAAGCTTTCGTCGGACTGTTCGTCGACCATGTCCCAGTCGGCAGGGGCTATCCCCTGTTGCGGTCCCGCCTCGCGAATGAAACCGGAGTCGCCGGGCGTGTCCGCCGGCTCGCCCGTGCCCATCCAGTCGCGCCAGCCCTTATAGGCGAAGGCGCCAAGCCCCGTGACGATGGCGAGTTTCAGCAGCCCTTTCATGCCTTTTGCTCCTGCCCATGGTGGAGGTGGACCCAATCGGCCCGGTCATGGCTCACCGCATCGCGCGTCAGGCGAATTTCGCCTTCCTCGTCCGATCCGCCGGCATCGTCCTCATGTGCACCCGCTTGGGGCAGGGACCAGCGTTCGCGCAGCGCCGCGTCGATCATCAGGCTCCATATTTCGGTATCGCCCGACGCGCGCATCGCCGCGTCCGGTTCCTTGATCAGGGCCAGGATGCTGGCGGCATCCTCCACCCGTGCGGGCCATGCGTCCGGTTGCGCGGCCGCCAGATGGCGCGCCAAACGTTCGATGAGGGAGCGGTTTTCCATATGGGATCGAACGCGTGTCGGCGGTTGCCGTTCCCGCCGTTCATAACGTTGGCGAAGCGAATTGAACGGCGGCCGCGACAGCGAGTTGGACAGGTGTGAAGCCATGAGGAGACAGGATATGCCGCAGGGCGACAAGAGCAGCTACACCGACAAGCAGAAGCGCAAGGCGCAGCATATCGAACAGAGCTACGAGGATCGCGGCGTCGACCATAGGGAAGCGCAGGCGCGAGCATGGGCGACGGTGAACAAGGATTCAGGCGGCGGTAACAAGTCCGGGTCCGGCCGGGGCAAGCCCGACAGCCATGCCGCATCACGCAAAGGCGACCGCAAGGGTGGCGTGGCATCGGCCCGGCGTTCGACGGCGGATCGATCGGCGGCGGCGAAGAAGGGCTGGGAAACACGGCGAAAGCGCGCTGCTCATTGACCCCATACGCTTGTTTCATGTGGCGCAAATGCGACTGTGTCGCAAAATAGTGCAGGTAGCGGCCAAATATGTGCAAAGCTAATATTGCGAAACATTATTAATATCTCTATCGGCCACCCCGTCACGCGCTATGCCGCAGTGCGGGGTCCGGTCCCCGACTGACGGCAGCGCCGAAAATCTACATCGGGGGTTGCATCATGATCCGGAAATTTTCTCTTTTGTTGAGCGCGTCGGTCGCCGCATTCGCTGCGATGCCGGCCGCCGCCCAGGCACCCGCCGCCGCCGCGGCACCGGCTGAGGATGAGATCGTCGTCACCGGCACCTATACGCTGCCCAACAAGATCGACACGGCGACCGGCCTTGGCCTGACCGTGCAGGAAACCCCGCAGTCGGTCAGCATCATGACCGCGCAGCGCATCCTCGACCAGAATCTGATCAGCATCAAGGACGTCATCACCAACAGCGTCGGCGTGTCGGCCAATGAAGTCGACGACGTCCGAAATAACTTCTACGCGCGCGGCTTTGAAATCCGCAACACGCAGGTCGATGGTGTACCGGCGGCCTGGACGCTGTCGGGCGGCAATGGCGAAACCAGCATCGACGTGTCGATCTATGAGCGGATCGAGGTCGTGCGCGGCGCGACCGGCCTGCTGTCGGGCGCCGGCGATCCGTCGGCTTCGGTCAATCTGGTGCGCAAACATGCCGACGCCACCGACCTGACCGGCTATGTCAATGCCAGCATCGGCAGCTGGAACACCTGGCGCGTATCGGCCGACGTCGGCGGCGCGCTGACCGCCGATGGCCGCATCCGCGCGCGCGTGGTCGGCCGCTATGAAGAGGGCGAAAGCTATATCGACCTTCAGAAGAAGAAAAAATGGGTGCTGTACGGCGTCGTCGATGCCGATGTGACCGACACGACCCTGATCCGCGCGGGCATCAGCCATCAGGACAGCAAGCCCAAGGGCGCGACCTGGGGCGCTTTGCCGACCTTCTACACCGACGGCACCACCACCGATCTGCCCCGGTCGCAGAGCACGGCGGCGGACTGGACCCATTGGAACACGACCAACCAGAATATCTTTGCGACGATCCGTCAGGAGATCGGCGATAAATGGAACCTGACCGTCAACTATAACCGGTTGCGGACCACCAATTCGAGCGAGCTTCTCTATCTGTACGGCAATGTCGACAAGGCGACCGGCACGATCGAGTTCAGCAATCCCTACAAGGCCGAAGGCATCAGCATCCAGAACAGCTTCGACGCGCAGTTGAAGGGCGAAGTCAGCCTGTTCGGCCGCGATCATGAAGTCGTGGTCGGCGCGCTGCACAGCGTGCTGAAGCGCCACACCGACAATTATGTGGCGCCTTTCCCTTGGGCGACCAATGTGCCGGTCATCGGTGAGGGCGGGGCGGACTTCCCCGAACCCACATGGGGCACGGTCGCGACCCGCAACGAGCAGGAGCGGATCGAACAGACCGGCTATTATGGCGCATTCCGCCTGAACGTGGCCGATCCGTTCAAGATCATCCTGGGTGGTCGCCTGTCCAGCTGGAACCAGAAGGGTTTCGCCTGGACCGGCCCGAGCGACTATGGTGACGACAATGTGTTCATCCCCTATGTCGGCGCGCTGTATGACGTGACGTCCAACCATCGCGTCTACGCCAGCTTCACCAAGATCTTCCAGCCGCAAAATCTGTACGATCGCAATCTGAACCTGCTCGATCCGCTGGACGGCAATGCCTATGAAATCGGCCTGAAGAGCAATTTCTTCGACAATGCGCTGCAAACCTCGGTCGCGCTGTTCCGCATCGAGCAGGACAATGTCGGCCAGATCGGCGAGATCATCACGACTCCCAGCGGCCCGCAGCAAACCTATGTCGCGGCGCAGGGCGTGACCAGCAAGGGCTTCGAAATCGAAGCCACCGGCCAGCCGCTGCCGGGCTGGAACCTCAATGCCAGCTACAGCCAGTTCAAGGCGGAAGATGGCGACGGGGTGGCCGCGAACACCGTTCAGCCGCGCAAGCTGCTGAAGATCTTCACCACCTATGATCTGCCGGGCGTTCTGACCGGCCTGACCGTTGGCGGCGGCATCAATTTCCGCAGCAAGGCCTATTCGGAAGGGCTGAACCCGGTCACCGCCGCCCCGTTCCGCTTCCAGCAGGACGGTTACACGCTGGTCAATCTGATGGCGCGCTATGCGGTGACGGAGCAGTTGCAGATCCAGGGCAATATCGAAAATCTGTTCGACAAGAAATATTATAGCCAGATGGGCTTCTTCAGCCAGTATCGCTATGGCGCGCCGCGCAACTTCACGGTCAGCGCCAATTATAAATTCTGATCGCGCAAAGATCGCACGATAATCGAAAGGGCGTCCTTCCATTGGGGAGGGCGCCCTTTCTTGTTGGGCCGGTTCATGGGCAAGCATTGTCGAGAAAGCATGTGGCAACATTGGCCGCGATAAAGCTGCGGATATCAGCCTTTGTCATCTCTATTTAGCGCTTCCTTTACCGTGGGCGGGCCAAAGGAGGGGCGCGCCCTGCCAAGCGGGCGTTCGTCACTCAAGGGGGACTTTTGTGATCCGCATTCTTCTTCCCGCAGCGATCGCTGCGGTCGCCATCGCCACGCCTGCCGCTGCGCAGGAACCCAGCAATTTCGGCGGCGTGAAGCTGGGCGTGCTGGCCGGCTACGACAATGTCCGCCTGGAATATGAAGGGATGGGCGCCGATGATGACGGTGTGCTCTATGGCGTGACCGCCGGCTATGACGTGGATCTGGGCAGCGCGGTGATCGGGCTGGAACTGGAAGCCAGCGACAGCACGACGCAGCAGCGCTACACCGACCTTCTCTTCGTGGGGGACAGCGCGAAGCTGGCCGCCGGTCGCGACCTCTATATCGGCGCGCGCATCGGCTTCCCCGTCGCGCCCAATGTGCTTCTCTATGCCAAGGGCGGCTATACCAACGCCCGCACGAAGCTGACCTATAATGACGGCGCGGGCCTGACGCTCAGCGACAGCGATACGATGGCAGGCTGGCGTCTGGGCGGGGGCGTGGAACTGACCAACGTGCACCACTTCGCGCGCGTCGAATATCGCTACAGCGATTATGGCGACTTCAAGCTGGCCGGGATCGACACCGGCCTGTCTGCCTCTCGCCAGGAGGTTGCGGTGACCGGCGGCGTTCGTTTCTGACGAGCGCTATCCGCGGGTAAGCCAAGGGGCCGGGGGCGTGATCCTCCGGCCCTTTTGCGTTGGAGAGGGGCGGGGTGCCGCTTGTCTCATTTCCCCAACGCCATCCGATGGTCATGCCGGTCGGATCATGTCGCGGCGGCGCGCGTTGGTAGGATATTGTCATCAAAGAGGAATGCCGATGCCCCACCATATAGAAAAGACACCCAAGACCGCCACCCGCACGCTGGCCACCTATATGATCATCGCGTTCGTGCTGGCGCTGGCCCTGGCGGCTCTATGGGTCGTCATGCACGGCTGATCTGGTCGGCAATGGATGCCCGATGATCTATTTCGCGTGCGCGTGCCTGCGATGCCGGCCTTCGCTGGCATGACGGAGGTTTTCGTAAATCGCCACTCATCGCACCCAACAAAAAAGCCGCCCGTTGCGGGGCGGCTTTCTCGTTTGATCCGATGAAGGCAATCAGGCTTCTTCAGCCGTCTCTTCTTCGTCGTTGCTGACCGAAGCGATTTCGCCCGGTTCGGCATTGGGATCATAATCTTCGGTGAAGCCAGCCTCGTCCTTTTCGAACAGGTCGGCCATCACGTCCACGCCCTGCGACTGAAGCTCGGCTTCTTCCGGCGAACGGGCGACGTTGACGGTGATCGTCACGGCGACTTCGGGGTGCAGCGCGACCTTGACGTCGAACACGCCGAGCGTCTTGATCGGGCGTTCCAGAACGACCATCGCCTTGGTGACGTTGGTCACGCCATCGGCGTGCAGCGCGTCGACGACGTCACGAACCGCGACCGAACCATAAAGATGGCCGGCGTTCGACGACTGGCGGATCAGGACGATCTGCTTGCCGTTGACGCCTTCGGCAGCCGCTTCGGCGTCCGTGCGACGGGCAGCGTTGTCGGCTTCGATCTTCGCACGGTTGGCTTCGAAAACGCGCTTGTTGGCGTTGTTGGAGCGCAGCGCCTTCTTGTTGGGCAGCAGGAAGTTACGTGCGTAACCGTCCTTCACGGTGACGACGTCGCCGATCGCGCCCAGCTTCTCGATGCGTTCGAGGAGAATGATTTCCATGGGTCTTTCCCCTTACTTCACGATGTAGGGCAGCAGGCCCAGGTGACGGGCGCGCTTGATGGCCTGGGCCAGTTCGCGCTGCTTCTTGGCCGAAACGGCCGTGATGCGGCTGGGGACGATCTTGCCGCGCTCGGACACGAAGCCCTGGAGCAGACGAACGTCCTTATAATCGATCTTCGGCGCATCCTTGGCGGCGAAGGGGCAGCTCTTGCGGCGGCGGAAAAACGGGCGTGCCATGATTCAGATCTCCTTATTCAGCAGCCGGAGCGGCTTCTTCGCGGTCGCGGCGCGGGCCACGATCTTCGCGATCGCCACGGGGACCACGATCGCCACGGGGGCCACGGTCACCACGCTCGGGGCGGTCCTGCTTGCGCATCATCACCGACGGGCCGGTTTCCAGTTCATCGACCTTGATGGTCATGTAACGGATGATGTCTTCGTTGATCTGCGTCTGGCGCTCCAGTTCCGCAACGACGTCACCGGGGGCGTCGATGTTCAGCAGCACATAGTGCGCCTTGCGGTTCTTGGCGATCTTGTATGCGAGCGAACGCAGGCCCCAGGTTTCCACCTTGGTCACCTTGCCGTTGTTTTCCTCGACGATCTTCGTGGCGGTTTCCGCCAGTGCATCTACCTGCGCCTGTGCCAGATCCTGGCGCGCAAGGAAGACGTGCTCGTAAAGAGCCATGTCATGCCTCATCTGTTGGCCGATCGCTGACGCCCACCCCATGTGGAACGCCCCTCCGGCTGTCGTCTCAATGCTTCGCGATGACACCGAGTCACCCCGGAGCCGATGCGAAGGCGCGCCTATGGCCGAAATGGGCGGGAAAGGCAAGGGGCTTGGCGGCTCCGTGTGACGCCGGCTTATCTTGCTTAACGAAGGGCGTTTGGCCAAGTTGTTCGCCGGCGCAGGCCGGGGTCCAGTTCAGGTCGTGGGACTGGACCCCGGCCTGCGCCGGGGAACAATGGGGAGAGGAATATCGTGTCCGTAGCCATTGCGGCGTTGTCGCTGATATTGCTGATGATCGCCGCCTATCGGGGGATGAGCGTCATCGTGATGGCGCCGCTGCTGGCGATGCTGGCTGTATTCCTGACCGATCCCGTCGCCGTCCCGGCCGCCTTTTCCGGCCTGTTCATGGATCGGGTGGGCAGTTTCCTGAAGCTCTATTTCCCCGTGTTCCTGCTGGGCGCCCTGTTCGGCAAGCTGGTGGAGATATCGGGCTTTTCCCGCGCCATCGTGACGGCGGTGATCGGCTTCATCGGCGCGGGGCGGGCGATTCCGGCGATCATGGCGGTGACCGCCTTACTCACCTATGGCGGCGTATCGGTGTTCGTCGCGGTCTTCGCCGTCTATCCCTTCGCGGCCGAGATGTTCCGGCGGGCCGACATTCCCAAGCGCTTGGTGCCCGCCACCATCGGCCTTGGCGCGCTGACCTTCACCATGGATGCGCTGCCCGGCACGCCGCAGATCCAGAATATCATCCCGACCAGCTTCTTTGGCACCACCACATGGGCGGCGCCGATATTAGGGCTGATCGGATCTCTGTTCATCGCGGTGAGTGGCCTTGCCTATCTGGGCTGGCGGCGCCGGGCGATGCTGGCGGCGGGAGAGGGCTATGGCGCGCCCGAAACGCTGGTCAACGAGCCGGAGCAGCGGGACGAGGATGATCGCGTCCATCCGTTGATCGCGCTGTTGCCGCTGCTGGTGGTGGGCGTGGGCAATCTGCTGCTGACGCTGGCTATCCCGCGCTGGGTGAACGGGCCGGAGGTGACGCTGTCGCTGCCCGGCATGGCGGAGCCGGTCGCGGTCAAGGTAGCGCAGCTGTCGGCGCTCTGGGCGGTGGAGGGCGCGCTGCTGCTCGGCATCGGTACCATCCTGCTCTTCGCCTTCCGCACCGTGGCGCAGCGTTTTGCCGAAGGATCGAAGGCGGCGGTCGGTGGCGCCTTGCTGGCCGGCATGAACACGGCGGTGGAATATGGGT
Organism: Sphingobium limneticum; assembly: GCF_008710165.1. Lineage (NCBI taxonomy): Bacteria > Pseudomonadati > Pseudomonadota > Alphaproteobacteria > Sphingomonadales > Sphingobiaceae > Sphingobium > Sphingobium limneticum. The sequence goes on along the minus strand of NZ_VYQA01000002.1, from coordinate 332,901 downwards.
TCGGCGCGGTGATTGCGGCGCTGCCCGGCTTCCTGATCGTCAAGGATGCGCTGCGCGCCATTCCCAATCCGCTGGTCAACGAAGCGATCACGGTGACGTCGCTTGCGGGCATTACCGGATCGGCGTCCGGCGGCCTGTCGATCGCGCTCGCCGCGATGGCGGAGCAATTCGCCACGGCGGGCGACGCGGCCGGCATCCCGCGCGAAGTGCTGCACCGGATCGCCTCCATGGCGAGCGGGGGGATGGACAGCCTGCCGCATAATGGCGCGGTCATCACTTTGCTGGCGGTGACGGGCCTGACCCATCGGCAGGCTTATAGGGATATATTCGCGCTCACGATCATCAAGACGCTGACCGTCTTCGTGGTGATCGCGCTCTATTATCTGACCGGTCTGGTCTAGACGCGAAAACGCCCCGGAAGCGAAGTTCCGGGGCGTTTTTTACCTTATGGCGGTGCTTAACGGATCGCGTTGCCGACGACCGCGCCGATCAGGCCGCTGGTGATGGCGATCAACACCGCGTCATTGCCCGACCGGACCCACTGCTGGCCGCGCGGCGGGGCCGACAGGCGATAGTCGCGATAATTGTTCACGACCCGGTAATTGGTGGCGTAGCGACGGTCGAAGCGCTGGCCCCTGGCCCAGCGGCGATGCGTATCCTTGCGCACGACCGTCTGCTTCCTGACCACGGTGCGACCGTTCGCCTTGTGCTGGACGGTGGTGCGGCTGACCTCGTGACGGTTGGGGGCGGCCTGCGCCTGGGCGGTGACGATGGGGCTGGCGACCAGCGTGGTGGTGGCCAGGGCCATGAGGATCTTCTTGAACATGTCTTGCTCCTTCTGCCGTGTTACGGGCGCCTTTTCCGTGGCGTCGAAGACAGAGATAGGCGGCGCTTGTCGCGCAGATGTGTCGCGGACGGGGTGATATTGTCGGAAAATGTAACATATTGAAATTTAAGCTGAACCGTTGTTCAGGAAGGGCGGGCTCGCGCGGAATTCGCGTGCCTGAATCAAAAAGCCCCGCAGCATGGGCTGCGAGGCTTGCGCGCTGACGAAGAGGGCGATCAGTTCGGGAGTGGCGTCGCGCTCACCACCATGCGGGCGAGCAGGATGGGCCTGTCCTTGCCCTCGATCACCGGGGCGCCGCCGTTGGCGGGCGCTGCGGCCATGGCGGAGAGGCCGAGGCCAAGGACCAGCGCGCTGCTGGCAAGGCTGAGGGCGATGGTCTTCATGGGGTTGATCCTTCCACGCCGCCGGGGTGGCGGTATGGAAAGGGCTTTAGAGGAGGGATGTCGCAGGACTGTGCCGCAGGGCAGGGGCGTTTGTCGGAAAATGTAACGGGGCGTATTGGGGTGAAGAGCCGACATAATTTATCCCTCTCCCTTGAGGGAGAGGGCTGCGCAGACTTGGCAGCTTGCTGCCTTAGTCGTAGCTGGGTGAGGGGGAAGCGACCTTGCGGAAACAGGTCAGCCTTGCGCCAATCCCCCTCATCCAACTTCGCCTAGGCTCCTTCGTCGCCAAGGCTGCGTATCCTTCTCCCTCCAAGGGAGAAGGGATGAAAGAAACTCGTCGTCAGCGCTCACCTACTCATGCCGCAAGGCGTCGATCGGGTTGAGCGCGGCCGCCCGACGGGCCGGGAAGTAACCGAACACCACGCCGATCGCCGCCGAGAAGAGGAAGGCGATGGCATTGACCTTCACGTCGAACAGGAAGGGCACCTGCATCAGCGGGGCGATGGCGACCGAAGCGATGAGGGCGAGGAACAGCCCGATCAGCCCGCCCAGGCAGGACAGGACGATCGCTTCGACCAGAAACTGCATCAGCACCTCGCGCGCGACCGCGCCGATAGCGAGGCGGATGCCGATTTCGCGCGTCCGCTCCGTCACCGATACCAGCATGATGTTCATGATGCCGATGCCGCCGACCAGCAGCGATATCGCCGCCACCGCGCCGACGATCTGGGTCAGGATGGTGGTCGTGCCGGTCAGCGTGTCGCTGATCTGCTTGGTGTCGAAGACGTTGAAATTATCCTCCTGCCCGTCCTTGATCTTGCGCCGTTCGCGCATCAGTTCCTCAAGGCTGGCCTGCACCGTGCTGGTATCATAGGCGTCGTCGACCGCGACCATGATCTGCGAAATGTCGCGGTCGCCGGTGAAGCGTCGCTGCACGAACTTGATCGGCATGACGACGACATCGTCCTGATCGCCGAAACCGCCCTGGCCGCGCGTGGCAAGGACGCCCACGACCTGACAGGATACGCCCTTGATCCGCATCCGCTGCCCGACCGGCTCGGCGCCCTGGAACAGGTTGGTGCGCACCGTATTGCCGATGATGCAGACGGATTTTCCCGCTTCCTCTTCTTCCGACAGGAACAGGCGGCCGTCCGCCACCTTCCACGATTGCACCTCAGAATAGGCCGATGTGGTGCCGTAGACGGTGGTGGACCAGTTATTGCCTTCATAGATGGCGGTGCCGCTGGACTGGACCACCGGCGCCACGGCGCGCACGCCGGTCAGCTGGTTTTCGATGGCGGTGAGGTCGCGTTCCTTGAAGTCGGGCGGACGCGGCCCGCCGCCGCCGCGGCCGAAGCCCTGTCCGGGGCGCAGTTGCAGCACATTGGCGCCCAGCGAACTGATCTGCTCCCGCACCGCTGCGGTCGCGCCATTGCCCAGCGTCACCATGGTGACGACTGCCGCCACGCCGATGATGATGCCCAGCGTGGTCAGGAAACTGCGCAGCTTGTGCCGGTTGATCGCGCGAAAAGCGAGGATGACGGTGGTGCCTAGCATCTTATTTCTCCTCCTCCCGGTGAGGGGGGAGGATAGGAAGCCTTGCCGCTTCAGCGGCTAGGCGAACTTGGAGAGGGGTGATCGGCGCCGAAGTCCGGTCAAGGCGCAGCCCCCTCATCCAACTCCGCCTAGGCTCGTTCCTCGCCAAGGCTCCATATCCTTCTCCCCCAAGGGGCGAAGGTTTTGCGGACATCATCCTCACGCCGCCACCCCCGCTTCGATGCTTTCGACCAGGCCGTCGCGGAAATGCACGATGGTGCGCGCGAAGGCGGCCATGTCCGGCTCATGCGTCACCATCAGCACGGTGATGCCGCTATTCTTGTTGAGGTCGGTCAGCAATTCCATGATCTCTACCGACCGTTGCGAATCGAGGTTGCCGGTCGGTTCGTCCGCCACCAGCACGTCGGGCTGGGTCACGATGGCGCGGGCGATGGCGACGCGCTGCTGCTGGCCGCCGGACAATTCTGCGGGCGTATGATCCCACCAGTCCTTCAGCCCCACCTTGTCGAGCGCGGCCATGCCCATTTCGTAGCGCAGCTTTTTGTCCTCGCCGCGATAGAGCAGGGGTAGTTCGACATTCTCCAGCGCGGTCGTGCGCGACAGCAGGTTGAAGCCCTGAAACACGAAGCCGAGATAGCGGCGGCGCAGCAGCGCACGCTGATCGCGGTCCAGCACCTCCACATGATGTCCCTTGAACAAATAGGTGCCGCCAGACGGCACGTCGAGGCAACCCAATATGTTCATCGTGGTCGACTTGCCCGACCCCGATGGTCCCATGACGGCGACGAAATCGCCCTGCTGGATGTCGAGATCGACACCTTTGAGCGCCTGAAACGCGGTCGGCCCTTCGCCATAGACTTTCGTCACGCCGCGCAACGAGATGATGGGCGAGGACATGATGGGATCGGGGGCCATGGCGATCAGGTTCCGCTCTGGCGACCGGTGCCGCGCGTTGCGGCAGGCGCGGCCTGTCCATCGGAGGGCGCGACCGGTGCCGTCTGCGGCGCGGCATCGCCCGAATTGCCGAGCTTGCCCACGCTCGCCGGCGTGCCGTCCGCGGCCGGATTGGCGTTGCGGCGGTCGCTCTTCGTATCGGCCCCAGCTTCAGCCTTATCATCCTCGACCGGCACCTGCTGGCCCGCCGCCAACTGCCCGGTGATGACGCGCATGCCGGTCTTCAGGTCGCCGCCGGTGATCGCGGTACGCGATCCGTCGCTGGCGCCCACGGTCACTTGCAGCGCCTTGGGACTGCCATCCTCGCCCACGACATAGACGGTCTGGCTGCTGCCGGCGCCGAATTTGACCTGGCGATTGGCGCCGCCGCGCCGCATCCGGCCGGGGCCGGGCAGGACGCTGGCGATGCCGCCGCCCTGCTTGCCAGCGCTGGGCTTGAAGCGCAGCGCGCTGTTGGGGACGAGCAGCACGTCGTGCAATTCCTGCGTCACGATGTCCGCCGTGGCGGTCATGCCGGGGCGCAGCGTTTCGTCCTTGTTGTTGACCGACAGCACCGCCGTATAGGCGACGACCGTGCCGGTGGTGCTGGTCGTGGTCGTGCTGGACGAGGAGGAGGAACTGCTGCTCGACGCGTTCGATCCGACATTCACCCGCGTGACCTTCGCCGGGAAGGTGCGGCCGGGAAAGGCGTCCACGGCGAAATTGGCGCTCTGGCCTTCCTTTACCTGACCCACGTCCGCTTCATCCACCGACACTTCGACCTCCATTTGGGTGAGGTCTTCGGCCAGCGTGAAGAGCACCGGCGCGTTCAGCGAGGCCGCGACGGTCTGGCCCGGCTCGATATCGCGCGACAGCACCACGCCGTTCACCGGCGACACGATCTGGGCGATCGACAGGTTGGTTTGGGCGGAGGACAGGCCTGCCTGCGACACGCGCACCTGCGCTTGCGCGGACCGCAAACTCGCAAGCGCGCCCTGATAATCGGCGCGGGCCGAATCCATCTCGGTCTTGGCCGGCACGCGGCCGCCCGATAGTTTGAATACGCTTTCCTGACGATCGAGGGTGGCTTTCGCCAGCGCGACCTGCGCCTGCGCCTGCGCGACGCTGGCCTGTGAAGAGGCCACCTGCGCCTGATTCTGGTTCACCGTGTCGACCAGGCGGCGGGTGTCCAGTTCGGCCAGCCTCTGCCCCTTGGTCACGCGATCGTTCACATCGACATAGACGGCCGTGATCTTGCCCGACTGTTCGGACCCGACATCGACCTGATTGATCGGCTTGAGGTTGCCGGTGGCAGAGACGCTGACGGTCAGGTCGCCCTGCCGCACTTCGCGGGTCGCGTAATTGGGCTTGTCCTCGCCCGAAAAACATCTGGCGACGAGCAGGATAAGGATCAGCAGGACGACGCCCGCGCCGCCCCGGATCACCCATTTGCGCCATGGTTTCTGCGGCTTTTCGCCGAGGAAGTCGCTCAGATCCTTGTCCGGGGTCACATCATTGCTCATCGTTTTGGCCATTTGGGGGGCGATCGTCCATGTTCTGCCAGCCGCCACCCAGTGCGTTGTAAAGCTGGGCGATGGCCAGAACCTCGTCGGATTGCGCGGAAGCCAGGCTGTTGCGCGCGTTCAATAAAGTGGTTTCGCTGGTCGACAGCGTCTGGAAGTCGATCAGGCCGACCTGATACTGGCTGCGCGCCAAAATGGCGGCATTGTTCGACGCGTCGTAAGCGGTGGCGAATTCGACCTTGCGCCGCCGCGCGCTGTCGAGCGAGGCCATCGCATTTTCGACATCCTCCAGCGCGGTGAGGACGCTCTGCTTGTAAGCGGCGAAGGCGGCGTCGGTCGCGGCCTTTTGCGACCGGACCTGCGAGCGGAGCCGGCCGCCGTCGAAAATGGTTTGCGCCACATTGCCGAAGACGCCGCCAGTGATCAGGCTGAACAAATCTTTGAAGGCGTTGGATGTGGTGCCGATATTGCCGCTGATGCCGAGCGAGGGGTAAAGCTGCGCCTGCGCGACGCCGATCCGCGCGGTCGCGGCCGCCAGCGCACGTTCGGCGCTGCGTATGTCGGGCCGCTGGCGCAGCGTGTCGGCGGGGATGCCGGTCGCGATCTGCGTCGTCGCGACGGGAATAGGGGCAGGGGTTTCCAGCGTGCGGGTCGCTTCGCCCGGCGCCTGGCCTGTCAGCACGGCGATGCGGTTGAGGCTGCCGCGCAGGCTGGCTTCCAGTTGCGGCACGCTGGCGTTGGTTTGGGCCAGTTGCGCCTTGGCCTGCTGCTCGTCCAGTGACGACACAAGGCCGGCCTGCAAGCGCCAGCCGGCGATGTCATAATTATCCTTCTGCACCGCCTGCGTCTCACGCGCGATCGTCAGCTGCTGTTGCGCCAGGCGCGCCTGCACATAGTTGGTGACCAGTTCGGATATGATGGTCATCCGCACATTGGCGAGGTCATAGCCCGACGCGGCGAGGTCCGCCCGTGCGGCCTCCGACGTGCGGGACAGTTCGCCGAACAGGTCGACCTGCCAGCTGGCATTGGCCCGCGCCGAATAGCTGCTGGACCAGTTGGACGATCCGCCGCCGATCGGGTTGCCGCTGCTGTCGAGGCGACCACCGGCATCCTGGCTGCTATAGTTGCGCCCGCCCGTGGCGGACCCGCTGACTTGCGGCAGGAAGCTGGCATTGGCCTGGCGCAGGCTCTCGCGCGCCTGCCGCAATCGGGCCTGCGCCTGCACGATATCCAGATTGTTGGCGATCGCATTGTCGATCAGGCTGCTGAGCGCCGGGTCGTTGAGCCGCGTCCACCATGTCGCCAGATCGGTGTCGCTCAGTGCGGCACTATCTCCCTGACTATAGGTGGCCGGCACGCCCAGCGCACTCGTCTGCGGCGCGTGATAATTCGGCCCCGCTGCGCAGGCGGACAGCATGAGCGCCGTCCCGCTGATCCATGCAAAGCGATATCGCACCTTTTCCTAGCACTCCGTCATCGTTAAAGGGGCCGCCACGCGCCATCCTGCGAGGGAATGGCAGACGTCCATGCTCTGACTGCCGCAGGGCTATGTACGTCTCAATGACATTTATGTCTCAAAGTGTAACGATTTTATATTTCAGCGCTTTTCGGCAGGCGCGCTGCGTTGGAGATAATCATGCGGGCATTTCTTTTTCCGGGGCAGGGCAGCCAGTCGGTGGGCATGGGCAAGGCTTTGGCGGACGCCAGCCCGGCGGCGAAGGCATTGTTTCAGGAGGTCGATGACGCCCTGTCGCAGCATTTGTTCCGCATCATGGTGGAAGGGCCGGACAGCGACCTGACCCTGACGGAGAATGCTCAGCCCGCGATCATGGCCAACGCCATCGCCACGCTGCGCGTGATGCAGAAGGAAGGCGGCTTTTCGATCAGCGACAAGGGCGACTATGTCGCGGGCCATTCGCTGGGCGAATATAGCGCTCTCTGTGCGGTCGAGGCGTTCGACATCGCCACCACCGCGCGCTTGCTCAAGCTGCGCGGTCAGGCGATGCAGGCCGCCGTGCCGGTGGGCGAAGGTGCGATGGCTGCGCTGCTGGGCGCGGACATCGAAAAGGCACAGGCATTGGCTGATGCCGCTGCGCAAGGCGAAGTCTGCACCGTCGCCAACGACAATGACCCCTCGCAGGTCGTGATTTCCGGCCATCGCGGCGCGATCGAGCGTGCGGTGGCGCTGGTGAAGGACCATGGCATCAAGCGCGGCGTGCTGCTGCCGGTGTCGGCGCCCTTCCACTGCCCGCTGATGCAGCCGGCCGCCGAGGCGATGCAGGAGGCGCTGGCCAAGGCCGCGATCAACGCGCCGCTGCTGCCGGTCTACGCCAATGTGCTGGCCGCGCCGATCGCCGATCCGGAAGACATCAAGGCGCGTCTGGTGGAACAGGTGACGGGCCGCGTCCGCTGGCGCGAATCCGTCGCCGCCATGTGGGATGCGGGCGTGACCGAATTCGTCGAAATCGGCGGAAAGGTGCTGGGCCCCATGGTCAATCGCATCGCGCCGGACGCGACCGTGCGCAGCATCGTGACGATGGACGATATCGAGGGCGCACTGGCGGCGTTTTAAACCTTCCCCGTCATCCCCGCGCAGGCGGGGATCCATCTCCCGACGGCGCAACAGGCCGAAAGGTCAGGAGATGGGTTCCCGCTTTGACCTGCGGTCGCCCTTCGGGTCGCGGGAATGACGAACAGATTTGGATGAAAGGCATCTTTATGTTCGACCTTACAGGCATGACCGCGCTGGTGACTGGCGCTTCCGGTGGCATCGGGTCTTCGATCGCCAGGGCGCTGGCGGCGCGCGGTGCGACGCTCGCGCTGTCGGGCAGCAATGAGGACAAGCTCAAGGCTTTCGCTGCCGAACTGGGCGGCGATCACAAAACTCTGGTGTGCAACCTCAGCGATCCGGCCTCGGTCGATGCGCTGGTGCCGCAGGCGGTGGAAGCATTGGGCGGCAAGGTCGATATCCTCGTCAACAATGCCGGTATCACCCGCGACAATTTGATCCTGCGCATGAAGGATGAGGAATGGCGCGATGTCATTTCGGTCAATCTGGAAGCCGCTTTCCGCCTGGTCCGTGCCGCCGCCAAGCCGATGATGAAGGCGCGCTTCGGCCGCATCATTTCCATCACCTCGGTCGTGGGCGTCACCGGCAATCCGGGGCAGGCCAATTATTGCGCGTCGAAGGCAGGCATCATCGGCATGTCCAAGTCGCTGGGGCAGGAACTGGCGAGCCGTGGCATCACCGTCAACTGCGTGGCGCCGGGCTTCATCCGCTCTGCCATGACCGATGCGCTGAACGACACGCAAAAGGGCGCGATCCTGACGAAGATCCCGGCCGGCGATCTGGGCAGCGGCGACGATATCGGCGCCGCGGTCGTCTATCTGGCGAGCAAGGAAGCGGGCTACGTGACCGGCCAGACGCTGCATGTGAATGGCGGCATGGCGATGATCTGATCGCGTCGCGCGACAGGATGGAAAAGGGGCCGGGCGCTGCGCGTTCCGGCCCTTTTAATATCCCGCCCGTTTCAGCACCTGCTTCACTGCCGCAATGGTCTTCACCTTCGCCACCGTGTCCGACCCGTCGCGCCGCCCGCAATCGCACGCATATTGTTTGAACAATCGCTCGGCCGCCGCGACAGGGCGCAGCGCGCTCTGGCCCGGCTTCCAGTCGTCCAATATGCGGATGCCGTACATGGTGCCGCTGACGTCATAATGGCGGATGTCCCAGGCGAGGATGACGATCAGTTCGCGCGCCTCGTCCCGGTCCGCATTGGCAAAGCCGATGGCCAGGATGCGGGGCACGCCGCCTTCCTGCTCGCCGACCGTGACCTGAACCGGCGCGCGGGCCATCTGCTCGTCCAGCATCACCAGCTGCCGTTCGTCCTCGTCCGGCTTGCCGGTCAGATAGTCCGCGAACACCCATGGCCGGCCATTCCATGTCGCCGGGGTAACGTTCACCGCATCGGCCGGCAGGCCAAGCTTCTGCGCTGCGCGATGTTGCGCGCTGGCGGCATGCGCGGCGCCCGGCTGCGCTGTGGCCGCCATCATCAGCAGCGCTGACCCCCATATCACAAGCATATCCTCCGCAGCATCAGGTCGGGCCATGGTAACGCAGCATTCCACCTGCGGTCCAGACGCCGGGGTGCCCCATGGCGTGCGAATCTGCCGCACCGCTGGTGGCCGCGAAGGGGGCAGGAGGCCGATGATCGCCCTTGCTAGCGACAGGAAAGACACCGATCGCTCAGGGGGCGGCATGACAGGTGAATCGGGTTGGGGGCAGGGCGCCATGGTGCCCCCACGCCCGCGAAGTCGCTGAAATTCCGGAAAATCGACTGTTTTCATGTGACAAAAGGGCGGTTTTTATGGCTTCAACCTTGCCAGAGCGAATGAAGGGGCTTGGCGGCCTTGCCTCTTGCCTCTATCGGAGCTTGGCACTAGGGCAATGCCTTAACGGTTATTCAGAACCACCAACGATACCCAGTAAGAAGGACCACTCATGAGTGAGACCGCGGATCGCGTAAAGAAAATCGTCGTCGAGCATCTGGGCGTTGAAGCCGAGAAGGTGACCGAGGACGCCAGCTTCATTGACGATCTGGGCGCGGACAGCCTGGACATCGTCGAACTGGTGATGGCGTTCGAAGAAGAATTCGGCGTCGAAATCCCCGACGACGCTGCCGAGAAGATCGCCACCGTCAAGGACGCGATCGACTATATCGACAGCAAGCAGTAAGGCGTTTTGCGGCCCGCGCGTCGTTCGCTCGGGCCGCCCTGCGCGTTAGGAAATGGCTCCTCCTGTCCGGTGACCCCGGAGCGCGGGGAGCCTTTTCGTATCTGGTGCGCCGTTCACAAATCCGGTTCAAGCGACTAGATGGAACGGCGTTGAGCCAAAGAGAATATTTCGGAGCAAGCATATGCGTCGCGTCGTCGTAACCGGCCTTGGCATGGTCAGCCCGCTGGGCGGGAATGTCGAAACCAGCTGGAAGAATATCATTGCTTCCAAATCGGGCGCGGCCACCATCGCCCGCTTCGACGCCAGCGAATATAAATGCCGCATCGCCTGCGAAGTGAAACCGGTGGGTCATGAATATGGCTATGACGCCAGCCTGGACGTCGATCACAAGATCCAGCGTCAGGTCGATCCCTTCATCGTCTATGGCATTTCCGCCGCCAGCGAAGCGCTGCGCGATGCGGGCCTGGACAATATGTCGGAAGAAGAACGACTGCGCGCCGGTTGCTCGATCGGTTCGGGCATCGGTGGTCTGCCGGGCATCGAAAGCGAATCGCAGGTGCTGGCCACCAAGGGGCCGAGCCGCGTGTCGCCGCACTTCGTCCATGGTCGCCTGATCAACCTGATCTCCGGCCAGGTGTCGATCAAATATGGCCTGATGGGGCCGAACCATGCGGTCGTCACCGCCTGTTCGACCGGCGCCCACTCGATCGGCGACGCCGCGCGCATGATCGCGATGGACGATGCCGACGTCATGCTGGCGGGCGGCGCGGAAAGCGCGATCTGCCCGATCGGCATCGCCGGCTTCGCCCAGGCGCGCGCGCTCAGCACCAATTTCAACGACACGCCGGAAAAGGCGAGCCGTCCCTATGACGTCAACCGTGACGGCTTCGTCATGGGCGAAGGCGCGGGCGTGGTCGTGCTCGAAGAATATGAGCATGCCAAGAAGCGTGGCGCGAAAATCTATGCCGAAGTCATCGGTTACGGCCTGTCGGGCGACGCGTACCACGTCACCGCCCCGCATCCCGAAGGCTCGGGTGGCTTCCGTTCGATGCAGATGGCGCTCAAAAAGTCGGGCCTCAGCCTTGAGGACATCGACTATGTGAACGCGCACGGCACCTCGACCCCGCTGGGCGACGAGCTGGAACTGGGCGCGGTCAAGCGTCTGTTCGGCGACAACCTGTCCACCATGTCGATGTCCTCCACCAAGTCGGCCATCGGGCATCTGCTGGGCGGCGCGGGCGCGGTGGAGAGCATCTTCTGCATCCTCGCCATGCGCGACCAGATCGTGCCGCCGACGCTGAACCTCGATGAACCGAGCGAAAGCTGCAAGGGCGTGGACCTGGTCCCGCACGTCGCCAAGGAACGCAAGGTGCGCGCGGTTCTGAACAACTCGTTCGGCTTCGGCGGCACCAACGCCTCGCTCATCATGAAGGCGATCTGACAATGATGGCCCGGCCCGTTTCGTTGTTCCCCGGCGAAGGCCGGGGTCCAGCAGCGGCGTCCGAACTGCACCCCGGCTTTCGCCGGGGAACGTGCTAATCCATGGCAAGACGATCCGGCAATCCGATGCGCCGCCTGGGCTGCGTCGTCCTTCTGATAGGCCTCGCCGTCGCGGCTTTCATCGGCTTTCGCTTCGTCTATGGCTGGAGCGAACAGGGACCGGCGACGCAGGACGTCAGCGTCATCGTGCCCGAAGGATCGACCCTGTCCGACGCGGCGGTCCTGCTGAAACAGGCGGGCGCCGTGCGCTCCGCCGACGCTTTCCTGACGCGGGCCAAGGTTTTCGGCGCGGGCAAATCGATCAAGGCGGGCGAATTCACCATCCCCGCCGGCGCCAGCAACAGCGACATCCTCTCCATCCTGCAAGGCGGCAAGACGCTCACCCGCCTCGTCACCATACCCGAGGGGATGCCCTCCATCCTGGTCTACGAGCGGTTGATGGCCAACGACCAGCTGACCGGCGATATCAAGGTGCCGGAGGAAGGCAGCGTTCTGCCCGACAGCTATGCCTTCGACAAGGGCGAGCCGCGTGCCGCCGTGCTGAAACGCATGCAGGCGGCGATGGACAAGCTGCTCGCGCAACTCTGGGCCGAGCGGGGGCAGGGGCTGGTGGTGAAGACCCCGCGTGAGGCCGTCATCCTGGCCAGCATCGTCGAAAAGGAAACCGGCGTTCCCGCGGAACGGCCGACGGTCGCGGGCGTCTATGCCAACCGCCTGCGCACCAACATGATGTTGCAGGCGGACCCGACGATCATCTACCCGATCACCAAGGGCAAGCCACTGGGGCGCCGCATCCGCAAGTCGGAAATCGCGGCGGTGAACGATTACAACACTTATGCGATGGTTGGCCTGCCCAAGGGGCCGATCGCCAATCCGGGGCGCTTGTCCATCCTCGCGGTGTTGCATCCGGCGCAGACCAAGGCGTTATACTTCGTGGCCGACGGCAAGGGCGGCCATATCTTCGCCGACACCTACCAGCAGCATAATGAAAATGTGCGCAAATGGTTCGAAATCCGCCGCGCGCGCGGGGAGCTTTGACGATATTTAGCGGATGATCCCCTTCGCCCGCTGCGCGCTGGCATAGCGCCATTGCACGATCGCGATGACGAAGATTAGGATCGGAAAGGCGGTCGCCACCATCACGCCCTTGATCGCGATGATCGGCGTGGCGGCAAAGACATAGCCGAACTGCACCACCACCGCGATCAACGACAACAGGAACAGCTGCACCGCCGCCTGTTTGCGCAGCAGCAGGAAGAGCGCGCCGCCAAATCCGGCCAGCACCGCGATGCCATAATCCAGCCATAGCCAGGCAGGCATGGCGGCGAAAATCTGCGCGCCGCCGGGATCCGTTTTGGCCAGTGCGTTCAGGTCCATCAGATATTGCATGACGAAGGAGGCAATCCCCATCAGGTTCCAGAGCAGGAACGCGATGGCGATAAGGATGAAGGAACGCGGTGCCGACATGATGACTCCCTCCCGAAGCGACGGCCCGATGGTACGCAGCCGTTATGATCGCATCCTACGCCTGCTTGGCCGCCGACGGAAGCCCGTCCGATGAGCGCGCCGATCATCGTCACGGCGCTGTTGGGTGCGGCCGATTTCGCCTGGGCGGACGGCCTGCGCCGCGCGCATTTTCCGCCGGATCGCAATATCCTGTCCGCGCATCTGACGCTGTTCCACCATTTGCCGCCTTCCGCGCTGGAAGAGGTGTCCGCCCGCCTCAAACGGCTCTGCGCCGGGCCGCCGCCGCCTGCGCGGCTGACGGAGGTGATGTTGCTGGGCCCGGGCGTGGCGTTCCGTGTGGACAGCCCGGCGCTGATGGCGATGCGCGATGATCTGGCCGATGCCTTTGCGGGCCTGCTGACGCCGCAGGATCAGGCCCGCCCGCGCCTGCACATCACCGTCCAGAACAAGGTCGCGCCGGTCGAGGCAAAGGCGCTGGCGGCGATGCTCGGCCAGGATTTCCACCCGCGGCCGTTGAAGATCGTAGGCCTTGCCGCCTGGCATTATCGCGGCGGCCCTTGGGAACCGGCGATGAAGGCCATGTTCAGGGGGTGAGGGGTAATGGCCGGGGGAGGAGGGGAGCGGACGTCCGGTTGCCTTAGCCCTCTCCCGTTTTTCACGGGAGAGGGTTGGGTGAGGGTTTTTCTTCCGCACTTCCACAGCAGACCTCTATAAGGAAAAAAGACCCTCACCGACATCAACTAGGCAGCAAGCTGCCAAGTCTCCGTAGCCTCTCCCGTGAAAACGGGAGAGGGCAAGTGAAGTGCCCTCCACCTACCGCACCCAACCCTTACGCCAGCCCTACTTCCTTCAACGGCACGCTCGCATCGCCCAGCTGCGCCACGTCCAGCGCCGCACCGGCAATCACATGGGCGCGGCCCTGCACATAATCCTTGACCATGTTGACGCAATCCAGCGCGATCACCTTGCCGCCCTTCAGATACACGACCGAAAAGCTGCGGCTGGCCGGATCGCCGCGCGTGACGGTCTGGTCGAAACCGGTCGACAGGCCCACCGTCTGCAACTTCAGATCATATTGGTTCGACCAGAACCATGGCACGGCGTCATAGGCCTCCGCCTTGCCCAGGATATGCGCCACTGCGACCTTGGCCTGATCATTGGCATTCTGCACCGATTCCAGCCGCATCTGCGCGCCGCCGGCAAAGCGGTTCGCATGCGCCGCGCAATCGCCCACGGCATAGATGTCGGGCAGGCTGGTGCGGCAAAATTCATCCACATCCACGCCATTGCCACCGGCTGCGCCCGCCGCGATCAGCGGGCCGGTTTCGGGGATGATGCCGATGCCCACGATCACCATGTCGGTTTCGATCCGCTCGCCATCCTGCATCAGCACGGCGGTCGCCTTTCCGTCGGCGACTTCGATACAATCCATCCGCGCGCCGGTGCGCAGGTCCACGCCATGGGCGCGATGCTCCGCCTCGTAGAAGCGCGACAGGTCTTCGCCCGCCACGCGCGCCAGCACCCGGTCCAGCGCCTCCAGCAGCACGACCGTCTTGCCGAACTTCGACAATACGGCCGCAGCCTCCAGCCCGATATAGCCGCCGCCGATGATGGTCACATGGTTGATGCTGTCGATCTTCGCCATCATCGCGTCGACATCGTCGCGGCGGCGCACGGCATGGACATTATGCGCGTCCGCGCCATTGCAGGTCAGCATGCGTGGGCTGCCGCCGGTACACCAGATCAGCTTGCCATAGCCGATTTCCTCGTCGCCTATGGTCACGAACTTGCCTTCGGGATCGACACTCCTGACGCGCTTGCCCAGCAGCATGTCGATCTTGCGCTCGCCCCAGAAAGCGGCAGGGCGGATCAGGATGCGATCGAAGCTCTTGTCGCCCGCGAAATATTCCTTGGAAAGCGGCGGACGTTCGTAGGGCGGATATTGCTCGTCGCCGATCATGGCGACCGTGCCGTCGAAGCCAGCCTGTCGCAGCGCGATTCCCGCCTGCGCCCCCGCATGGCCCGCACCCACGATCAGAACGTCATAATAGCTCATGCCGCCAATATCCTCTTCTGCCCTATTCGGCAGGGTGATTGGCGCGCTTTGCCAGGAGAGGCAAGGAGGATGTGCGTTGTTGCAGTAATAAAATGGTAGCGGAGGAACGCTCACAACGGAAAGATACCTATCCCGAATTCTTTGCTAGGTTGATGATGTTGGCCATGCGGCCGGTAACTTCGATATCTACGCCACGGCCATCGGCTTTTGCCGTCAGGGTGATGGTGTCGATTAATTCTCGAATCGCTGCTGCTGCGCGTTCTCTGGCGGTGCCTTCGGTTGCAAGGGCAGCGTCCAGTTCGGCAATGTAGAGGCGGTAGCGGTCGGCCAGATCGCTCGACAATTCGAGCGGTACTGCTTCTTTCATCGCCGCAAGCTGGCGCTGGACGTCGGCCAGATCGGCGCGGGCGGTGCGCAGGCGATCCTTTACCTCCTGAAATTCGCCCGCGCCGTCAGCGATTGCATCGACCAGGCGCGTGACCTTGCTTTTGAGATCTGCCGCCTTGCGCTCCAAGGGTGCGCGATTTGACCCGGCTTCGGCCTGACGCTTGCGGATACCGATATTGTAGCGGTCCACAAAGAGTGCGACGGCTTCGGGATCGAGCAAGATATGCTTTATCTGGCCCAACACGCGCTGCTCATAGAGCCGCGTGGATATGGTGCGGGTATTGGTGCAGATGCCCTTTGCCTTGCGCGCAGAGCAGCCCCACTTGTCGGGACCGATAACGGTCCATGTGCCGCCACATTCGCCACATTTGCCGAGCTTCGACAGGAGGCGCTTAGGGCGCTTTTCCAGTTTGCGAATATCGCCGTCAAAAGCGGAATAGCGTTCTTCGATCGTCGCCCATTGTTCGTCTGAGACGATGCGGAGATGCGGCACTTCCATGAAGCGCCATTCGGTCACCGGGTTGACGCGCGCCACATAGCGCCGGGTCTTTGGATGATAGACCCGGCGCGTGCGGCCATAGACCATGACACCACGATAGATATTGTTCCGCAGGATACCGTTGGCCCGGATACGGTCGCCATGAATCACATTCGTCGCCCATAGTTTTCCGCCGGGCGAGGGCACACCTTCCTCGTTCAAAGCCTTGACGATCGCGCGGGCCGATACGCCTGCGATCGTGTCGTCAAAGATACGGCGCACGATTGCGGCTTCCTCTTCGTTTACCTCCAAGATCCCGCGCACGATTTCCCCATCATCGCCGATCTTTTTGACAACGTTATAGCCATAGGCGAGACCACCAGCGTTGAAGCCGCGCCCATGCTGGCCGCGCTGGCCGCGCTTAATTTTCTCAGCCAGATCCTTCAAAAATCGTGCGTCCATCAAACCCTTGATGGTGCCGGTGATTTCATCGACATAGCCGTCGCTGAGCGTAAACAGGCGCGCGCCGAAGTGCTCCAGATGTTCGCGAATGGCGTGGGCATCACCGATGTGGCGGGCGATACGATCGGTTGCCTCAGCTAAGATCTGATCTACGTCGCCTCGCTCAACGCGGGCCAGCATGGCATTCAAGCCAGGGCGCTGCATTTCACTGATCCCGGCGCGGCCACTGACCTCATCATCGAAATAGGTGTCGATGACGGTCCAGCCTTCGCGGGCCGCCCGTTCCTGCATCGACGCCAACTGGTCGGCAGTCGAAAGCGGGTTTTGCAGATCCGATGAAAAGCGAGCATAGAGGATCGTGCGCATGTTTCAGCGCGTACCCTTCATTGACGCAGACCTGCTTTTGCGCGGCGTCGGAGCCGCGAACATAGCGATCTGACGGCCTTCGTTGGGGTGCGCCCGGTCCAGTGCGCGACAGGTCGCACACTCACAGATTGAAGGCGTGCGGCGCATCACTGGGCTTGCTCCCCCATTGCGGCGGCGATCTTGTGGAAGCGGCTGATGCAGGCGCTTTTGCTTTTGCCGATCATGCGGCCGATGGCAGTGAAGCCAGTGTCGGCTGCCAATGCGTCCATCATGATTGCATCCTGATCAGCCGACCAGTCTTTGAGACGCCGTTTCAGGATAACACCGGCAGTGCGCTTGCCGGTCTTCGCGATCGTGACGACACGGCCGCTGTTGCTGCGGTGGACGGCGATGAGGCCGGATACCTCAAGCAGGTTGATCAAACCGGATGGACCATTGCCGCTGGCATAACCGAGCATGTCGGCCAGTTCGGCATTGGTCGGACAGGTCGCGCCAGCATTGGCCGCGCGTTCCAGAATCGCGAGGCAGAGGATGGCGCGATTGCCTTGCCGACGGCTGTTGAGGGAGGGCGCGGTCATGGCGGCGTCAGTTTGCGCTGGTGGGCCGGTGGCCCATCTGGATAAGGACGTCGCCCAAGGCGGCGATCGGCGTGTCGCCTTCGCCCACGGCGCGCTGTGTGCCACGGTCGCGGCCGACGACGCCCCACCACTTCGCCGTCTTCTTATGAAAAGCGATGGTCAGCATTTCGTCGGGGCGCAGATCGAGGTGATCGACGGACAGGCTGGTCATGTCAGCTGCACTCCCTCGTGGTCACCGCGCGCGGGGCGGCGGGGGCGGGCATGGCGGCGCGCAGGCGGGTGATGTCGCGATCGACCATCAGGTCGGCGAGGGCTTCGACAATGCGGGCGACGGCGGGGTCGAGGCTGAGGGGGCGGTGCTGTCCCATGGGACGGTATTCCTTATGCGGGTGGCGCGGGGTCAATCCGGCGCAGTTGGACGGACGCCCGGCAGGATGCCGGGCGCTGCACATCACTCCATGCCGAGGGCGGCCAGATAGGTCTGGAGGATGGCCTCCATTTCCTGCCGGTCGTGTGGCTGCATCTTCCGCAGGCGCACGATCGTCTTCATGATTTTGGGATCGTAGCCGGTCGCTTTGGCCTCCAGATAGACATCCTTGATGTCGTCTCCGATGCCCTTCTTTTCCTCTTCAAGGCGTTCGACACGCTCGATCATCAAGCGCAGCTGATCCGCTGCGACGTTCTTTTCCGACATGTTCAATTTCCCTTTTGGTTGGTGAGCGCCCAGGCGATGATGAAGGGCGCGACGAGGATGGCGGCGAGGATCAGGATGACCCGGACGAAGGCGTTCATGCGGCCGCCTGCCGTTCGCAGCGCGTGCAGATCGTCGTGTCGTCCCGCGACCAACTGGTGAAGCCGTCCGCGCAGTCCGGGACTTCGGTGCGTTCGTCCCATCCGCAGCGCTGACAAAGGCGCGGATGCTGGTGCGGGGGCAGGTCCGCTAACTGGCGATAGACATCGTCGCTGAACGGCATGGCGACATTGAGGTCAGCCACGATGCTGATGCGCATGCCGGTCGTTTCTAGCAGGCGCAGATGCCGTTCGTAGGCGCGGCCACCCAGCGCCTGCGCCACCTGCCCGACGGACAAGCCAGCGGCCCGGCGGCGCATGGCGACATAGTCCCATGGATGAATGACCGGGGTGGGCGCGGGGGAGCGCGAAAGATTGGCGTGATGCATGATCGAAACTCCTGTTCTTTGGGCAAGGAAAGGGCGTTTCCGGCAGCGGGGGTGCGCCGGATGATAGGTTGTCGGTGTGGGCGGCGGGCGGACGCCCGCGAAGCTAGACGGCTAGGCCATCGGCAGAGGGGTGATGGGGCGGGCGATCATCATCGTTGGCAGCGCGGTCATTGGCTGCCGCGTGCCATCCGCTGATGGGCAGGCGGAAAAGGGGGGCAGGGTAGCGGCTGACCTTCACGGTCCGCACCGCTTCCATTGCGACGACGAATTCATGCCCACAGGCATCGGGGTTGCGGCAGTGATAATATAGTTCCCGGTAGGTTGCGCTGCGCTTGCCGATGGTGCGCGCGAAAGCGCGCCCCCCGCACGCAGGGCAAGTCACATGTGGCATTTGAACCGATCGTCCCGACATTCTTAGCGTCCCCCGCTGTATCCCTGCGCGGCCCCATTGCCGGGCAAGAAGGATTTCAGCCGACCCAGAAGGCGGGTCAGGCGGACCCCGGCTTCTTCCGTTTCGGCAATGGCGCGGTGCACGGCGGTCGGGGACGCGCCGGGCTGAATGATCTGGATGCTTGCGCCGATCGCATCGGCGGTTTCGCGGGAGACGGCGGCGATGTCTTCGCCCAGCGCGGCATGGCAGGCCATAGACGCGGCAAGGGTGACGTTGAGTTGCCGGGCGTAGCTTTCGAGGATCGGCGCATAGTCGCCGCCAGCCTCAATAAAAGCGCGGTCCAGGGCGATGGCCTGATCGAGCGTCGGCGTGCCCTTCCGGTCACTCTCGCTCCAATGGCGCAGGGTGCGGTTGGCGCGGCGCGTGATGCGCCCGGCGTCGGCCCAGCCAACCACGGCGATGACCGTCGTGATGGCGAGCGAGAAGGAGAGGGGGGCGCGGACCTTGGTCACCAGTCCCAACTCCGTTCGGCATGGCAATCGTCGCAGACGTCGCTTTCGTCGTTCGATGTGCCGCAGTCGATACAGGCTTGCAGTTCCTGCTGGCCCTCGATCGGGCGGAAGGCGAGAACGTCTCGCAGATCGATCTGATTGGCCCGGCAATCTTCATGAACGACGCCGCTGGCATCGACGGTCATCAGGCGTGCATCGCCCGCAATTGCGGGCAGGGCGAAGCGATCGATACGGACCATGCGATAGCAGTCGATGAAGCTGTAGAGCGGCATGGCGAACCCATCGCGTTTGACCATGACGGTACACATCATGACTCGCCTTCAGCTTCAGGTGCGACGAACGAACTCAGGATTAGGGCGCGGGCGGCATCCCCCGCGTGGCGCATCTCGTCCCATGCACGGCCGGTACGCCGATCATCGCTGCCGTACAGATCATGAGATTTGCGATAGTGGGCTTCGGCATCCGCAAGGCGGCTCAGGTGCGCCAGAGCGTCATCATGCTTGGCAGACAGCTTATCATACTGTGCCGAGCAGGTTGCTTCCGATTGCTGCCATAGTTCGGCATCCGTTGCGGGCTTCTGGCTCATGCGCCGGGCCTTCCGGTGGCGCACATGGCGAAGAGGAGGGGCATGGCGATGGCGAGGAAGATCGCGCAGTCTGTGACACCATAGGGCCAACGTTTGCCGGTCGCCGCGTTTTCGGGGCGGTTCGTGGTGGCATCGTCGCTTTGCAGGTTGCGGCGGGGCGGTGCCTTGATGATCGTATTCATGTCCGGTCTTGCTCCATACAAGGGCGGTCCGATCGGGCGGGAGTAGAGGCCCGCCCGATCATTTCCTGAAAATCGTCAGATGGTTGGTTCAGCGGCGCACCGTTGCGAATCGGCTGGCCGATCGCAAAGGACGAGCGCGGGCGTTGGCGGTAGATCGGCATCGGCGGCGTGTGGGCGGCCGAGGGGGAACACGACATGTTCGGCCGTGATGGGCAGGCCCAGCTTCAATCCTACCGCCAGTACATGGGGCTGCTTTTCTGCCGGGATGCGTCCGACGCGCTTCCATGCAGCGACGTTCGAAGGATGTTCTCCAAGCTCACGCGCCATAGGGCGGATGCCGTTGAAGTGTTCGAAGATAGTCGTATGACGTTCCATGCCGGAAGGCGTATAATATTTGTATACGCCAATCAATACATAAATTGACCGGACAGCGTGCAAAAACTTCGTACACCTTCAGACATGCCTGCTGTCGGTCCGAAACTTAAAGCCCTGCGCCTACGCGCGAAGCCAGCGCTTTCCATCAGGAGGATGGCCGAAGAACTTGGCGTCGGCCATTCGCGATACCAGTATTTCGAAGATCCGAACCGATACAAGAAAGCGGCGCTACCAATCGATTTGACGCGGGCCGTAGCAGAGGTCTTGACGCGCTATGGGGTCGATCCAGCAGAGGTGATGGTGTTAGCTGGCCTTACCGACACGGAGGCCGAACCCGAAGCCCGCGAAATCGAATCGCAGCGTCCGACGTTCCTTTCGATTTCGCTCCCGGTTATCCTGCCTAGTGAAGTCGCCCTGCGCGATATGTTCCGCAGCCTGCTCGTGCTGGTGCCGGAAGGGGCGTCGAAGGACGAAGCCGCTGAAATTCTCGCTCGGCGGCTGCCAGCTGGGCTTGCAGCGATCGGACCTCTCTCGCTCGATCAAGCGTCGGTCGCATCGCTTGCAGGCGGTGCAATTCCTCAATCTCCCGCCACAGATCGTCCCGAATCGCGACCATAGCGGCGCAGCGAACTGTGCATGTCGTGCAGGCATGTTCGCATCCTGGCGTCAATCTGATCGCTTTCCAGTCCACCTGCGCGCCTTTGCGTGTTCCCGATTCGTTCTCATATTGGCAAAGCAGGAACATGTAGGAAAGGGATCAATAGACAAAACGGGCAACAGGCTGCACGGCATAGCCATCTGCAAGAGAAGGCTCAGCTTTCGATGGTGTTCAAAGGGCGTCGTTCGAAACGTGAAAGAAGGCACCGCGACACGGCAAATCAAGGGGATTTTTATCGCCGCCCGGCGCAGGCGCGAGATATTAGTTGGGTCCGAACTGCCCTGATTTGACCATGTCATACAGCAGCAGGTCTACAGTAATATGCTTCTCCAGCACTCGTCGGACCAGATTATTGGTCAGATCGATTTCCGATCTTATGATGCCCTTATTGACATGCTGATCGAAGGCTCGAGGAGCATATCCTGCGGCGGCTGCTATTTTAGGCATCACACGGGGCAGATCATCAACAGTGGTCACGAAATGAAATCTTTTCAGATTTTGAGCAACAAATCCGATGTCTCTAAGACTAAGGGGATTAAAATTTCCAGAGTCGCCGATGATGAACCGAGACTGCATATTATTCAATAGATGAAATCCAAATGGCGGCAGTCGAATTAGTAGTTCATCCAATTCATGCACGCTTTCCAGTGATGTTTGACTGACCAAGTCCACAACCTCTCTCACTTCCGAAGCTAATTCGGATTTCTCCAACGCCCTATGATCTAGCGAGTATCCTTTAAGCCACTTCAATTGACTTGTAATATGTTCATACGGGTCACGCAAAATCGTGAAGAGAATATCATCTTTATCAATGTCAGAAAAGGCCCCGTAAAATAAATGCCCTGACAAAAACGAAAAGTTCTCCAATAAATTCTTTACGGTATCCCCGCCATATACATCATGTTCAGCGAAAGATTTTGACTTGTTTTCACCAACTAGTGCGGTGAAATATTCATTCACCGAGGAGCCTGCTGTCTTCGGGATATGCATAAAACATAATTTTTTCGGCATTGCTGTGTTGGACCTTGTTTTTCTTGCTGCCGATTCTTCCAAAAGCTGCTTCCTCCGGTTATGACCAGACGAGCGTGGGCGGAGGCGTTGTAGCGATTTTAGCACCGTAGCGGCGCTATCATGCCTGCCAGCCGCCAGCAAAAAATCGAAGAGGACAGATAAACGGTTATGGTTTGGCTTCCCGGACTCCGAAGTGAGCTCAGCGACTATGCCATCTATGAACTCGTCATCGGCAGATTGGAGATCAAAATTTGATGGATAGGTGTTCTGCCCGGCAGACAGGATTATCAAATTATGGTATCGGAAAATAGCCTTGACCTTCGCGGCAAAAGTGCTCGCCTTCTCCGCAGGGAATCTCACTGCTTTTTCCCGATGATCGATATCCGCAAATAATTGCGAAAAGTACCCTATCACGGTCGTTTCATCCTGGCGACTTCCTCCTCCAAACTCCTCAAAAAAAGACGTCTGGCTGTCTTCGACGATGTACAATCCACCGGGTTTCAGACTGCTGAAAAGTTTTTGGAAAGAATAGATCACGTCGCTCATGACGTGGCTTCCGTCGTCGATCACGACATCGAACGGACCATATCTCTCAGCTATTTCGCGGAGGAAATCTCCATCCGATTGAGAGCCTGTCTCAATCGAGACCCGAGGCCCCAAGTTCAACTCTTTTTTGAAAACATCGATGCCGACTATCTTCCCCTGAGGGAAGAAATCCCGCCACATCGCCAGCGAAGCCCCGCCCTCATGAGGATCGTCATACCCCCCCACGCCAATTTCCAATAAGGAAATTGGGTGGGAGCGCAGATCCTTCAAATGATCCCAATAAATACCCGTATAGTCGTGTATTCCGAACTTATCGGTACCATGCCGTATCGCCAAGGACTTAAGCGGATTTTCGTTTTTAGTGTCGGTCAAAATAATATCAATCCATCTCAATACAACGATGTATGGAAGCGGCGATATTATTGAAAACATCACCGACATTTGTTTTTCCGTCGAAGAACCAATCTACTAGCGGCTCTGTGATCAAATCATCGCTTTGGCTTGCTACACTTTTAAGCAATCTTGCAACGGATACGGGATCGAACTCGCTGAAGCTTGTTATCCCTGAGTGAACGGCAGCGGGATCGCGGCGCTCATATGAATTTGCCACGACGCGCATCCCATGGGCTGCCATCTCCAGCGGAGGATAGCTTGGGTGAGGCGATATCATTAAAGAAATGCCAAGTCGGGCGTTTGCAAGCAGCAACTTGTAATCTTCCAATGACATTCGCCCGCGCACATCAATGCGCCTGGCGCTCTTCAATGCGCTTTTATCGAAGTCCTCGCCAATGGCGATCCAACGCCAATCCTTCCAATAGGAATAGTCGCTGTGATAACATTCATCGACGATGGCATCGAGGAAGTCGATGCTATTTCGCGCGGCGTGCGGGCGTGCGTATAATAAAACAGTTTTGTCTCGCGCCGCGTATGGCAAAATATCGGACGGCATAAGGTCGTGATTTATTGGTGGTTTATAGACGATGGACCCGTCAGAAATTCTGTGATTTGCGAAATGCTCTGCTAAAATCGGTGTATTAAAAACTGCGATCGTTCGATCGAGGTGATTATACGTATCATCACAAAGCTTGAACTTGGTTGACCAAGCATTGAAACCTCTTTCATCGTCCTGCACAAGATAGACAAGCTTTCTGTGGATACCATCCGTTCCGAATATCTTGTTGGCCTGATTAATTAGATCGAATGCTTGCGAAGCATTCCACCAAGCTGATGCAACAAAAAAATCCTTCTGCCTGAGCGTCAAAAATTCACCCAGCTTATCGCAGCCATTTACGACGCTATATTTCGTTGCTTCAGATTCCTCAAAGCTTTCAACCAAACGGAAGCCGTTGGGAGGAATGAACATATTGCTAGGCGGGACATCGGTCATGATGATGCGACCGCTCCAGCCCTCACCGAGAGCCGAAAGTGCCCCTACAAAAAGCCTGATGGCTTCCGATACGCCCGCGTAGCCCACCGAAGTGTCGGCCGTGGGGATAAGCAGGTTTAGGCGTGGCGCTCCAGCGGTTTTGCAGGCAACAAAATTCCGGGCCTCAGGATGATAATCGTGAAGGACATTATGCCGGCGCCATGCGCTGGGCAGGCGTCGCGACGCTGCATCCATAGCGCTGCTCGTCAGCGCGTATCCCTCAGCATAGTTGGCGGTGGTCGTCCTGACGAAACTATGCCCAGAAAGTTCGCAGATGTGGAAAAATGAACGCTCAATAACGTGGGCCAACGTCCCATCGACTTGCCCTGCCTCCGGATCAAAATGCGCAAGCGACATATTGAGATCGAGCAAAGGAGCCAGCGCAGCTGAATCGAACCAGAACATCGATCCTGACGGGAGTTCAAGGGGCATTTTTTCTGAAAGTCTGCCACCCATTGCCGAGATTAGATTGCCTGCTCGCTCGCGATTGCCGCCCCAGTTCAGAAGAGGTTCTAGCGGCGCAAAATCCACGGGGGCGGACATCCCTATTTCGGGCGACATCAGCGCACGGATATGGCCGCTGACGATCTCACGTGAGCCGGCGAGTTCGTGAAATAGATATTTCCTCCATTTCTCAAAGACCTTTCCGTAATGTGGCGACTTTTTTGTATGTATATGTAGGCCGTAACGAACCTCTCGAATTCTATCCGCAAAGCCAATCAGAAAGGGTGCGATGTCACGCCCGCGATTCTCCGAAATACGAACCTCTAAGGCTCGATCCGACAATCGTGGAAACTCATGAACTATCTCTTTGTATTTCGCCTTGGTATTTGTTGATATAAAGACCTTGGCATGAGCAGGCATGTTGTTTGCTACTTGCGCTATATCCGCCAAGAGATCAGTATAAAAGACATGGGCGAAAAGCCCCACTTGATCATCAATTTTTATCAAATCTTGGCCGGCATCAATTTTAAGCGCGCACTTGTTTATTCTTTTTATGACATTGCTGTCGATGGGGCTATCATGATAGGGGCTTATATTTTCTGATAGAAATTTCTTTAAATATGCCTCCAAAACGGTCTCGCCCAGTGCTGGCGTGACATGCTTCGCGATAGCCGAGTGATCGAGAAGGGGGTGGGTAATCACTTGCTCGCGATTACCGGACCGAACATAATGTTCCAATGGGGCGCAATTGGCTGCCGCGACGTCTGGGCGCCACGCGACATAAGGCTCATCCCAAAAAAGAGAATGTGTTCTCAGACCAGGTGCGGGCTGATCGAGATAATCTGACAGTAAAGTTTCCGAAATATCTGATGCGTCACGACATGTCAGATACACCGCATTGTCAAAAAGAATATGTGGATTGATCTCGTTGTGAAACTTTATGTAATGTTCAAGCGTCGTTAAAATATTATTCCGAAGGTTTTTGTCCTCGATCTGACTATTTATATATTCTGCATCGATAAGAATGTGTGTGGATATATTCTCTTTGCTTTCCTTTATGACATATTCCGACATTAAATTTTGGTTATTGCTTCCAATTGACGAGGCAAGTTTATTTAAATCAAAATGGGGATTGGGGGAAAAGCCTTTCAATATGCCAGTATTGATAAAGTGAGAAAGTATGTCTTTTTTCACATCATATCTTTTTGCGTACCATTTGTTCCATATCAATCGACTGGTGGAAATTTGGTCCTTTTCAGGATGCAGCAAATATTCCTGAAGCGCAGCATCAATGGATATATTTTCGTTGTTTTCAGAAACGAAATCAGGATCGAACAAGGGGTGCGGCCGTGCACCCAGCCGTTGGCCAACATCCAAATAGTCAACTAAAGCCTCTTCGAGAGCTACTTCGCGACGATAGTACGCCTCAGAAAATTTGACATAGAAATCCGGTTCAAATATTTGATTGGGCTTTTGTCCTTCAAATCTTCCAAAACAAGTATAGTGGACCGCGCATTCGCTTTCATCAATTTCTGGATATTGCTCTGAATAATAATCGTAGTCGATGATTCCATCGACTTTCTTGATATGATTTTCAAAATCACTCTGAACCTGGGAGAAGTCGGCAGCAGATTTAAGGTGGAAAACCATCTTTCCGGTGCGATCATCAACCGCGTATATCTCAATAATATCCAAAAATTTTTCGTGAACGGGAAAGCGGAAGTCAATTTTGAATCCAGCCAAGCCGGTTCCAAATCCTGCAATTCGGACGTCTTCTCGAAAGATAGCCGTTTGCGAAGATCCAATTAGAACGTTGCCCAATTTGGCGACTATCGTATTATAGACAGAATTATCACCCGAATAATACCATCCGGTGCAGCCATGATTATAAAATCTATCAATGCAACCATTTGGTTCTAATGCTTTTACGGAATATACGTTGACAGAATCTAAAGGTAAATTTTCGTCAAAATTAGGTTCTGCGATTTTTTCCAAGATATTTAACTTTTCTGGAAATTGATCGTCATTGTTGAGATCAACTGCTGTAAATTTTGATACCAATTTCTTGTTATTTGCAGTTGATTTTTTATTTCTTCTTGATATTTTCTGCTTGACCAATAATTCAACACTGGCTTTTTCGGGTGAATTTTCGGAATTTTCACTTTTGTCTGAATCTCCAAGCATTTAGGCCTCCCAATTTGGCTACATTTGCTGTTAATTTTCGTCATATCTGATGAGCCATTTCGACGCCACTCTAAGTTTGTGCGCAGGCGGCCATTTTGCTGTTCGCTGAGCATGAACGAGCGTTATATGATCAGCTGGCCTCCATTTTAAGTTCAGATATAAATCCTGCCGTTTTATCGATCCTGTGAGTCGCTTCCGAGATCAACCATGTGCGCGCATCGATTACGTCCTTGTAGCCGCTGACTTTCACGCGGGCTTCGGGGATGGCGTCGGCGCGGCCCAAGGCCAGTTTCAGATCAATGGTGGCGGGGGCGCGCTTGATGCGTTCTCGTTCGGCGATGGCGGCGCGCCGGGCGGATGCCTCGTCGGCATGGATTTTGCGCAAGCTTTTCGCGCCATCGGCCTTACCGATCGTCACCGTCTGGCGTTTTGCTTTCTTCTTGTCATGCCAACTGGCCCTCACACCTTCCTGACCGTCGCGGGTTTGTCGTTGCCAAATATGTCGGTCGCCGTCGGTGCGGTGGATCGTCAGAGTCGGCAGCGCTTTGCCGCTGGTGGTCTTGCCAGCCCCCTTACGCGCGAAGATTAGTCGTTTGTCCTTGATGGTCGCCACCGCGTCATTCTCGCGCCCCAGGCGGCGCAGGAAGGCGAGGTCGCTTTCCCGGCTCTGACTGATCGACGGCAGCGCGATCGACGCGAGATCGGCCGCCATGCGTAAGGTGAGGCCATTGCGCCCGGCCACGTCCTTCAGCACCGCGCCCAGGGTCGTGTTTTTCCAGCTTTGCTGACGTCGGTTGCGGATTTGACTGGTGAAATCGGCCGCGCGCGCGCGAACAGTGATCTGATCTGGCGGGCCGCTGTGCGCCACATCGTCCACCTTGTAGCTGCCCTTGTCGATCAGGCCGACCGTGACGTCGCGCCCCTGTTTCCAACCCAGCTGCACATGCAGGACCGCGCCTTCCTTCGGGATGGCCAATTGCCCGTCCGTATCGTTCAACACGATATCCAGCTGGTCGGCTTCGTCGCCCCGCTTTTCGGAAATGGACAGGGAGACTAGGCGCGGTCGCAGGCGGTCAGACAGATCCTTGCCATCCATCGTGACGCGCCAGTCGGCGATGTTGCTGATCCGATCGGTCATGCCGGTGCCTGGACGATATTGCGGGCCGCCGGATCATCGACGCGTAGCAGGTTGATGGCGAAATCGATGCGCCGGGCGCGGCCATCGGCCATCAGCAAGGCATGGCGCTCATCAATCGCGGTGATGACGAAATTGCCGTAGATGAGACCACCGCCGTCGAGCAAAGGCAGCGCTTCGCCATCATCGGCCATGGCGCGCAGGTCATCGAGCGATCCGCGCCCATCGGCAATCTCGTCGTAGACCGCGCCCGACAGGCTGATCGTCTCATCGCCGGGGCCGGTATATTGGGTGGCATCGCGCGCGCCGACGCGTTGGCTGCGCGCATGCTGCCAGTCCGTCCTGCGCTGCATTTCATCATGGGCAAGCGTCCCGATCTCGAACAGGAACATGCCGAGGGCCATCAGGTGCATGGCATCAATCTCCGCTGTCGCCGAAGCCACGCCCGCGCCGTTCGCGCTCGATCTTTTCGATGGCCCGCGCGACGGCGTCTTCAATGTCCTGCGGGTCGCCGGTCACGCCGTGGAAATGGAGGTTGTAGGTTGCGGGTGCGGACGGCGGCGCGCTGGCGGCCGATCTGCCGGGCGATTGCGCGGCAGCGGGCGCGGTGGCGGCCATCGCGGTTCCCATAGCGCCCACGCTCAAAGCCCGCGTCATCTGGCCTGACAGATCCGTGATGCGTGACAGAGGGCCGGATGTATTGGCCGCCAGACCTTGATCCAGCCCTGCCATGACGAAGCCGCCCAGCCCGGCAAAGACGCGCGATGGCGAATGAATGCCCAGCTTCTCCTTGAACCAATTCGCAACCGAACTGGCCGCGTTCACGATTGTGGATTTGAGCGCGGCCAGCCTGCTGGTGATGCCCCTGATCAAGCCGTCAATCAGGTTGCGGCCGAAACCAGCGAAGTCGAGATTACGCAGGTAGCCCAGCGCTGGCGCGAACGCCTCGATCAGGAGGCCAAGCGGGGTGAAGGTCATGAAGGCGTCGATCAGGAAGCTGATCGCCCCGCTGACCATCGCCTTGATGCCTTCCCACAGGCCACCGAACCATGCGGAGATAGCGCCCCAATTATCGTAGATCAGATAGGCGGCAGCGGCGACGGCGGCGATGGCCGCTACGATCAACAGCAACGGCCCCAAAGCGATGCCCAAAGGCGCAGCAGCGGCAGTGAGGGCTGCAAACGCCAGCGCAAGGCCGCCCAGCAGGATCAGGAGCGCCGCCCCGGCCCCCATGAAGATCATGATGCCCTTGGCCAGCAGCGGGTGTTCCTGCGCCCACGCGCGCATCGTCTTGGTTGCTGAACTGATGTAGCCCGACACCTTGACGACGGTGGGCAACAGAAACTGCCCCATGGTGATATTGAGCGCCGACAGGCCGTTGGTCGCAAGGCCAACAGCGCCTTCGCTGGTGGCGATGGCAGACAGAAATTCCTTGTTCATCGAACCGGCATATTTGCTGCGGTCGCCGACCATATCGAAATTGGTTTTGAGCTGATCGAGGCTGGTCAGCATAGGTGCGATAGCCGCCACGCTTTCGGAACCGAACAGTTCGGTCAGCAGCCCGGCCTGTGCTTCCTTCGGCAGCTTCTGGATCCGTTCGAGGACATTGGTGATCGCGCCGCCCGCGTCCGTCTGCATGTCCTTCGACATTTGCACGGCGTCGAGGCCCAGCGCCTTGAACGCGGCCTGTTGCGATTTGGTCGCCGCTTCCCCCTTCGTCAGCGCCAGCATCATATTCTTGATGCCGGTCGCGCCGATCTCCGATTCCACGCCGACGCTGGACAACACCTGACTCATGGATGCAATCTCAGCCGCCGCAAGGCCGCCGACTTTGCCCAGCGGACCGATGCGCGTCACCATGTCGGTCACCGCGCCGACATTACCGCCGTAAGTGTTGGTCAGCGCGTTGATCTGGTCGGCCAGCGATACGACGTCATCCTGCGTCAGGCCGAACGCAGTCCGCCATTTAGCCATGTTATTGCCCGCATCCTCAGCGGTGCTGTCGAAGGCCACGCCCATCTTGGCCGCGTCTTCGGCAAAACGCATCAACTCCTCGCGCGGCACGTTCGCTCGCCCGGCAGCGGCGACGATCTGGGCGATGCCTTCGGCCGCCATCGGGATCCGCGTACTCATGTCGAGGATGTCGTTCGACATCTGGCTGAACGCTTCGGGCGTCGGGAAGTCCACGACCTTGCGGACGTCGGCCATGGCGCTTTCCAGCGTCATCGCCTGCTTTGTCGCCATGACGATCGGCGCACCGGCGGCGGTGCCAGCGGCGACCATGCCCAGCCCCATGCCGGTCGCCTTTTGACTGATGTCGTTCAGCTTCTGACTGTTGCGGTTCGCCTTGTCCATTTTCTCAAGGCTGGCTGTCTGCTGGCGCAGGGCGTGGTTGGCGTCGGCCGTGCGATCGGCGAGACGCCCCTCATAAGATGCGAGTTCGGCGATGTCGATCCCGGCGGCCGACAGCTTGCCGGACAGCTGCTGCAATTCAGCGCCGCCGGTGTCGATTCGCGCAGTCAGCTGGGCGGCCTGCTTTTCCGTGCGCGCGAATTCATCGCGCAGCTTCTTGGTCGGCTTTTCCGTCGCCTCCAACTGTTCGCGCAGGGCGGCAAGCCGCGTCTGGGTTTCCTGATATTTCCGGCTGTCGTCAGCGAAGCGGGTTTCGGCCGCTTTATACTTCCCGACCTGCTGTTGGAGGGCATCCAGCGATTTGAGTTCCGCCTGCGTCTTCGCCAGATCCCGGCGCGCGCCGGATGACGCGCCGGTGATCGATTTGAGGGGCGATGTGACCTTGTCCAGCGCCTCTAGGATGATCTGAAGACGAAGATTCCTGTCCGCCATTATCGCTTTCCGGTTTTTTCAGGGGGCTTGGAACGGCGGGCGGCCTGTTCGCGCCAGCCCATCAGTACGGACAGGTCCATTTCGTCCATGGCGGCGGGCGGCCAGTGAAAGATGATCGCCACATCCGCCATCGCGTCGTCTACTGACCGAGGACATCCATGCGCTGCGACTTCTGCAGCAAAAAACTGCCGATCTCCGCACCGCAGGCGAGAAGGTCCGCCACTTCCATATTGCCGACTTCCGCTTCGGTCAGCGGCGGCACGGTGATGCGGGGCAGCACCTTGGTCAGTGCGTCCACCTTCAGCTGGCCCAGATCGACCAGCGACAGGCCGCGCAATTCGCCCGACCGGGGCTTGCGCAGCTGCAGGGTGGCGATCGAGGTTTCGCCACGCTGGATCGGGGTGTCGAGGGAGACGGTACGGATCAGGGGATCGGTGGGTTCGCTCATGATGATTTCCAAATGCCAGGAGGGGGAAAGGCCCGGCATTGCGCGCCGGGCCGGAAGGATCAGAAGATGCCAATCCCTGCGCGCTGCTGGGCGGTGCGGTCCACGCCGCCGACGATCTCGACCATATTCAAAGGGTCGATCTCGATTTCGGTGCGGCCGTTCCAGACCAACTTGTAATAGGCGACGGCCATGGTGATGCCGAACTCGCCCGGTTCGCCTACTTCCTGATCGCCCATTTCGATTTCGGAATAGCGACCGCGCACGATGACCTCGATCGTGTCGACCGCAGCGGTATCGTCCTGCTGGTAGGATCCAGCGAAGCGCAGATAGACGCCGTCGATCGTGGGTGCGCCCCACTGGCGCAGGACGTCGCGGACCGGGCCGCCGAAGGATGCGGACAGTTCCATGGCCTCCATGCCCATGTCGATCTGCACTTCGCCGCTCATGCCGCCGCCGCGATACCCTTCCATCTTGCGGGTCAGGGTGGGCAGCGTGACGGTCTTGGCTTCGCCACCATAGGCAAAGCCCTCGTTATAGAAATTCATGTTCTTGAGGATGCGGGGCAGTCCCATGGCTGGCTCCTATGCAAAATGGGATGTCGGATGGGCTTCGCGTCAGACGACTTCGACCAGTTGCTTGGCGAAGTCGGCGAAATAGCTGTCGGTGATGCGCTGGTTGAACCCCAGATCCTCCAGCGGCGGCGGGACCGTGTAATCATAGTCGATGCGCAGCTTGCCAGCCTTCAGGTTGGCGATGCTGTTGGCCGCCTCATCGAACCACGCATTTGCGCCAAGTATGACGCCCGCGCCCTTCAACTGCCGGAAGAAGCCGTTGATTGTTTCGATGATGTCCTTGGCCAGCGCCGGGGTCAGCGGCTTGTCGATCGCCCACATCATCCCGTTGACGATGGTGTCGGCGATTAGCTGGGCCACGCGCACGGTGCTCTCGAACACGAACTGACTGTCGGGTGCAGCGGTCGTGCGGTTGCCCCAGAAGCGGAACCCGCTGTCGGTGCGGATCAGAGCCGTCACCTCCTTGGCATTGAGCAAGCCCGCATCGCTGGCCTGATCCTCGATATCCCAATAGATATCCTTGGTCAGGCCCACGACGCCCTCAACCGGAACGTTTGACAGCGTCTTGTGTGGCCCGGTCTGGGTGTCGATCAGCGCGCGCAGGCCCATGGCTCGGGCAGCGGCATAGCTGGTGACATTGGCGTCGCTGGCCGTGTCCCAAGCGACAAAATCGGGCATCAGAAGCATGAGTTCACGGGCGCTGAAAAGGGCGCGGTACGCGATGGCTGCACCTACCGTCTCGCCGATCGCGCGGGCATAGGCGAAACCGCGCAGCTTCTGCGCCACGACGCCCAGCGCTGTAGTGACGGCCTGCGTTTCGAGGCCGGGGGTGCCGAGGATCTTTGGCTTGACCCCCAGCTGCGCCTGCGCGGCCAGCAACGCCTGCATGCCGGTCTTGAGGCCGTTGACATCGCTGGTGCCGATGACATTGCTGGCGGTTTCCGCTGCGTCATCACCTTCAGCCACGCGCACCACGACGATGATCGGGCGGGCGTGGTCGGCAATGGCGCGCAGCGACGTGGCAAGGGTGCCATCCGTGCCAGCGAGACCGATCGCCGCTTCCACATTGGTGATGAGGGCCGGGCGGTCGAGCGGGAAAACAGTTGCGTCAGCGTCGGCCGCAATCGCGACCAAGCCGATGATCGCGGTCGACACAGCCGTTAGTGTACGGGGGCCATCGGCGATTTCGATAAGGGTGATACCATGTTTGAAAGCCATGACGGTTCCTTAAGCTAGAGGGTGAGAGGCAGGACGAGGCGGGTGCGGGCATTGGCGGGCGTGACGTCAGTCCGGTCCGCGATGATCGTAAGGACTGCCGAGCCGGGTCGGTCGCCTGCCGCGACGCCGACGCGGCGCAGGCGGATGCGATCTTCGTGCCGGGACATGGCGACAGCCGTCGCCGCATAGATCCGCAGGATGTTCGCGGCGGTCATCGGTTGGTCGATCAGGTCTGGTAGCAGCGAGCCATAATCCCGGCGGCCGACCCGAAAGCCTATGGGCGTCGTAAGGATGTCAGAAACCGACTGGCGAATATGATCTATGCCATCCAACTCAATGCCTGACATGCGCGACATCCCGGCCATCAGACTGGCGCTCCGGTCTGAGCTGTGCCTGCCTGCACGCCGCTATGCTTATGGACTTTGAGGCTTTTGCCGCCGCCTACGACGTCCTCGCCCGCTGTCGCCGTGCCGCTGATCGAAACATCATCGTTGACGGTGAGCAGGCCATTAATTGTGACCGGACCGTTGATGGTCGCGCCGCCGGGCGCGTTGATCGTTGCCGTGCCACCTGCGGTCAGGCTTACGGCAAGGGCGTGGGTTGCATGGTTGTAGCTGATGGTCGCCCCATCGGGCATGTCGATCTGGACGACGTCGGGATCGTTAGACGGAGCCGGATTGGCGTTGGAGTAAAGTCCCAGCACGACAAAGCCGTTTTCGAGATCGCCTTCGGGGGACAGCACGACACACTGTTCGCCAACAGAGGGCGGCGACCAGCAGCGCGTTCCCGCCGCGCGCTGGGCTACCCATGGCAATTCGCCTGTGATGAGTTCGCCCAGCGTGACGGTGCAGGTCGCATTGCCATGATCGACCGTGGCGACGACGCCATATTGAATCGCGTCGCCGATCTGCTGTTCTGGATCTGTGGAATACGCCATGGAGCGGACCATGACGCGGGTGTCAGAACAGTTCGCGCCCCTGTATTTGGACAGCTGGCTGTCCAAATAGACATTCGTGCGACGAGGAGCCTTCCTCAGTCATCACCGCCGATGACATGCTGCTCTAAAAACTACCTGGAAGCGCGAATGAAATAGGAACGTTGGAGGACGTATGATGTAATTGCCGGGGCAGTACCGCAGTGGAGAGCATTTTATTGCTGCTGGCGGGTGATATCGAAAGTTCTGCAGGCAGCCCTCTTCAGGTGCTGGAAAACCCGGACGACTGATCAGCGGTGGAGCGGACTGCAGCCGAAGCTGCGCCATGGTTCGCTCCAACTCTATAGTCCCTCTTCTCAGACAACATTGCACGAAGACCAGCTGCCGCGCGATGGATGACAGCGCGAAATTTCAAAGGGATGCATTCACACTCACATGGCTACCGTTGATCTCGACTGGACCTAATTGTTGGTGACCGGAGATCATTGCTATCCCCGCACGCACTGTCAAATCCGACGTCACTCCATTTCGCGCCAAAAACTCTCTGATTGCCGAAACTGCGCGGTCTGAAGCATCGCCTCCTATCGAGGCGAAAGTTGCATGATGAAACCCATTATCTTTAAGTGATCTAAGAATTTCATTTAATATCGTAGCGGTAACCTCAAATCTCTGCCGACCAATATTGACAACATTGTTGCCACTCCCACTGTGGTTTTGATTAAATATCGGTCTATCCATACCCCCCCTCCTCTTAAAAATGCATGCGGTTGTCACCGCCGCCGCTATGGCTTTGATTAAACGTCCCCGCTGGGGAGCTAGGCGAACCAGATTGAGAAGGCACTTCAGTCGGCGCATCATGCTGTTTTCGCGGCCAGAACGACCACGCAAGGAGTAAGAAACCTAACAATGTCAGCATCAGCGGCAAAGCCAGTGGTACGTTCATGACTGTTCTCCAAGCATCATGGGCATCTTGCGGTAGGTTTATCAATCCGATGCTCGAGTTACAAATTGTCCAGATAGCATTGGACACAGTGTATAACGCGCTACCAATACGCGGTAAATATTTGTTGCTCACCGCCCCTCAACCGATTGTGCCGCGAATCATGTTGCAGAAGAGGATACATTGCGGGGTTACATGTGCAAATATTTCGTCTGTTCCATGTACACCGTTTCGAGCGGCGTCCCGAACCGATTGGCGATCAGCACGACGGCATCGCCCGGCGCGCTGCCGTCCCGCTCTGTCCCGGTCCATTCGGCTATTGGCGCTCGATCGTCCTTCATGATCGTGTCCCAGACCCGAACGGTTACTTTGGTCTTCTTTTTAATGACCTCATAGCTTTGCGCCGCCATCGGGGTTTCCGTACCGTCTGGAGCGAAGTAGCGAACATTGAACATGCTTAATATCCCGAACTGTTGGGGGTCTTTTCGACGGCGATCGAGAATGAGCCGGCGGGAAGCGTTCCCCCGCCATCGTTGCGCACTCGGACGACGACGTTGTTGTCGCCATCACAATTGCCGGTGATCGTGAAGCCTGCCGCCACGCCGCTGAAATTGACGGTTACATTGTCGACAGGACGCGCGCCCGCGACCGTAACCACCTGGGATCCGACAGCACCGGCCGCAAGCGCACCGATGGTCGATGACGCCGATGCGACAAGCCTTGGCCCGCGAAACGATCGCTGGCCCGGCGTGAAGAGGTAGTTCCCATTTTTGTTGCCGAACACCTTGTTGGTGTGGATATCGATGGCAACCATGGCTGGGCCGCCGACGATGAATTCAGCATAGCCGTATTTCTGGGTCGGCGTCGCCTGGGTGTCGGCCAATGTGTTGTCGGTCCAGACACTCTGCGAACTGGCATAGCTGACGCCGTCATGGACGATCGACACCAGCTCGACGCCATAACCTGAAATCTGGCCGTTGTTCAGCGCCGTGTTTTTCTCGCCGCGAATTCCGAAGCCTCCGCCGCCGAAACCCGATCCGGCATTGTAGGCCGAGTAGCAGTTCGTAACTTTGCTGAGCGGTGCCCAAATCTCGAAGCCCGCCGGATGCACCGCGTTGATATCGATACCGTTACCGCCCACCGCACGGCAGCTGTCGATGATGTGATTCTCACAGCCGACATTGGGACCGAAGGTTAGGCCGCCACCAAACTGCCAGTTTGCCACATCATTTTTATAATGCACCCCCGCAGCGCCATTGCTGAGAAAACCGCTGCCGCGCAGGATATTCTCACTGAAGCTGTAACTGGTCGGGAGGCCGCTGGCGAAACTGATGTTACACGCCTGATTGTAGCGCGGGCTGGGGGCAGCGAAAAAGCGATTACGCTCGATCTTGAAGCCGGTGCCGCCATCGACCGCCAAGCCGATACGCTGCGCACCGATACCGCGGATCTTGCAGTCGGTGAATTCCCAATCCTCGCACAGCTGGAAAGATATTGCCCAGTAGATGTTTCCGGGGTTGCCGGTGCCGAACGGATAGATGCCGCCGGTCAGATCAAATCCCATGCTGCTGGTCGAGCAACCTTCTTTGTTCTGGCACGAGACAAGACCTGACAGGTTGGGGAACGTCACGTTCTGAAGCGGGCAGATCACCGAGACATTTTTGCCCTGACCCTCCCATGGGCAACCGCCGCGGAAAACGCCGTTCGGCCGAACCGCATATTTTCCTTTGGGGAAATAGAGCGCGCGCCCTTCCGATGTCGCATAGTCGTCGGCCGCCTGGATCGCATCGGCGTCATCGGTTATGCCATCGCCCTTCGCGCCGAAATATCGAACGTTCACCGCATAGTCGGTTTCGCGCATCAGTATGTGGCCGCCAGCCTTTGCCTCCGCACCCATACGGATCACGCCAATCGTCTGGTCAAACATGACCTCAGCGTCGGGGAAGATGAACAGTGCCACCGCGCTCAAAAATGCGCGGGCGAGTTTACGCCTTGCCATCGGTTTTCTCCCCTAAAGCCGACAGCGCCTTTTCCAATTCCTGTATCTGCGCGTCTTTTTTGGCTGCACCAGCCTGCGCACGCGCGAGATCGATAACCATCGAACCGATTTGCTGTGCCAAAATCTGCTCTATTTCGTTCATGTCATCAGTCCACGTAGAGGATGAATGCACCGGGGGGCGGCGAGTTGGCGGCCCGCACAGTTTTCAGCGAGCCGTTGACCACAATGGCGACAGGGTTAGCGTCTTCGTCGGTGACCCCGAATGCGTTGGCACCATTGCCATTTTGAACGACGAGACCGCCGTTGGTGAAAATGACCTTGCCCGCAGGCTCGCTGGCATCTGACCGGATTTCGCCGCCGTCACGATTGTCATTTGATCCAAGACCCCAACCGATCCCATGCCCCAGCGCCTGAGCGCGCAGGCCGATCGCAGACTGGACGAAGGTGATATCGTTGGCATCGAGCGCATAGCCGATTGACACACCCGACCCGCCTTTGACCGAGATCAGTGCGTTATGTGTGCCGTTTTTGAGAGCAAATTCATTGTCCGGGCCGATCCCGAACTGCAGTCCATTCAGGAACCCGGCGCCACCGACCTGACGCGCTGACCAAAAAGCCGCATCGATCGCCGATCCAGATCCGACTGACGTCCGAACATCGACAGACTGCACTCCGACCTTGCGCAGCACGATCGGGGCGCGGACATCAACATTGAACTCGCCACCAACAACCTCTGCCGAGGCGAGACCCGTTACGCCGACCTGCGCATAGCCCCCGGCACCGAAGACATTGCCAGATGCATCCGTCCGGCCCATACCCTGAATGCCGACGATGAACTGGCCGACCTTGCCATGTGCCCGTGCGTCACAGACGATATGCAGCCCTTCAAAATGGCCCGTCGCGCCTTCCTGCAAAAGCTGCCGAAACGTCCAGCCATGGGTGAATGCGTCAGGATCGCCGGACCCTCTTGTAAAAACGATGCTTTCATCCACATCGTCCCAGGTGGCCGAGTTTTTTCCAGCCGGGTTGTCATCCTGCACCGGCACGTTTTCATTGACCGGGCCGCGAATGATCGCCCTGCAATTCGTCGCGGTGCCTTCGAAGCGAACGGTGCGGGTTGCAGGATTGCTGCCGACGAGACGGATACGCACATCGTTGCGGTTGCCGTGGATGGCCCCCAAGGCATTGTCGCTGCTACAGTTCACCAGCATTGCGTCGATCGAGATGTTGGACGGCAGGCCGGACAGGTCCGGGATAACCAGAACAGGGGCTTTGGAGACACCCCGAAGGACATTACCGTCGCCGGTGATGGCGGAGACATCACCCTGCACCACCAGGCCGTTGTCTGCGTCGTCCACCACATTGCCGGAGATGACCCCGCCACGCACCGATGATCCGAGGCCGATCGCATTGGCGATGATCGCGGACGCATAGCCCTCTGGCGATCGGATGCCGATCAGGGTAGCGTTGGTAACCTGAAACGCGAAGCTGTCACCCTCGCCGCCATCGGTTGCCATGCCGCTGACCTGAATGCCCTGGGCGATTTCTTTGCCCGGATCGTTGCGCACGGTGACCTTGTCGACCTTGACGTTGCCCGCGCCTTCCCATGCGTCGAATCCGCAATTGCGGACGTTATGCGCATAGCTGTTGGTGACGATCGTGTCCCTGCACGCCAGAAACGCGGTAGCGTTCCAGCCATTTTCCACGCTGACATTATCGACCAGCACGCCGCGCACGCCGCGCATCAGGATCGCGTGACCCTGATTGCCTGCGCCTGCATCGTCCCGGATGTACTTGCCGCCGACGATCTGGATGCTGCTGTCCAATATCTCGTCCGCATCCCAGTTCGCATTGGCGATGAGGAAGCCGACGTCAGGACGCGTTTCGCCGTTCAGCGTCTCCTCGATCCCACTGTCGATCCAGGCTGCGGTGTTGGTACGCAGGACGCAGCCGGGATCGATCAGCAGTTTCGTCCCGGCCCGCACCATCATCGTCTTGCGGATGAAAAGCGACATCGGTGGGATCGCGATCGTCTGCCCCGCAAACTCATCCAGCGCTTCCTGAAGATAGCCTGTCAGATCTACGCTGGGCGAAATCGTGCGATTCAGCAGTTCGTCCCAGCGGATGCGAGGCAACTTCTTCAGGATCGAAACAGGTGCGAGTTTTTCGCGGAGAAGGACGTCGCCGCCAATCGCTTCGCCGTCGCCCGCCACGAAGCCGCGCGTTTTATCATGCAGGACTTCGCCGGGGGCGAGCATGATCGACGCCGAAGCACCGGTTTCATCTTTGGGAACAGCGCGTCGCTTCATCAGCCCCACGCTCCATCGTCTTCGATTCGGGCCGTCGCATCCCACAGCCCGTCATCGAACATGTCGCTATAGCGCTTCAGCGCAGCCCCGACGGTGCCTTCGGCATAATCTGCGTCGAGATCGAAGCCGACCATTCCGGCCCCCTTTGCCACGTCCCCTGATTGCAGATCGGCCAAACGGACACGCATCGCTACAGCCAGCGATGACGGATAGCTGCCCAGCAAATCTGAACCGGGCGGCGTCCGGCGATAAAGGGTCGCAAAATCCTCGCCACCCGCGCGCACACTGAAAATGTCGCCTGCAACCGTTGCAGCTTCGCCCAGCGCGATCGTATCGAACAATGGCTTTGACAGGAGGGCGGCGAGCGCGGCCAGTTCAGCGCGCGTGGCGCTGTCCTGCGCTGCATCGACAAAGGGTTCGGCAAGAGCGCTCATAACGCCATTAAGAGGCGCGCCGACCGTGCGCCCGTGCTGGACCATCACGATGCGTTCCGCCCCGGTTGGGGTTGCTTCGGGCAGATCGGAAATCTTGCTCATGCGTTTTCCTCGCGAGGCATCAGGCGGCCATGCCGATCGCAAACCAATGAATGGTCAGCAGACCTTGCGTTCCGTTGGTGAGATTGACGTGCGTCAGCACCTGCGCCCCGCTGCCGGGGTACGCGCGCAAAGCCTCTGTCGAATTGACATCGGCTGTCCCACCGCCCTGAAAGACGCCGAAGCACTCCGAAAACGGCGCGTCGTAGATGTCTGTCGTCGCGGTCTTGCCAGCGACGTTCGTTTTGCCCCAGCAAATCCGAAATTTGCGGCCCCCCACGGGCCAGTCCATATGGCCTTGACCAGAAAAATTGCCGCTGGGGGCCAATGCGAACTCCGTCCCGTCGAGACGTTCGGTGATGGCCTCCTGATCTTCGCGCAGCTGATCATCCGCAGCGCCGCGCGTATCCGCCTCTTGGCCCAACTGCTCGATGATTGGCGCAAGACGGGCGGCCAATTTCAAGGCGGTGACAAAGGCGGTGTCATCCGTGCCTGCATCGACTTGCAGCTGTGTCGCGATTTTCGCGATGCCGCGCGTCTCTTCGGTAGCGGGCGGCCAAAGAAAGGTCGAATCGTCAAAGACGATTTCGTCAGCACCTGCATTGGCGAACGCGATGTCGAGGGCGAGCATGAACGAGGCGATCGAGACTTTCCGAAAAATCGGGTCAGCCTGACTGTAGACGGCGAACAGCGTGCCATCCTCCAGATACAGGCCCAAGCCGCGCAGATCGTAGATGTCAGCCGAAACATCATGGGCGGTCATGTGAATGATTGTCGGGCTAGACGCCTTGCCGGAAATGCTGGTCAGGCGCTTAAATTCGTCGGGCAACACCTCGATTGTCGGTGCCATCGTGAAATGACGATTGCTCAGGCCAACGGAAACGACCTTCACATTCTCGGTTTCGCCGTCCTCTGCATTGACGAGCGCGTCGAGGCCGCCACGGGTGATGAGCAGCTGAATGGCCATTATTGGACTTCCATGAACTGACCGGCTTCGGCGAGCAGCGGTTCGCCTTCCTCGGTCGTGAGGTAATTGAGC
The DNA here is from genome assembly GCF_008710165.1 of Sphingobium limneticum. Classification (NCBI taxonomy): domain Bacteria; kingdom Pseudomonadati; phylum Pseudomonadota; class Alphaproteobacteria; order Sphingomonadales; family Sphingobiaceae; genus Sphingobium; species Sphingobium limneticum. Next base: position 292,165 of record NZ_VYQA01000002.1, on the reverse strand, counting down.
CACTCTGGATCGAGAGCCGATGCGCGGTCCGCCTGCGCCTCCATGCGGTCAAGACCCAGCAATTGCGCGGCTGAGAGCAGCCATGCTTCGGCGTCAGCCTTCAGGCGAAAGACCGCCTGCATGTGGGCGCGAACGGGTTTGACCTGTGCAATGTCGCGCAAGATCTGTTCGACCAGCTTTTCGTCGTAGACGACATCGCTTTGCGAGAGCAGCGGCAATTCCAGGCGGAAGGTGTAAGGATCTAGCGCGTCGCGATCCTCGAACCATTCGACTAGGCCAATGAGTGGGTCAAAACGGTCGAGCACCGTGCGCAGGGAAGCAGGCGTACCCTTACGCCGTTGGAACGCGATCGCATCGGCAACGGCGGCCCTTTTCGTAGCCTCTGTCCAGTTCGAATCCCACACATCTACTGACAGACCCCATGCAAGCCACGGTAGCAGGGCGATTGGGCATGTGGTAGGTGACCAGATATCGCGGACAGGTGTGGCAAGATCGGTCAAGCCAAAGGCGACCTGTTCGAGCGCCTTTTCCAGTTCGGTAGAGGATGGGGGGAGGAGCGTCGGATAGGTCATTCGCTCATCCCTGTGAGCGTCACCGTCATTCCAATGCAGTAGGGCGCTTGTGTACGCGACAGGATGATGTCGTCAGCGGGAGAGGCGAGAATAACATTTTGCGCGCCGGGGACGTGAAGCGCTGCGAAGATGCCCGACCGCGTAATATCGCGGCCTAGCTTATGGCTGGAGGCGACATATTGGGCCAGACCGGCGCGGGCCGATTCAAGGACAACCATGGCATCTGGACCGCTGAATGTCGTAATCGTCGCCGACACTGCATATTCGATGATTTCAGCGGACTGCACGACCACCTTATCCGTAAGCGGGCGGCGTGTTTCATCCGACGCAAAGAGACGGACCGCTTCGATTAAGGCTGGTGATGCCGCCCCAGACCCCGTGCGCGACAGGACGGAAATCATTACCTCGCCGGGATTGGAACTGGTCGCACTGGCGTCCAGCACATCGGCCGACGCCGACAAGGCATGGGATATATACGCGCCCTCTGGACCGGCAACCGAGAAGCCTTCGGGTGCAAGCACCATGCGACGACGGAAATCCTCGTCACTCTCCATGACAGCCGGGATCCCCAACGGATCGTTCGCGGGGGTGATGGTGAAACGGACAATACCAAAAAGGGCTGCGATATTGTCCAGGTCGCCACCTACAGCATATGCGGGCATCACGGCGCGGACCGCATCATTCACGCGCTGACGCAGCAATTGCGCGGCGTAGGAGAAAAGTTGCAGCAGCTTTGCCGCCGGATCGCTGTCGCGATTTTCGAATGTCGGCATGAGCGCCTGCATCCGCGCCACAGCGTCGGCAAGGATCGTTTCAAAATCAAGAGCCTCGATAATGTCAGGCGCAGGAAGGCGCGACAGATCGACGGCGGTTAGGGTGGCTTCGCTCATACAGGCCATGTCGCGGCAAGCCATGGGTGTGCGCCATGCCCCTGCACTTGGACAGGCAGCTATCCAAATGCAGCGGGCGCGTCAGACTTCGGCAATGTGCGTGTAGAGCAGATCCAGCAGACGATCGCTGTCTGAAGTCGTCGCGCCCAGCAGTTCTCGACGGGCATATGATACCGCCTTTGCCCGCAGGGATGGCTTGTCGCGCAGGCCATATTGGTGAACGCCCGCGATCTGCGAGAGCTTACCAGAAAAACCGACCCAGAACCCCCGATCGTCGGCACCGGTGCGCAGCAACCGTGCGCTTGCCAAGCGGCGAAACATGGCGCGGCGGCGCAGACCACCCCGGCGGCGCAGCTTCCCGCCGCCCGCATTTTTATGTTCGTCCGGCACCGGAAGCCATTTGACCACCTTGTCGAATTCAAAGGAGCGGATCGCACCTGCCTCGATATCGAAGCCGGTCATCATGCGGCCATTGCCCCAGGCGAAGCTTTTCATGATGACCTTGCGCGGTTCGCCGCCGCCACCGGCAGGATATAGGAAGCATGTTGCGCCACGGCCCGTCACCGGCGGGGCTTTTTCCTTGCGGGCTTCAAATTTGCTGCCATCGGGCTGGCGCTGGGCGGCGACGCGGTCGCGCTGGCTCTGGGCCAAGCTGCGGGCCATGCGGCGCATGAGGGTGCGGCGCTGGCCTGACGACAGGCTGCGCAGAAGCGCCCCGGCGATCCGTTCGACTTCGGCCAGATCGTCCGTCACGAACCCGGATCCGGGAAGACAGCGTCCGCGCCCGCCAGAACCTCCGTGAATGTCGCGCCGCCATCGCCGAAGCCACCTGAATAGTCAGGCTCCAGCGGATGCTGGACGTCGTACCCACTGCCATCTTCGCGGGGCAGGACCAAGACGGGTTCGGTCAGTTCGATCGAAATCACGATGTCCGACGCCTCGCTGTCGAGCAGTTCGGCTTCAAAGCCAAAGGGCTGGGAATCGGAGCGGTGCAGCAGCTGGGGCTGTTCTTTTTCGATCCACGCGAGCATCGGCACCATGATCGTGTCAGCGTCCCCGGCAAATTCCCAGATCCCGACCTTGAGCGTATAGGCATAGGCAAATGACAGCGTGCGCGATTTGCGCGTACCTATCTGGCCACCTTCCACCCATATGTGGAGGCGGTCGGGATGGGTTTTCAGATCCGGCAGGAAGGCGGTGAGCCACTGCCGCAGGCTGTCGGCCTTGCGCATCGTCAGTTCCCTTGCGCGTTCGCCATGCGGGCCTGCGCCTGCAATTCGATCAGGGTGGCGCGGATCTGCCCGGCTACGTCATAGAGGGCCGTCAGGCTTCCCATGCATTGTGCGCCGGTCATGGTACCCGCGTCAGTCCGTTGGACGGTCGGCAATCGGGCGGGTGTCGCCAGATATGCCCCAGAGATCATCGCTGTTGGCCGTGGTGGCGGCGCGGTCGAGCAGGCCGACGCCGTCAGCATCAACGCAGACATTGCGATAGACCGGGCGATCAACGATTTTCTGGCTTTCATGGTAGATCTCCCTGACGTCGGATTGTCGGGCATATTCCTTGGTCTGGTGACGCTCGCTGGACGCATCCATCTGCTCCTGTAGTTTTTTGGTGGCAGCATCGCGCGCATCGTCGGCTCGTTTTTGCGCCGCCTGTTCCTGTGCGACGCCGACGCCGATTCCATAGAGGAAGCCGCCTATTCCTGCGGCGCAGGCGGCCAGCGCGGCGGCCATGACGAGGTGCGATCTGCCAATCATGGCAACAGCCCCTTGAAATAGGCCCGGCGCGAATAGGTCAGCACATCCTTGCGCAGTCGGCCATCGCGATAGCTGACGTGGATCCACCCACTGTTGGGCTGGCCGCGCACATAGTTTTCAAGAATCAGCTGGTCGAAAGGCAAACGATCGCGGATGAAGGTGGCAACCGTCACATTGTCGATGCCAGGAATTTCGAAGTCGGCGGCCTCGCCCTTGGCGTGCTGGCTGGTGACGGCCGAGCCGATGGCGACACACAGCTTGGGCGACCGGAAACCGGACGTTACATGGATTGGCTTGCCGAAATGGGCGCGTAGCGGTTCCAGCACCTTGGTGCAGAGCAGCTTCATCGCCACGATCTGCGCCGCGCTGGGCGTGTTATCGATACGCTGGGCAACGGCGGTCGCGGAAGCGGTGAATTCGGCCAGGCTAAAATTGGGGGACAGCTGCATGGTCAGTCCTTCTTCGGGAGGAAGCGGTCGGCGATGCGGCCCGGCACGCTGGTCAGCGTGTCGATCGCGGCCTTGGCGATGCGGGGTGTGGCGTCGAAGGCCAGAAGTGCGACGGCGAAGGCGATCGACTGCGCGGCGAAGTGGCTCCATCCCGTTACGGCGATGACGGCGATCGTCGCGTAATAGCTGACGGTCGAGCCGACCACCCACTGCAGGAAGCGCTGGCGGAAAGACAAGGCAGGCTTCCACGCCTGCGCCACGGCCGAGCCGATCAGCGACGGGGTCAGCGAGCCGACCACATCGGCCGCCGTTTCGAGGAAGGTGCGCAGGTCCATGGATCAATCCCAAAGCTGGATAAGGGGAAGCGCGCGGGGCGCGCCGGTGTCGGCGGTGGCAGGCACGGTGACGACGGTGCCGAGCGGGAGAATGGGGCCAAGATCCGCAAGGCCGGGATTGGCGTCGCAAACGCGCGAAATCTCGCCGGGGCCAAGCCCGGCGTCACGCCACAGCAGCTGATCCAGCTTGTCCCCGGAGCGGGCTACGAGGCGCTGCTGCGCCGCCATCATATCAAATCCACGCAGGTGCGGTTCTGGCCCAATATGTCGCGAACGGCATGTTGCGCGTCCCGGCGCAGTTCGCCGATGGTCGGGGTGAGCTCGTCAGCCTGACTGCCGCCCGCCGCCGTGGTATCGAAATCGCGGTGGCGGTCGATCAGTTCGGCCTTTGCATAAAGAGCGACGGCGCGATTGTAGCGGATCAGCTGCACGCTCTGGCCGTCCAGCTGGGCGGCGGGCACGGCGGCCAGCGACACATGACCGGCGGCGATCGAGGCCGCGGCGAATGCGCGCAGATCGATTTCCACCGTCATCATCGCGCCAAGGATGGCGGCGCGCAGGCGCGCAGGCGTAATGCTGGTCGGGATCCGCGCCGCTTCACGCACCGCCGCCGGGTCGATGTTCGGGAAAAAGCCGTCGTTGATGACGTCGGCTTCTTCTGCCGGGGGCTGTTCGATTTCGGATGCGGGCGGGCGGGCGACGAAACTCATGCCGCCATCACCAGACGTGCCATCTGACAGGTGAGCAGGAAGGCGAGCGCCAGCCAAAGGAGAAGGGCCAGTGCCTTTCCGATCGGGAAGCCTATCCAGGCATATTGCTGCCACAGCAGGCGACGGATCGACGCGGGAAGGTTGGGCGACAAGCAACGATGAAAGGCAATCAAGTCCGCCACGAGGGCGCGGGCATCAATCACGACGGCGAACACTATCGCAGCAAGAACAATGGCGGTGATGAGGCTTTGCATCAGTGTGATCCTTGGCACCGTCCCACCGGCTTACAGGGGTGAGGATCGGGGAGAGTGCGGCCCTGCGGCCCGAAGGCCTTCCCGCATCGCGCGATCCGCCCCTGAGCGCCGGGGGCGAGCTTGTCAGGCGGCGGGGCCGCCCTGTCCGTCATTCTGTTCTGCAATGGCCTTTTCGCGGGCGGCGGTGATGGCCGCCATCAGCTTGAGGCCGCGCTTGATCCGGTCTTTGACGCCGACCCGTTCATGGAGACGCTGCGCCTCATTCAGGGTGGACACCGCTGCCGCCAATGCGGCCATGCCGACATCGGCGGGAAGATCCTCCGCCTCTTGCAGCTGCTCGACGCCGATCGCCTTCAATAGCTTGGCGCGCACTTCATCATGGATGTCGAGGTGGCTGGTCAGATCGGCGACGCGATCGAGAATGGCAATCGGGAAGGATGCGCCCGCGCCCTGCGCCTTGAGCGCGGCGGTCGCGATTTCTTCCACGACGATCGTCGCCGCGTCACGCTGATAGCGCGACGGCATATCGACGCGATGCTTGAACATGAACGGCACGAGGTCGAGCGCTTCGGCATAAGCGCCGGTGTCGATTAGCCAGACCATGCAGGTCGGCAGCACTTCGGCGGCAACGCTGGTGCCGACGCCCGCATCGGCCGTGAGGATCCCGGCCACCCAATTACGATATTCCGGCAGAATTTCCCGCTTGGCCTCGATCTTCTTGTCGATCGAACGGATTTCTTTGAGGCGGCGCAGATCATGCGTGTAGCGCAAAGCGATCTGCGCGGCGGCGCGGTCCGCCGGGGAGGCGTTGACCGCCCCCGCTGCCGGGAGAGGGGCAGCAGCGGGGGCGGCGGCCACTCCACCATGGGGAGCAGACGCAACGGTTTTTGCAGCAAGGATACGGTCCCTGTGACGGCGAGCGAGGCTCATGTGCGTGTCCTGTCAGGTGGAGGGGATCAGGGGGCGGTGGGCGCTACCGGCGATCAAACCGGTTTCTTGCCCATCACGACATTTTCAATGAGGGCGCAGCGGCCATAGTCTTCGACGACATAGGCTTCGTTGACGCTCTCATAATTCTCGATCTGGTCGAGCGCCGGTTCGTCCTTGATCTGGCGACGGCGGGTTTCTTCCTGCCAATAGATCGACAGATTATCGAGGCTGGTGATGAGCATCGCGTCTTCGGGGAAGAAGGGCACGATCACGGCGCGCTTGCCCGCCAGCTGCTTGGGCAGGGTCAGGATGCGGTGCGCCGCCTCATGTTCGGTTGCGGTGTCGCCCGCTGCCTGGAGGAGGTTGGAATATTTATCCTTCACCAGCTTCCAGCCCACGATGACCACCAGATCGGTGTCGCTGCGGTGCCAAGGATCGAGCAGATCCAGCGCGTCGAAGGCCAGAGCGTCGAGATTGGCGAAATCGGCCTGTGCGGTGCCGACATTGGTGGCGTCGGCATCGACCACTTCGACGCCCGAAGCGACATAGATGGCCTGCGTGCCGCCTGCAGTCAGTGCGCCGTCGGCCACAACGCGCTCTTCCGCATGGGTGCGGATCTTATGCAGCCAGCCTTCATTGACGTCCTGCAACAGCGGATTGTTGCCGACATTGGTCGCGGCGGCGGCCGAGGTGCCGTTAAAGCCGATCATGATGCGGTCGCGACCCTGCTGTTTCAGGATCACGTCGCGCAGCAGCGTCTGGAATTCGGGGCGATGACGCCATGCGTCCAGTTTCGCATATTTGATCGCATGATCGAAATTAGTCTGCTTGCAGGTATAGCCGCCGTCGTCCGTGGTATCGGTCGGGTCAGCCGGGGTCCGGCGCTGGCCGCCTGCGGTGTTTGTGCGGCTAGCCAGCGGGCGCGTGACGGTGACACCGACCTTTTCGCCGGTCTGGTTCGGCACCCCGACCACGTTGATCTGGCTCAGGAACTCGCTCGACTCCTGAATTTTTTCTTCCAGCTTCTGCTCGACAGCCGGGGCGACGCTGAATTTGACAGTGGCATCGGCAACGCCACTCAGCATCGCAATCTGGCTGACATAGGCGGTGAAGAGCAGGCGGGTTTCGTTACGCATGGTTGGCTCCTGACGGAATAGGTGCGGGCGGTAGGCGGATGGGCTGTGGTGTAAGGATCAGCAGTCGGTCTGGACGGAACCGTTGCCGCCGGTCGCGGGCGCGCGCTTGAACTTCTGTGGCTCTTCCGTCTTCGCCAGTTTGGCTTCCAGCGCATCGAACCGCGTGCCGAGCGCGGCGAACGCATCATTGGCCGGCTTCACTGCCGCCGCGATCTCGCTGCCGATGATGCTGGCAAATTTGGCGACGTCGAAACTGTTGTCGTTTGCCGGTGCAGGCGGCGTAACCGGCTCTTCCTTTGGTTTATCCGGTGCCTTGAACAGGGTAGCGAACGCGCTGATGATGCCAGATTTTGCGGCTTCGGCGATGGTCGCGCCATCGGTCGATGGCAGGATCTCGATCGCGGTTTCGTGCGCGGCGCTAAAGACGTTCGGCCGCGACATGGCCGCAAATTTCAGGGGTTCGGTGCCGAGCGATGCGGGCATGTCGGTAACAGCCAGGCCAACCAGATAGGCTTTGCCCGCGCCCGCGAAATTAGGGTGGATTTCGCAGCTGGTGAATAGTTTCTGCCCAGCCTTGTTGATGGCGACCAGCTGATCGTTCGCGTCGATCTCGGCATAGAGGCCGAGCAGTTCCTTCTTTTCGCCATTGATCGTCAGTTCGACCATTTCGGTCTTGAGCGACAGCACCGACCCATAGGCGTTGAAGGGCTTGTCCGGGCTGTACCCAGCAATATGCTCGCAATTGATGCGCGCGGTGTAGGTCGCCGGGGCATAGCTGGCCGCCATCTGTTCCAGCCATTCGCGCTCGATGACGCGGCCATCGACGGTCGCGCCTTCGACTGCGACGCGGAAAAATTTGGTCTTTGCCATGATCGGTCCGGTTCCCTTGGTTTCGTAACGGCGAAGGCGGTGGCCTTGGAAGCCGCAGAAAGGGGCCGTTGGGCCGACAGTCTCAAGCCCCTGCATTTGGACAGGCGGCTATCCAAATGGACGCCCATGATAAGGCGCTAAAGGGCGGTCCATGGTCCGCCCCGATGACCACACCATCCCCCCAGCCCGGCGCGCCGTCTGTCATGTGGCAGTTCGACCCGCGCCGTCATGCGCGCAGCCTGTATTGGCGCGGGTGGGGTGTGACGCAGATCGCGGAGGAATTCGCGCTGCATGGCGTCGTCAACGACAAGGGCGCGGCCATCGCCCGCCCGACGATCGAGTCATGGAAACAGCGCGACCGCTGGGACGACGCGCCATCGATCCGCAAGATCGAGGACGGGCTGGAAATCCGGCTGCTGACCCTGATCGCCAAAGACAAGAAGACCGGCGGCGATTATGTCGAGATCGACGCGCTCAACCGCTCGATCGAGAGCCTTGCGAAGGTCCGCCGCTATGAACAGCCGGGCGGCCATGCGGGCGATCTGAACGGCAAGGTCGCCAATCGGAACAGTGGCCCGCGCAAGAAGCCCAAGAAAAACCATTTCACCGCCGAACAGGCGGCCGAACTCAAGCGCATCTTCCTCGACGGCCTGTATGATTATCAGCATCGCTGGTGGCAGGCGAAGGATCAGCGCACCCGCATGATCCTGAAGTCGCGACAGATCGGCGCGACCTATTATTTTGCATTCGAGGCGCTGATCGACGCGATCGAGACAGGCCGTAACCAGATCTTCCTGTCGGCATCAAAGGCCCAGGCGCATCAGTTCCGGTCCTACATTGTCAGCTTTGCCAAGCTTGTCGGCGTGGCGCTGACCGGCGACCCGATGCTGATCACGTCGGATCTGCGGCCAGAAGAGGAAGCGGCGGCCGAACTGCATTTCCTTGGCACCAATTTCCGCACTGCGCAGGGCCGCCACGGGAACTTCTATTTTGACGAATTCTTCTGGGTCCATTCATTCGAGGAACTGAACAAGGTCGCCTCCGGCATGGCGACCCACACGAAGTGGCGGAAAACCTATTTTTCGACGCCATCGAGCATCGCCCATCCAGCGCATCCCTATTGGACCGGCGAACGGCGTAACCGGCGGCGTAAAAAAGAAGAGCAGATCAAGATCGACGTCAGCCATGCCGCGCTAGCGATCGGCAGCGTCGGCCCCGACCGGATATGGCGCAACATCGTCAATGTTCGCGATGCAGAGGCGGGCGGATGCGACCTGTTCGACATTGCGGAACTGGAAGACGAGTACGCACCTGACGAATTCGCCAATCTGTTCATGTGCGATTTTGTGGACGACACGCTGTCGGCCTTCAAATTCAACGACATGATCGCCTGCGGATGCGACAGCCTAATCGATTGGCCCGACTTCAATCCTGAAGCGGCGCGGCCATACAAGCACCTAGTGTGGGCGGGCTATGATCCGCAGGAAAGTGAAAATGGCGATAACGCGGCTTTGGTCATTGCAGCGCCGCCGTTGATTGAAGGCGGTCAATTTCGCATTTTTGAGCGACACCAGTTGCGCGGCCTAGATTTTGAGCAGCAGGCAGAATTTATCGAGGCGATACTTTCGCGCTATAATTGCTCATATCTTGGCGTGGACGCCAAAGGCGTGGGCGCGGGCGTTTATCAATTGCTCGCCAAATCGAAGAAGTTGGCAGGCTGCTCGGTCGCGAAGATCGAATATTCTCTCGAAATTAAAGCCCAGATGATCATGAAGGCTCAGAATGTCATCCGCCGCGGTCGTTTGGCCTTTGATAGCGGGATGCTCGACATCGTGTCCGCCTTCGTATCGATCAAGAAGACGCTGACGACCAGCGGGCGCAACATCACTTTTAAGGCGGGACGCGGCGGCACTGACGGCCACGCCGATCTGGCATGGGCGGCGATGCATGTCCTGATGAACGAACCGCTCGACGGCAAGGAACAGCCCAAGGGCACAATGGAGATAATCGAATGAGCAAGCGCGCACGCCGGATGAACCGCCGGGAATCGGCCGCCGCGTCGCAGGGGGCGATTGTCGCGGCCAATGACAATCGGTCGGAGGCCGTCGAAGCATTCACATTTGGGGATCCTGAGCCGGTGCTAAGCCGGGCGACGATGCTGGACATGCTGGAATGCTGGCACAATCAGCGATGGTATGAACCGCCGGTGTCGCTGGACGGGCTGGCGCGGGCGTTCCGCGCGTCGCCGCACCATTCGAGCGCGATCATCCTCAAGCGCAATATGCTGGCCGCCAGCCTGGAGCCAACAGCGTGGATGTCCCGCAAGGCCTTCGCCGGGCTGGTGCAGGACTATCTGGTGATGGGCAACGCCTATGTGCAGGAGGTCCGCAACCGCCTGGGCGACGTGATGCGTCTGGACCATTGTCTGGCGAAATATACGCGGCGCGGCGTCACGCCGGGCAGTTTCTGGTGGGTGCCGGGCTACCGCAACGAGGTCGAATTCGATGCGGGCACCATCCACCAGCTGATGGCCCCGGACATTAATCAGGAAATTTATGGCCTGCCGGAATATCTGTCCGCGCTGCAGTCCGCCCTGCTCAATGAAAACGCGACGCTGTTCCGCCGCCGCTATTTCGAGAATGGCAGCCATGCGGGCTACATCCTCTATGCCACCGGCCAGTTTGCCAACATCGACGTCGACGCGATGCGCAATGCACTGAAAAAGGCGAAGGGGCCGGGCAACTTCCGCAACATGTTCGTCCACTCGCCCGAAGGTAAAGAGAGCGGGATCAAGATCATCCCGATCGCCGAGGTCGGGGCAAAGGACGAATTCCTGGGCATCAAGAATACGACGCGCGACGATGTGCTGGCCGCGCACCGCGTCCCGCCCCAGCTGCTGGGCATCATCCCGGCGAACGCAGGGGGCTTTGGCGATCCGGCCAAGGCGCTCGACAGTTTCTTCGAATTGGAAATCCTGCCGTTGCAGTCCGTATTTCTGGAATTGAATGACCAGCTTGGTTTTGAGGCCGTGCGGTTCGGCCAGCGAGTTCGCGCGGCCGAATAACCCTATTTCCGTGAGAACGGGGATGACCGCGCTGCAACGCGGCCACCGACGAGGATCACTCTCGCCACTAGCAATTGGCCACCCCGGCCGCCCCGCCCCCTCACCGGGGCGGTGGATCAATTGAGCGAGAAAATCCTACATGTCACTAGAAAATGTTCTCCCTGTGTTCCCTGCCGCTGGATATATCGGCGGCAAGCGCAATCTGGCGCGCCGCCTCATTTCGATCATTGGGCAAGTCCCGCACACCAGCTATGCCGAACCGTTCGTTGGAATGGGCGGCATCTTTCTGCGGCGGCCGACCCGGCCAAGGGCAGAGGCGATCAATGACATCAGCGGCGATGTCGCGACCTTCTTCCGCATCCTTCAGGAACATTACCCCTATTTCATCGACATGCTGCGATGGCGCGTCACCAGTCGGGCCGAGTTCGACCGGCTGCGCGCGCTGCCTTCCGATCGGCTGACAGATCTGCAAAGGGCGGCGCGGTTCCTATATCTGCAACGCCTCGCGTTCGGCGGGAAGGTGTCGGGCCGGAATTTTGGCGTAGATCGCGTCGGCGGCGCTCGCTTCAATGTCACGAAGCTGGAGCCGATGCTGGCGGACATCCACGAACGACTGGCAGGCGTCGTCATCGAGCAGCTGACCTATAGTGATTTCATCCGGCGCTATGATCGGGACGGCGCGCTGTTCTATCTCGACCCCCCATACTGGGGTTGCGAAACGGACTATGGCCAGGACGTCTTTTCCCGTGACGACTTCGCCCAGCTGGCCGACCAACTGGCGGGCATCAACGGCAAGTTCCTTCTGTCCATCAACGCCACGCCCGGCGCCCGCGATACCTTCGCCCGGTTCCATGTCTCCGAAGTCCCTACCACCTACACGGTCGGGGCGCAGGCCAAGCCGGTCGCCGAACTGATCGTGAGCAACTTCCCGCTGCCCGGCTGACACGTTGCCAATGCTGAGATGATGAAGGGCGGTCCGCATGCGCGGGCCGCCCTTTCCTTTTGCGCGCAACAATCTGTCGTAGCCTGTCGAGCCGGTCGGCCGTCGTCTTCGACCGCCGACGCTCGCGGCGACCCCGCGCCCCGGGCCACGGCGGCCCAGAGGGGCAGGCAGGGGGTGCCACCCTCGAAAGCGCGCTTTTCCCCCCGCCTCGCCCGCGCTCTTTTTATGTCCCTTTTGATGCAGTGGCGGCCTGAGCCGTGAGCCGGGGCAAGTCCTAGGCGGATCTGCATTCTTGGAAGTCGCTTCGCTGATGCAAATAGATGCACCTAAAGGCGCTGATCGCGCGGCAAACCCGACAAAGAAGATTTAGGCTCGTTTCGACCTGGGCGCCCCCTGGGCAGCCCCCGGTGGCGCGCAAGCGACACCGGCTCCCGACAGTCCGTCGAGAGTGCTTCTTTGCCCAATTGGGCGACGGTGATGGTGGTCCCCTCAAATCTACGTCTCGCGAAGCGAGTCCTTTTGCCCTTTTATATTCCTACCCACGGATAGTGTCGGGACTCCCGACTAGCGCTATCCCGATTATCGAGCGTGTTTCCGAGAGAATTTAAAGCGGCGACAAGCACTGGATCATCGACCCGTGGTGCCGCCTGCATGCCCTCTGGAGCCTTGCCACGCCGTTTGATGACCTTGCGTCGTAGCGCAGCTTTGAACGTCGCCCAGACCCGCTTGGGGGCGGAACTGAGGTCGAAGAAAAACGCGTTGCTGATCTGCTCACGCTGGGGGCCTGCAAGGCCAACCGTTTCGGCAACGACAGTGCGCCGTACCCAGCGAAGACCCAGCCACTTCGCGAACCGCTTGCATGCCTCGATCGCCGTGGCGCGATGGCACCCTGCACGGTCCGCCAGCTCCTGATAGCTAGGATCAAGTTGGCCGGTCTTAAAATCGATCAGCTTAAGGAAGCTGAGCAAGATTCGGCGGTCGCCATCCTGAAGCCGGTCGCCTTCCTTGTAGCGACTGACTCTCTGGTCATGCAGCAGTTCATCAAATGCCTGAAGGACAGCGCCAATCCAGTCCCAACCATGACGCACTGGTTGGAAGACCTGTGCACGCTGATCGTCGATGTCGTAGCTGTTGCGGCGAGGGGTCCGCTTGCGATCGGGATCTTTGCGATCGGCAAAAGCACCGGCGATGTCGCCAAAGGACAGCGCGGTCATGAGCGCCATCCTCCACAATGTGCGGAAAAGTCCAGTTGCGTGATGCGTTCGGCGAGCACAATATGCCCCTCAGAAACGCAAAGATCGGGATAGGTATCTTACCGTTGGTAGCGGAGGAGGGACTTGAACCCCCGACACGCGGATTATGATTCCGCTGCTCTAACCAGCTGAGCTACTCCGCCCCAAAGGGCCTCGCCGGGCGGCAAGCCCTGCGGTGAGGCGGCGCTATACGCAGGGGATGCGGGGTGGTCAACAGCGCTTTTTCAGAAAAGTTGCGCGCTCATTTCCGCCGCACCGCCCATCCGGCCGGCAGCGCCGTCGGATAGCCGTCCAGCCCATCGTCATCCACTGCCTCCACCGCCTCGCTGACCAGCGGGCCGAGCGTTGCCATGTCCGGGTTGTGGCCGGCGCCCGGCGCGATCAGCCAGTCGGTCGGATGGCCCGCCGCGGCGAACAGCGCGCCGGCCTGATCCATGTCGACCCGGTCGTCGGCGGTGCCGTGGATCATGACCAGCGGCGCCCGGATCTTCGTCGCGGCGTCCAGATTATTCCATTTGTCGGGCAGCAGCGCACCCATGCCGCCGGGCGCGGACTCCGCCAGCTTGTCGAAGGTGGACAGGGTGATGACGCCGGCGACCGGCACCGTCGCCGCGACATGCAGCGCCACCGCGCCGCCCAGCGAATGGCCGACCAGGAATATGCGCGCGTTCGATCCGATCACGTTCCGTGCCTGCGCGATGAAGCGGCGGCCGTCGTCCACCATATCCGCCTGGGTCGGGCTGCCCGGATTGCCGCCGAATCCGCGATAGGACACGACGATGACATGATCGCCCCGACCGGTCAGATGTTCGGCATAGCGGGCCGCGACACCCTGGTTCGATCCGCGCCCGTGGAAGAAGAGGATGACGTCCCGGTCCATCGGGTCGCCCGGCCAGTAATAGCCGGTCAATGTCAGCCCGTCGGCCGTCTTCACCGTCCATGTCTGCGGGCGGACATGAGTCCATTGCGCAATGTCGATCGGCGCCTCGCTGGCCTTGTAGATCTGTTCGCGCATCGTGCCCGCGCAACCGGTCAGGGCCAATGACGCGGCGATGGTCCAGGACGCGAAGGTCCGGCGCAGGTGGGTCATCCTCGATTATCTCCCTGAAAGCTGCGCGCAAAAACGAAATCGATGCGCATTTCCGCCATATATCATGAAGGCCACGGAAACCTTTTCCTCTCTCGCCATTTTTGCCTTGCAATCGTCACAGGCCGGCGCACACATATTGCAATGCACAACCGGCCACTGGCCGAGGGAGGATCGTCCACTTGCCCTTCCATGAAATGTTTGAGCCGGATGGTTCGATACGCCCTTGCTATGACGAGGTGCAGAAGTGGGTGGAGCGAACGGGCATAGCCGGACTCAATCGCCGCATGGATGAGGCGGAAGCGATCTTCCGCCGCATCGGCATCACCTTCGCCGTCTATGGCGAGGGCGGCGATCCCGAACGACTGATCCCGTTCGACCTGCTGCCGCGCATCTTCACCGCGAACGAATGGCGCATCCTGGACAAGGGCATCCGTCAGCGCGCGCGGGCTTTGAACGCCTTCCTGCACGATGTCTATCATCGCGGCGAAATCGTGAAGGCCGGCATCATGCCCGCCGACATCATCTATCGCAACAGCGCCTATCTGGCGGAAATGGCCGACTTCACCCCGCCGGGGAAGGTGTATAGCCATATCGTCGGCATCGACATTGTGCGCACCGGGCCGGGCCGTTTCGAGGTGCTGGAGGATAATTGCCGCACCCCGTCGGGCGTGTCCTACATGCTCGAAAATCGCGAGATCATGACGCGCATGTTCCCCGAACTGTTCGCGCAGGGGATCGTGGCGCCGGTGGACGATTATCCCGCCGAATTGCTCAAGAGCCTGAAGGAAGTCGCGCCGCCGGCGTGCAAGGGCGATCCGGTCGTGGTCGTGCTGACGCCCGGTTCGCTCAACAGCGCTTATTATGAGCACAGCTTCCTCGCCGACCTGATGGGCGTGGAGCTGGTCGAGCCGGCGGACCTGTTCGTGGACGACGACCGCGTCTGGATGAAGACGACGCTGGGGCCTAAGGCGGTGGACGTGATCTATCGCCGCATCGACGACGAATATATCGATCCGCTGGTATTCCGTCCGGACAGTCTGCTGGGCGTGCCGGGCATCTTCAACGTCTATCGCAATGGCGGCGTCACGCTGGCCTCGGCGCCCGGATCGGGCATAGCCGATGACAAGGCGGTCTATATCTACGTGCCGGAGATGATCCGCTTCTATCTGGGCGAAAAGCCGATCCTGGACAATATCCAGACCTGGCAATGCGGCAAGCCCGACGAACTGCAATATGTGCTGGAAAATCTGCACGAGCTGGTCGCCAAGGAAGTCCATGGTTCGGGCGGCTACGGCATGCTGATCGGTCCCAAGTCCACGAAGGACGAGGTGGAGGCCTATGCCGCGCGGATCAGGGCCAATCCGGGCGAATTCATCGCGCAACCCACGCTCGACCTGTCCACCGTGCCGACGCTGGGGCCAGCGGCGGTGGTCGGTCGCCATGCGGACTTCCGCCCCTATTGCCTGGTCGGCAAGCAGATCCGCCTCGTCCCCGGCGGCCTCACCCGCGTCGCGCTGACCGAAGGGTCGCTGGTGGTCAACTCCAGCCAAGGCGGCGGGGTCAAAGACACCTGGGTCTTGCAGGACTGATGATGGGTGCACGCATATTTGCCCCGGAGCGGGCTGCAAATGGCGCTGTTCTGCGCTTCCGGTGCTCACGTGCTTTGAGCACGCTGCGCGCCGGTTCTCGAACAGCACCATTTTCGCCTCACTCCGAGGCAAATCTCCGCACACCCATGTTCATGTTTGACCGGGAAATTACCCCATGCTGAGCCGGACCGCCGAAAATCTCTTCTGGATGGCGCGCTATATGGAGCGGGCGGAGGCGACCGCGCGGCTGCTGACCATGGGGCAGCGTATGGCGATCCTGCCCGGCGCGCATCATCGCGACGAATGGCGCTCGGTCGTGCGCGCCACCGGTTCGGGCCATCAATTCCCCGAAGGCCAGCAGGTGACGGAAAGCGACGTCGTCTCCTTCCTGATGCTGGACCCCGACAATCCCTCCTCGATCCGCTCCTGCCTGCTCAAAGCCCGCGCCAACGCCAAGTCGGCCCGCACCATGCTCACGCAGGATATGTGGGAGGCACTGAACGAAGGCTGGCGCAAGCTCGACAGCTATGATGTCGGCGAAGCGCGGCAGCAGCTTCCCACGCTGATCGACTGGGTGAAGACCCGCGTCATGACCTTCCGCGGCGCCGCCCATTCGGGTCAGCTGCGCAACGAAGGCCATGATTTCCTGCGCACCGGCTCCGCGCTGGAGCGGGCGCAGATGACGCTGCGCCTGCTGGACGTCAAATATTATGTCCTGCTCCCCGAAACCGAAGTGATCGGCGGCAATCGCGACCATTATCAATGGACGTCGGTGCTGCATGCGCTTTCGGGCAGCCGCGCCTATCATCATGTCTATGGCGGCACCTACACGCCCTGGCAGATCACCGATTTCCTGATGCTCAACCGGCTTTTCCCGCGCAGCGTCGCCTATTGCTACGATCAGCTGGCCTATCGGCTCAATCGCCTGGCCGGCTGGCATGATGCGCGCGCCGCCTGCAACGACACGGTGCAGGAAATGGTGACCGCGCTGGAGAAGCTGGACAGCGGCGAAATCTTCCGTTTCGGCCTGCATGAAACGGTGCAGCACGGCCTGTCCATGACCAACCGGCTGGGCGCGGAAATCGCGCAGGCCTATCATTTCGGCTGACCGCAGGAGGGGGAGGGCGCGTCCATGAAATTGCTCGTTCGCCACCAGACCGTCTATCGCTACGCCGCCAGCGCCGGCCGGGTCGCGATGCGCCTGAAGCTGATGCCGGTCGATACGCCCGCCCAGACGGTGCTGGAATGGCAGGTCAGCGTGAATGGCGAGCCGATTACCGGCTTTCATCCCAACAGCTATGGCGAGCGGGAGGCGATCTGGATTCGCCACGACCGGCTCGACCATGCGACCATCGTGGCCGAAGGGCTGGTCGACACGCGCGAAAGCCATGGCGTGGTCGGCCATCTGAGCAGCCGGGTCGACACCCGCTACTTCCTGCGCGACACCAGCCTGACCCGCGCATCGGCCGGCATCGCCGCCATGGCCCGCGACCTGCCGGAGCAGGACGGCCCGCTCGCCACGCTCCACGCTTTGTCCGCCGCCGTCAGCGACGCGGTCCAGTATCGCGCCGGCGTCACCACGTCGAACACGACCGCCGCGCAAGCCTTCGCGCTGGGCGCTGGCGTGTGCCAGGACCATGCGCAGGTCTTCATCGCCGCCGCCCGCTCCATCGGCATCCCGGCCCGCTACGTCTCCGGCTATCTGCTGGCCGGGGATGGCGATGCGCTCCACGAAACCCATGGCTGGGCCGAAGCCTATCTGCCGCAACTGGGCTGGATCGGCTTCGACCCGTCCAACCGCGTTTGCGTCACCGAACGCTATCTGCGCGTCGCCAGCGGCCTGGATGCGGACGAAGCCGCGCCGATCCGTGGCTCGGTCACGGTGGCAGGTGACATATGGATTGACGCCGACGTCCGTATCGCGCAGGCCGAAGACGGAGTTGAACAGCGGCAGTTGCAGAAGCAGCAGCAGCAGGCTACCCCGCCCGACTCTGAGGCTTAACCCAAAGCGGTCGCACGTCGGATGACATATCCGACGATTCGCCGATCGCGACGGCAGAATGACAGGAGGCCGGGGGGCCGTGACTTATTGTGTGGCCGTGCGCGTGGACCAGGGACTGGTCATGCTGTCCGACACCCGCACCAATGCGGGCATGGACAATATTGCGCGTTTCCGGAAAAGCTTCACCTATCATGTGCCCGGTGAGCGCGCGATCACGCTGATGTGTTCGGGCAACCTGTCCATCACCCAGGGGGTGAAGGCCACGCTGAGCAAGGCGATCAAGGAAGCCCAGTTCGACCCCGAAGTCGAAACCATCCTCAATTGCGACACCATGTATCGCGTGGCGCAGATCGTGGGCGATGCCATGCAGAAAATGCAGCAACGCTATCGTTCCAACATCGAAATGGGCGGTTCGGGCGCCAGCGCGTCGATCATGATCGCGGGCCAGCGCCGGGGCGGCAAGCCGCGCCTCTACCTCATCTATTCCGCCGGTAATTTCATCGAGGCGACCGAAGACACGCCCTTCTTCCAGATCGGCGAGCATAAATATGGCAAGCCCATCCTGGACCGCATCATCCAACGCGAAACCAGCCTGGAGGACGCGACCAAGGCGGTGCTGGTATCGATGGATTCGACGCTGCGGTCGAACCTGTCGGTCGGCATGCCGCTCGACCTGACGGTGATCCCCACCGACACCTACGACTTCCGCGTCCGCACCCGCATAGAGGCGGACAATGAGGAATTCCTGATGATCTCCCAGGGCTGGAGCGCAGCCCTGCGCAAGGGGTTCGAGGATTTGCCTAACGTGTTGGATTGAGGGGGGCTAAGGGCGGGTTTGCGCCAAAGTTGGCCGTTCGGGGCAATTTCTTCGTGCTTGGAAACGGACATTCCAGAACCAAGCGACTTGTGCCAGCCGATAGCTCTTACATTCATTCAGCTAGCATAAAGTCGAACGCGCTATCTGGCATATCGGACAACTGCATTACTTCATCGAAATGATGGAAGGTCTTGCTTAGATATTTAGTGGCCAGGAACAACCAGTGAGGATCGCCGTCAATCGGCGCAATCGCCGGGGCTCGGTGTCTCCGATGCGCTGGATTTTCACAAAAAATCGTGTTGAACATACTAACATGCGCCCAATTGGAATGGGCAACGCTGCTGAACGGTTGGTAGACATAATTATAGAAGTCTATGAAGCCCGCTTCGTCAGCCATTTTACGAGTACTGATGCCGGACCAACTGCCCAGATTGACCTCAATGAAATGGCTCATGCGTTGGGAATCCAACCAAGATTGCCACATCTCTATCATCTCCCGCGTTTGCTCCCTTTCGGCGGGATCAGTGTACGTCTCGAGTGCACGCTCATGATGCGCAATCTGGAGCTTAATCGCGCCGAGACCGTCGTCAACGAACTGCTTCGAGCGCGCTTCAGGATCCTTCAATATCCAGGCCAACGTAATAAAAACGTCCGCCATGGCTCTGAGCATGATGGGCGCAGTATGCGGATTCCAAATTGCAGGCGACGAGCCCAAATCTATTGCTAGTGTGGCTTGTCGGCATAAGAGCGCGGCTACAACCTCAAAAACCTCGACATGTTTTAGATCGAGCCGCCAGTGCCGCAATCGAGCGCGTAGGTCCGCTCGGACGGCATTACGATAATTAACAACAAATGCCGTGAATTCGTCAGCATCCTCCAGAGTCTCATCTTGCAGAGTGTCAGCAAACATGCACGAACCGAAGCCGGCGACGCGATCCCAGAACTCGCCAACCCATGCCGCTTCATCCGCGACCATATCGTTCTCGGTTGGAGGCTGCATAAACAGCATAGGTGCAGATGCACGAATTCCACCAACCGCGTCTAGGCTAGCGTCGGTGTTGGGATAATCCGCAATATCCTGCAAACGACCTATGACGTCTTCAACCAAGTGTGGCGCTATATGGACTTTACCTTGTTCCATGCCAAGCCATTGCCCTAAGGCCATCGCAAGCACAGCCAATTTTCCGCTGCGGTCATAACAATCTTCAAGAACTTTGCTGAACCGCTCACCATCGAACTCGGCGGGAGCCAAGCCTTCTGCAAGAAAGCCCAAAGGATGATGAGGGGCAATATGCGTCAAAGCGGCGAGTGCATCGCTAATCTCATGACGCACAGATTGGTTAAGCTCCGAAACCATTGCAGATTTCTGCTCTTCATCAAGGTTAGTAAAGGAACTAAGTGGTATGAGGGGAGGAAGAATTTTTGAAGCTGCCGTGTTTGTGGCTGCCTTGATTAGATCGAGGCATAGATTGCGTGCCGCGATGTATCCATGACGGTCGATGATCAGCGCTAGCCATATTGCTTCTGGGACTAATTGTCGTGTCCAAGAGTATTGGGACAATTTGTCGCCGAGCGCGTGCATGAAGCGCGGTATGAGTTTGCGTTTGACAGCTACATGATCTTCGAGAACCGGCTTGCGCTTAGATTGGTCCACGGTCATCCCATTCAGCATCTGGCGTAACGCCTCGTTGGACATTACATGGTAACGGCAATTGTAGCACTTGGTGCTTTGCCTACCTTGCACTAACTCCATTTCTCAAGGTAGGCTATGAGAAAGCGGCATCACCGTGTCCGGCAGAGGCGCAGCAGGGGGCATTTTGAGATGTCAGCTAATCCAATTTCTCCGCTCTAAAACCCACTTCCCCCTACCGGCCATCTCCAGTCCTCTCAAACAATCGCTGCCGTAATCCCCCCCAAAAAACTCCTGCTACCAATGTAGGATAATCTCTGATCTATCCTGCCAGATGGAACCCTTGCGCCTCGTCCCCGCGCCCGCACCCTTGGCCCTACAACCGGGCCGCCAAGCCGTGACCTACAAGGCGCGTCACCGTCGCGGTGCGGTGACCCGATCGGCGCGTTCCCGGTGCGCCGGCGTGACCCGGCTGTCGCGTCGCGGGTGCTTTGCTGTCGCATCCCCGGTGCAAAACCCCGAAAATATCGCGCATCGACACTGTGAACTTCCGGCCCGTGACCCCGGTGGCGCGTTATAGTGACCGCAATCCCCCCATCGCAGTCGCGCTTGGGGCCTCCCAAGCAAATCCTTCGCTTGCACCCGCGTCCCCGCCGCCTATCTCTGTCGCCCACACGAATCGCAGTTTGAAAGCCTGACATGACCGCCACCCATTCCACCCGCATGCTCATCCTCGGTTCCGGCCCGGCCGGTCTGTCCGCCGCCATCTATGGCGCGCGTGCGGGTCTGGCGCCGATCGTGGTGCAGGGGATGCAGCCCGGCGGGCAGCTGACCATCACCACCGACGTCGAAAATTATCCCGGTTTCAAGGATGTGATACAGGGGCCGTGGCTGATGGAGCAGATGCAGGCGCAGGCCGAGCATGTCGGCGCGCAGATGATGTACGACCAGATCGTCGACATCGACCTGTCCGAACGCCCCTTCCGTCTGAAGGGCGACAGCGGCACGCTCTATGTCGCCGACACATTGGTCATCTGCACCGGCGCGCAGGCCAAGTGGCTGGGCGTCGAGGGGGAGGAGCATCTTCAGGGCAAGGGCGTATCGGCCTGCGCCACCTGCGACGGTTTCTTCTATCGCGGCAAGAAGGTGGTGGTGATCGGCGGCGGCAACACCGCGGTCGAAGAAGCGCTCTACCTCACCAACCACAGCCATGACGTGACGCTGATCCACCGCCGCGACAGCCTGCGCGCCGAAAAGATCCTGCAGGCGCGACTCCACGCCCACCCGAACATCAAGGTGCTGTGGAACAAGGCGGTGGACAAGTTCGTCGGCGGCGGCACGCCCGAAGGGCTGGTCGGCGTGGACCTGATCGACACGGTGACGGGCGAAAAGTCGCATGTGCCGACCGACGGCGGCTTCGTCGCGATCGGCCATCACCCCGCGACCGAATTGTTCGACGGCAAGCTGCCGCTCGACGAAGGCTATATCGTCGTTGAAAAGGGCACGACCCATACCGCCATCCCCGGCGTCTTCGCGGCGGGCGACGTTACCGACAAGATTTATCGTCAGGCGGTGACGGCGGCGGGCATGGGCTGCATGGCCGCGCTGGATGTCGAGAAGTTCCTGGCGGAACAGGATTTCGAGGCGCTGGTGGAGGCGTAAGCCTCCGACGGGCGGGTCGGCTGTTTCAGCCGACCTTGGCCTGGGCGAAGGCGACCAGCGATCCGAACGTCTCGAACGTGTCGCCGTCTATATCCTCATCCTCGATCAGGATGTCGAAACGATCCTCCATCTCGGTCAGCAGGCCCGCGACCGCCATGGAATCCAGTTCGGGGAGGGCACCGAACAGCGGGGTGTCCGCGTCGAACGCATCGACCCTGTCCTGCGACAGGCCGAGCACGTCGCGCAGCAACGCCCGCATCAGGCTGTCCACATCGATTGTCCGGTCGACCGGCTGAGAATTTTGCGCCTGCATAATGGCCGACTAACTAATGGCTCGCTGCCTAACCTACAAGCGCGGAAATGGCGGTGCGGGCGGCGGGCAGCCATGCAGAGGCGAAGCGCGGGTTGAACGCGTCGATGCGATAGAGGGGGATGCGCTGTTCCATCCAGTCGGTCTTGTACCCGTTGTCGCCGGTGCCATAGTCGATCAGGCGCACATGATCCCCGTCGATGGCGCGCTCGAACATGGCATGGCTCAGCAAGGTGCCGGGGGATGCGCGGTCATGGGCGGCATCGTGGCTCAGCTTGTGGATCAGCGCGACGCCATGGTCCACCGTCCACAATTGCGTCGCCACCGCGCGACCATCCAGTTGGGCAAAGCCCAGCCGCAACGTCCCCGCCGCGCTCTCCCGCTCGGCCAGGTCGTGCAGGAAATCCAGGCCCGGCTCCGCCTCTTTCCAGCTACGGTCATGCACATCGACATAGTCGCGCCACAGATCGTCGGTCAGCCGGCGGGCGATCGACAGGGTGAAGGGGCTGCTGCGCCCCTTGCGCTTGACCAGACTGCGCAGCTTGCCCGGCCGCGACGCCCAATAATCGGCAAAGCTGCGGCCCGCCACCGGCAGCAGATGGCGCCCGCCCATCGCCCGGCGCACCGCGAACCAGCCGGCGCGGCGCAGCGCCTGCATCATCGGCGCGCTATCCTCCAGCGGATAAAGGTCAATCTGGGCGCTGGTCGCCAGCAAGTGGCGGGCGATGCTTTCCAGCAACCGCTGTTGCATCGCCGGATCGGGATCGCCGATGAAGACCGGCGCCCAGGCGAAACTATACCAGTTGGCAAGCGCGCTGACCTGGCGGGGGGAAGGAGCGGTCAGGAACAGCCAGGCTTCCCGGCCGTCTTCCGTCGCCTTCAGGATGCGAAGCGGCGTATCGGCCATGCAATGGGCATGCAGCGCGGCATACCAGTCCAGCCGGTCGAACAGGCCGGTCATATGGGCGCGATCCAGTCGGCCGGCCAGCCGCCGCTGCACCTCATCCAGGCTGTGATATTCCCTTACGCCCCGCAACCGACTATCTCCGACCCAGTCACTGGTCACATATAGAGTAAAAACATCGCCATGGAGTTAAGCATCTGTGACTAACCAATTCCCGATAATCGATGGGGCGCAGGTGCAGCCGATCGACCATCTGCTGCTGCGCGGCGATCCGGCATGCGTGGCGCTGGATGGTCGGTCGGGCAGCTATAATTATGCGGAACTGGAAGAAACGCTGGGCCGGCTGGCGGGATGGTTGGCCGGGTTCGGGCTGGAGAAAGGCGCGCGAGTCGCCAGCTGGATCGCCAAGGGACCGGTGGCTGCGTTGATGCCGCTGGCCGCGCCGCGCGCGGGGTTGGTCCATGTGCCGATCAATCCGCTGCTCAAACATGCCCAGACGGCCCATATATTGGCGGATAGCGGCGCGATGCTGCTGATCGGCACGGCGGCGCGACTCGACAGCCTGTTGCCCGGTGATGTACCGGCCGGTTGCCAGTTGCACCGCGAAGACGACGCCGCCTGCGCGATGAGCGGCGGCGCGGCGATCGGTCCGTCGATGGCGTCGACGGACGATCTGGCGGCGATCCTCTACACCAGCGGCTCGACCGGCCGGCCCAAGGGCGTGATGTTGAACCACGCCAATCTCTGGTTGGGTGCCGTTGCAGTGGCCGATTATCTGAAACTGACGCCGCAGGACCGCACTGCCTGCGTCCTGCCTTTCAGCTTCGACTATGGGCAGAATCAGTTGTTTTCGACCTGGTTCGCGGGCGGCTGCGGCTATCCGCTCGATTATCTGACGCCGCGCGATGTGCTGAAACTGATCGACCGGCGCGACATCACGACGCTGGCCGGGGTGCCGCCGCTCTGGGTGCAACTGACCGAACTGGATTGGCCGGAGGCGGTGGCGGCAAAGCTGCGGCGGCTGACCAACAGCGGCGGAGCGTTGACCCGGCCGCTGGTGGCAAAGTTACGCGCGTTGTTTCCGCAGGCGGACCTCTATCCCATGTATGGCCTGACGGAGGCGTTCCGGTCCACCTATCTGCCGCCCGCGCTGGTCGACAGCCATCCCGATTCGATGGGCAGCGCCATTCCCTTTGCGGAGATATTGGTCGTGCGCCCGGACGGCAGCCTGACCGATGATGAGGAACCGGGCGAACTGGTCCATTGCGGGCCCTTGGTGGCGCAGGGCTATTGGCGCGATGCGGCGCGTACCGCCGAACGGTTCAAGTCCGCGCCGGCCGCGTCGCGCTATGGCGGCATGGCGGTCTGGTCGGGGGACACGGTGCGGCGCGACGCGCAGGGGCTGCTCTATTTCGTCGGCCGCGACGATGCGATGATCAAGTCCGCCGGTAACCGGATCAGCCCGACCGAAATAGAGGAAGCGGCCGTCGCCGTGCCCGGTGTGGCCGAAGCGGTGGCGCTGGGGGTGAAGGACGATCGGCTGGGGCAGGCGGTGCGCCTGTTGCTGCGGTCGGCCGACCCTGACGTCGCGCAGGCCGTCGCCATTCATCTGAAAAGCGAACTGCCCAATTTCATGCAGCCCAAGGATATCGTCGTGCGTCCAGATTTCCCCCGCAACCCCAATGGCAAGATCGACCGGGTCGCGCTGGCGAAGGAGCATGGCGCATGAAGCCGATGGGGCCGATCCCCGGCTGGTTCGCCGAAGAGGAAGGCATGCTGATCATCGGCGGTTGCGGTGCCGCCAGCCTGGTAGACGAAGCGGGCGATACGCCGCTGTTCGTCTATGACATGGACATCGTGCAGGCGCAGGTGCGTCGCTTCCGGGAAGCGATGCCGGACGCGCTGCATCTCCATTATGCGATCAAGGCAAACCCGTATGCGCCGTTGCTGGCGCGGATGGGTACCCAGGTCGATGGCTTCGACATCGCGTCGGGCGGCGAACTGGCCATGGCGTTGGAGGCCGGAATGGCGCCGAATCGGATCAGCTTCGCCGGGCCGGGCAAGCGGGACGACGAACTGGAAGCCGCGATCTTCGCCGGCGTGACGATCAACCTGGAATCGGAAGGAGAAGGGCGTCGCGCGCTCGCCGTCGCCGACCGGATCGGCAAGCGCCCGCGTCTGGCCGTGCGGGTCAATCCGGATTTCGACCTGAAAGGGTCGGGCATGCGCATGGGGGGCGGGGCCAAGCCGTTCGGTGTGGATGCGGATCGGGCGGCGGCGCTGGCGGGGGGGATGATCGATGCGGGGGCGGACTGGCAGGGCTGGCATATCTTCGCCGGCAGCCAGAATCTCGATCCGCTGGCGATCATCGAGACGCAGGCGGCGACGATCGCGCTGGCGGCCCGCCTGTCCGACGCCGTGGGCGCCACGCCGCCGCTGGTCAATCTGGGCGGCGGCTTTGGCCTGGCCTATTTCCCCGGCGATAACCAGTTGGACATTCGTCCGATCGGTGTGGCGCTGGACAGCGCATTGAACAGCCTGCCGGACATATTGCAGGGCAGTGCCTTCGCGATCGAACTGGGCCGATGGCTGGTGGGGGAGGCCGGCGTCTATCTGACCCGCGTGATCGACGTGAAGCTCAGCCAAAGCGAGACTTTCGTGGTGGTCGATGGCGGCCTGCATCACCAATTGGCGGCCAGCGGCAATTTCGGCACGGTCGTCCGGCGCAACTATCCGATTGCGGTCGCCAACCGCTTCGGCGCGCCGCCCGCCGCCGATCCGGTGACGGTGGTCGGGTGCCTGTGCACCCCGATAGACCGGCTCGGCGACAAGGTGGCGCTGGCGCCGGTGAAGGAAGGCGACCTGATCGCCATCTTTCTTGCCGGTGCCTATGGCGCTTCTGCAAGTCCTGCCGCTTTTCTTGGCCATCCAAGTCCTCGCGAACTTTTACTTGGCTGATTTGCACAGGACTTAACTCCTAACGGTATCTTTACCCTTTCACGGCATGAAGGTGGTCGGAGCCATATGCCGATCGGTCGCCTGTCCTTCGTTGGCGGTCGCTGGCGCATGGCCGCACGAAGGGATGAGATTATGCGTTTTGTGTCGGTTTCCAGGCTTTTGATGGGTGCGTCGCTGCCCGCCGTCGCCTTGTCGGGCTGCGCCTCCGCGCCGTCCGGGCCGCAACTGCCGCCTGCCTCCTTCGTGTCGACGCAGGAGGGGCCGGGGGAGGAATATGTTATCGGCCCGCTCGACGACCTGACCATCTTCGTGTGGCGCAACCCGGAACTGGGCGCCAAGGTACAGGTGCGCCCCGACGGTCGCATCACCACGCCGCTGATCACCGACATGCCGGCCGTGGGCAAGACGCCCAAGATGCTGGCCGACGATATCAAGCTGGCGCTGACCCAATATATCGAAAATCCGCTGGTGTCGGTGATCGTCAACAATTTCAGCGGCACGTTCAGCCAGCAGATCAGGATCGTGGGCGCGACGGAAAAGCCGGCGTCCATTCCCTATCGCGCGAACATGACCGTGCTGGACGCGATGATCGCGGTCGGTGGCCTGTCCGAATATGCGGCGGGCAACCGCGCGCGTCTGGTCCGTTTCGACAAGGAGACGGGCAAGCAGAAGGAATATCAGGTGCGCCTGGGCGACCTGCTGAAGAAGGGGGATACGCGCGCGAACGTGCTGCTGTCGCCCGGTGACGTCATCATCATCCCCGAAAGCATGTTCTGATCATGGCCGGCCTTTATGACGAACTGTTGGTCCTGCTCCATGGTATATGGAGCCGCCGCTGGGTGGCGCTTGCCGTCGCTTGGGGTGTGTGCATGCTCGGCTGGCTGGGCGTGGCGCTGATCCCCAACGCCTATCAGTCCAAGGCACGAGTCTATGTGAACACCCAGTCGTTGCTGGAGGACAAGGTCGGCATCACCCAGGTCCAGTCGCAGCAGGATCTGGACCGAGTGCGCAGCACGTTGGCGAGCGCCGAGAATCTGGAAAAGGTCGTGCGCGACACGGACCTGTCTCAGTCGGTGTCCGGTCCGCGCGATATCGCCGCGAAGATCACGAAGCTGCGCGAGAACATCACGGTTATGGCGCAGGCCGATCCCAGCATGATCGATATCAGCGCCATTTCGGCCGATTCGGGCCTGTCGGACGGTGCCAATGCGCGCATCGCCCAGCAGGTGGTGCAGAAGCTGATCGACATCTTCCAGGAGGAAAACCTCTCCGGCGATCGCAACCAGACCAAGCAGAGCCTGGCCTTTCTGGACCAGCAGATCGCCGCGCGCGGCAAGCAGCTGGAAGCGGCCGATCAGCGCCGCGTCGAATTTGCGCAGCGCTATATCGGCCTTCTGCCCGGCGCCGGCTCCATCAGCCAGCGTATGGATGCGGCCCGCGCGGAAATCAGCAACATCGATTCGCAACTTGTCCAGGCGCAGAGCGCGCTGAGCGCGATGAACGGCCAGCTGGCCGGCACGCCCGCGACTTTGCCGGGCATGACGGCATCGGGCGGCGCGTCGCCGCTGGCACAGGCCCAGGCCAATCTCGCGTCGATGAAGGCGCGCGGCTGGACCGCCAACCATCCCGACGTTATCGCGGCCCAGCGTGAGGTCGACGCCATCCGTAAGGCGGGCGGCGGTGCGGCTGCCGCAGCCGGCAGCACGCCCAACCCCGCCTATCTGTCGATCAAGTCCATGCAGGCCGATCGCGCCGCCACGGTGCAGGCGCTCAGCACGCGCAAGGCGCAGTTGCAGGGCGATCTCAACACCATGATGTCGCGTCAGGTGAATGAGCCGGGCGTCGCGTCGGAACAGGAAAAGATCGAAAGCGACTATGCCGCGCTCAAGGCGCAATATGACAAGCTGGCCGCCGATCGCGAGGAAATCCGACTGCGCGGTGATGTGAAGACCGAGACGGGTTCCGTCCAGTTCCGTGTCATCCAGCCACCCAGCACCCCGACCGCACCATCGGCGCCGAACCGGCCGCTGCTGTTGCTGGGCGTGCTGATCCTGGGCGTGGGTGCCGGTATCGGCGTGGCTTTCGCGCTTGGCCAGCTCAAGGGCACGTTCCCGACCGCCGCGCGGCTGGAGAAGGCGATCGGCCTGCCGGTCGTCGGATCGATCAGCCAGACGGTGAGCGTGGCGCAGGTCGCGATCGACCGGCAGCGCATGAAATGGTTTGCCGGCGCAAGCGGGGGCCTGGCGGCCGTGTGCCTGCTGCTGATCGTCGTCGAATTCGTCCAGCGCGGTATGGCGTGAAGGAGCCAGGGAACATGAACCAGCATAGCTCCATCAAGGGCCGGGGATCGCTGATCGAACGGGCGACCGAAATCTATGATTTCAACGCAGCGTTGCGCGGTCGCGCGGCACCGGCGGTCGATCCGACCGATCTGCCGCCTGCTCCTTCGGTCACGCCACCGCCTGCCGCGCCGGCGGCCTTCGTCGCCGATGCGTCAGCCGCGACTAACGCTTATACGCCACGCGCGCCTGACTGGACCGGACCGGTGCAGTCGATCGACCGGATCAAACTGGCCGAAGCCGGCTTCCTGCGACCCGACAGCGCGGTGACCACGATGAGCGAGGAATTTCGCCTGCTCAAGCGTGACCTGTTGTCGCAACTGCGCGGCAACCCCCGCGGCAACCGCATCCTCGTCTGCTCCGCTCATAGTGGGGAGGGCAAGACCTTCTGCGCGATCAACCTGGCGCTCAGCCTGGCGGCGGAGAAGGATCGCGAAATCCTGCTGGTCGATGCCGATTTCGGCAAGCCTGGCATTCCTGCGCAACTGGGGTTGGAGGCGGGCCGTGGCCTGATGGACGCGCTGGCCGATCCGCTGGTCGCGATCGAGGATATCGTCATCCGCACCGACATCCCGTCGCTCTCCGTCCTGCCCGCCGGGCAGCGCAGCCATGACGATACCGAATATCTGGCCTCTGCCCGGACCGAACAGTTGCTCACGCGACTGACCGAGGGGCGTCCCGAGCGCATCGTCATCTTTGATTCGCCACCGTTGCTGGCGGCGTCGCCCGCCGCCGTGCTGGCCAGCCATGCCGCCATCGCGCTGCTGATCGTGCGCGCCGACAAGACGCCCGAAAGCGCGTTGCGCGACGCAGCGGGCATGTTGAAGGGCGGAGCGCAGGTTCAGCTTTTGCTCAATGCCGTCCGCTTCAACAGCGGCGGCCGTCGTTTCGGCAGCTATTATGCCAAGGGGGAAGCCCAGTGAAGATCGTCCGGCTCTGGACCGCAGGCGCATCGCTCGCCGCGCTGGCCGTTGCAATGCCCGCCCATGCGCAGTCGTCCGATGGCAAGCGCCTCAATGTGACGCCCTATCTTGGCGTGGACCAAGTCGTGACCGGGCCGATCAAGGGCGAGGGCGACGTGCTGACCTACACCAATGTCACCGCTGGCGTGACGGCGGAAGTAAAGAGCCGCCGTGTCGAGGCGGTGGTCGACTTGCAATATAATCACAGCTTCGGCTGGGGTAGCCAGACATCGGATCAGGATGTCATCAGCGGCGTCGCCCATGCCAATGTCAATCTTGCGCCTGGCCTTTCGCTCATGAGCGGCGGCCTGGCCACGCGCGTACGCACCGATGGCCTGTCGGGCGCCTCGACGCAGCGCGACAGCTTCAGCAGCCAGGTCTGGTCGGGCTATGTCGGGCCATCCTACACCACCCAGATTGGCGACTTCAACGTCAATGGTTCCTATCGCCTTGGCTACACGCGGGTCGATGATAGCGTGAACCAGAATTTCGGCGGCTTGCAGTCCAATGGCGCCTTTGCTGACAGCTGGACGCACAGCCTGCTCGGATCGGTCGGTTTTGCGCCCAATACGGTGCTGCCGGGCATCGGCCTTACCGCTAGCGCGGGCTATGATCGCGAAGAGGCGAGCCAGCTCGACCAGCGGTTCGAGGATCTGTGGGGCCGTGTCGATGCGACCGTGCCAGTATCGCCCACGCTCGCCCTTGTCGGTGGTGTCGGCTATGAGAAGATCGAGATCAGCCAGCGTTCGCCGGAACTGGATGCGAACGGCATGCCGCTGGTCCGCAACGGCCGTTATGTGACGGACAAAAGCTCGCCGCGTGCGCTGATCTATAATTTCGACGACATCATCTGGGACGCAGGCGTGTTGTGGCGGCCCAGCCGTCGCACGACCTTGCAGGCGCGGGTCGGCGAACGTTATGGCGGCATGACCTATCAGGGCAGCTTCCTGTGGCAGGGGCGCGACAGCAGCGTCGCCATCGTCGTCTTCGACGGGATCGACAGCTTCGGCCGCATGATCAATGCCGACGTTGCCGCCCTGTCGGGCAGCAGCTTCGACGTGGCGCGCAATCCTTTCACCGGCGACATCACCGGCTGCGCCTTCTCCACCACAGGCGGTGGCCAGTGCTTCAACGATGCGCTGTCGGGCATCACCGACGCGAACTTCCGCTATCGTGGCGTGTCGGCGCAATATTCGTTGCGCCGCGGGCCGTGGGGCTGGGGGCTTGGCGGCGGCTATTCGCAACGCAAGTTCATCACGCCCAATGGCCAGACGGTGCTGATCCGTGGATCGCGCGATGAAAATTGGTACGGCAATGCGTCGGTCAACTATGCCATCAGCAGTTCGGACAGCATCGACCTGGTGACATATATCAACTATTTCGACGCCAGCGGGGATCGCCTCGATGTGCTGAACTATGGCGCTTTCACCAGCTATTACAAGAATTTGTCGCGCCGCCTGGCGGCTTCGGCCTCGCTGGGGCTGGACGGGGTGAAGGCGGACGATTTCGACACGATCATCAGTGCGATGGGGCAGGTCGGCCTGCGCTACAGCTTCTGACGTCGGCTTGGGAGACGAGGATATGTTCGATCAATATTACGGCTTGCAGGGCCGCCCGTTCCAGCTGACGCCGGACCCGCATTATTATTTCGAGAGCGCGACGCATCGCAAGGCGCTGTCCTATCTGGGCTATGGCCTGGCGCAGGGTGAAGGCTTCATCGTCATCACCGGCGATATCGGCGCGGGCAAGACTACGCTGGTCGGCCATCTGATGCAGACGATCGATCCGTCCCGTCTGTCTGCGGTCAAGATCGTGTCGACGCAGGTCGAGGGCGACGACATGTTGCGCCTTGCTGCGCAGCATTTCGGTCTGTCGGTCGATGGCCAGCCCAAGGCGGCGATCCTGCATCAGGTCGAAGGCTATCTCTATGCTCAGGCGCGCGCCGGGCGGCGCACCCTGCTGATCGTGGACGAGGCGCAGAACCTGCCCGTTTCCGCGATCGAGGAATTGCGGATGCTGTCCAATTTCCAGTTGGGCGGCCAGTCGCTGTTGCAGATATTCCTGCTGGGCCAGCCGGAGTTTCGCGATCTCATCAAGTCACCCGAACTGGAGCAGCTGCGCCAGCGCGTGATCGCGACCCATCATCTGGAACCGATGATGGCCAATGAGATCGAGCCCTATATTCTCCATCGTCTGGCCATTGCCGGATGGAGCGGCAACCCCGCCTTCACCCCCGGCGCTTTTGCTGCACTTTATGCCGGGACCGGCGGCGTGCCGCGCCGTCTTAATGCGCTGGCCAGCCGCGTGCTTCTGTTGGGCGCGATCGAACAGTTGCACCTGATCGACGAAGAGGTCGTGGGCGCGGTCGTCGCCGACATGGGGCTGGACACGGATGTGACGCCGGAACCGGTCGTGCCTTCGACGCTCGATAGGGTCGAGGATGTCGAAACGCCCGATCCCGTCGCCGTTGATGACGCGCTGACCCAAGAGGAGCCGGTCGAGGTGGAAGAGGCCGCGGACGATATCGCCATCGCGCCCTTCGCCTATCAACCGGCCTTTGAAAATACGGCCGAGGATGACGCGGCGGATTACGACGCCGTCGAACTGGACGCGTCTTGGGCACAGGCCGCGGACGTCGAGCCGATCGCGGACACTGCGGATGCGCGGGAGGCGGACGCTTCGGAAGAGGAGGCGCAGGACTTTGCGCCGAGTACGGTGGCGCCCTTTGCGCGGCCGAGTTTCGCCGCTTTCGCGCCACCGCGCCCGGTCGCCTTTGAGGTTGAGCCGGTCGCGGAAAATGCATGGCAGGACGAAGATGAGGACGCACCCGTGGCTGAGCAGGATGAGCCTGTCCTGGATGAGGTGACGGAAGTAGAAGACTTTACCGAAATCGAACCCATTGCCGATGTTCAGGCCCAAGCCGAACCTCTGGCCGCGATCGAAGCGCCCGATGTCGATGCGCTGCGCGCCGACATGCTCGGTGAGATCGAGGCATTGCGCGCCGAAATCGCCTCGCTGCGGGCGATGCAGGCGCATGCGCCCTTCGCTCAGCCGGTCGCGGCACAGTCGGAAGTCGATCCCGAAGCGCTCAAGGCCTGCTTCACCCTGATCGAAGAACGGCTGTCGTCGCTGGAATTCCGGGCCGAGGAACAGGATACAGCGCTGCGCCGGGTATTGACCCTGCTGGTCGATTGGGTCGAGCGTGAGGAGCAGATGGCGGACCTTCAGGAAGGCGTCGCCGCCTGACCGGGTTTTGCCGATAATGGTTGAAGTTGGAGTGCTATGCAGAACGCCCTGTCTGTCGATGTCGAGGACTGGTTCCAGGTCGGCGCGTTCGAGCGCACGTTGCGGCGTGCCGACTGGGATGGCCTGACCCACCGCGTCGAAGGCAATACCGATGCGGTGCTGGACCTGTTCGCGCAGGCGGACGTCAAGGCGACCTTCTTCACGCTGGGCTGGGTTGCGGAACGTTATCCCGCGCTGATGCGGCGCATTGCCGAAGCGGGCCATGAAGTGGCCAGCCATGGCTATGACCATGCCCGCGTCTTCACCTTCACGCCCGAAGAGTTTCGCGCCGACCTGCGCAAATCGCGGGCGATCCTGGAGGATGCGAGCGGGCAGGCCGTGACCGGCTATCGCGCGCCCAGCTTTTCCATCGACCCGCGCACGCCCTGGGCGCATCCGATTCTGGCGGAGGAAGGCTATCGCTATTCCTCCAGCGTCGCGCCGATCCGGCATGACCATTATGGCTGGCCCGATTCGCCGCGCTTCGCGTGGAAACCGGTGGCGGGATCGCCTTTGGTCGAACTGCCGGTGACGACCGCCAAATGGGGCAAGCGCACTTTGGCGGCGGGCGGTGGCGGCTTTTTCCGCCTGCTGCCCTATGCATTTTCGCGCTGGGCGATCCGCCAGGTCAACGAACAGGCCGGCCGCCCCGCGATCATCTATTTCCATCCCTGGGAAATCGACCCGGATCAGCCGCGCGTGGCGGAAGCGCCGCTGCGGTCGCGCCTGCGCCATTATAGCAACCTGTCGGTGATGGCGGCCAAGCTGCGTCGCCTGACCAGCGATTTCGCCTGGACCCGCGTGGATGCGCTGGCCGATGCGGAAGCGGCGCGGGCGTCATGATGATTGACCATGCCGCCGATCTGGCGGTCGTGACGTTGGATGTCGGCGATGCGTCGCAGGCACAGGCGGCGGACGCTTTCGTCGCGAGCCACGCGGCGGGTATGCCTTTTCACCGCACCGCCTGGCTACGCGCCATAACCGCTGCCACCGGGCATCGCGCTGTGTTGCTGGCGGCCGTGGCACCCTCCGGCGATATCAAGGGGTTGCTGCCGCTACATCATGTGAAGAGCCGCTTGTTCGGGAACGCGCTGGTATCGACCGGCTTCGCCGTGGATGGCGGCCTGCTGGTGACTGACGACCGGGCGCTGGCACCGCTGGCCGCTGCGGCGATCCAATTGGCGCGGGACAAGGGCGCAATATCGGTGGAATTGCGCGGCGGACCGGCACCGGGCGGCGAATGGAGCAGTGCCGAGGGCGAATATGTCGGCTTCGTCCGGCCGATCGCGGTCGATGACGAGGCGGAATTGCTGGCCATACCGCGCAAACATCGCGCCGAACTGCGCAAGGCGCTGGCCAATCCTTCGCTCAGCGTCGAAGTCGGACGAACCGATCGGCTGCTGCGCGATCATTATCATGTTTATGCGACAAGCGTCCGTAATCTGGGCACGCCGGTATTCCCGGCGAAGCTGTTCAAATCGGTGTTGCAGCATTTCGGCGACGATGCCGACCTGCTGGTGGTGTGGCAGGATGACCGGCCGGTGTCGGCTGTCCTCTCCCTCTACCATCAGGGGCGGGCCATGCCCTATTGGGGCGGGGGCGTTGCCGATGCACGCCAACTGCGTTCCAACGAACTGATGTATTATCGTTTGATGGGCCATGGCCGCGCACGCGGCATGACCCATTTCGACTTCGGCCGATCAAAGGCCGGCAGCGGGCAGGCGGCCTGGAAGAAAAGCTTTGGCTTCGAACCGGTGCCGCGCGTCTATCATGACTGGGCGGCGGATGGGGCAGGGCGCGACGTCAATCCGCACAGCGCCAAATATCGACGGCGGGTCGACCTGTGGAAGCGGTTGCCGCTGCCGGTCGCGAACCTGTTGGGACCGATGATCTCGCGCGGTCTTGGTTGAAACACACACCAAATATTCAATCCTGATCGTTAGGATCAGGCACGGGTGGCAAGGGAAATACGTCCATGAATGCAATTACCGGTCTGGGCGTCATCATCGACGAAGCGCGGCTGTCCGACAGCGCGACGGTCGCGGAACTGGACGCCTGGGTGCTGGCGCATCCGAACTCGACGCCCTTCCACCGGCCCGGCTGGGTCATGGGTGTGGAAGCCGGCACCGGGCAGAAGGCCAAGATGCTGGTCGCGCGCCTGTTCGGCAAGGATATCGTCGGCCTGTTGCCGCTCACATCCATCCGCTCCGCCCTGTTCGGTCGTGCGCTCGTGAGCAGCGGTTTTGCCGTGGATGGCGGCATATTGACCACCGATCGCAAGGCGGGGACGGCATTGGCCGATGCCGCATGGATCATGGCCGAAAGGCTGGGCTGCGACACGTTGGAACTGCGTGGCGGCGAAACGCCAAGGGGGGCGTCATGGCAGGAAAAGGCCGACGCCTATCTCGGTTTCTCCCGTGCTCTGTCCGCCGACGATGAGGCCGAACTCAAGGCCGTGCCCAAGCGGCACCGGGCCGAAATCCGCAAGGGGATCGGCAATGACCTGACCTTCGAAATGGGTCGGGACAAGCGGTTGCGGGATATCCACTACCGGCTTTATGCGCACAGTGTCCATAATCTGGGTACGCCGGTCTTCCCCCGCGCGCTGTTCGACCAAGTGATGGATCGGTTCGGCGACGATGCCGATATCGCCATGGTGTCGAAGGATGGCGTACCGCTGTCAGCCGTGATCAGCCTCTATCATCGTGGTGCGTGCATGCCCTATTGGCATGGCGCGGCAGGTGGTGCGCGGGCGATGCGATCGAACGAATTTCTCTATTTCAGCCTGATGCGCGCCGCGAGGGAGCGGGGCTGCACCATCTTCGATTTCGGCCGGTCGAAGGTCGGCACCGGTCCCGCCGCCTGGAAGAAGACATGGGGGTTTGAGGGCGAGCCGCTCGGCTATCATCTGCGTACCGCGCCGGGCAAGGAAACGCGCGACGTCAATCCGCTCTCGCCCCAATATCGGCGCAAGGTCGAATTGTGGAAGAAACTGCCGGAGCCGATCGCCAACCTCATCGGCCCGCACATCGCGCGAGGGCTTGGATGAGCGGCGACATCCTCTTCCTCTGCCACCGTATTCCCTTTCCCCCGGATCGGGGCGACAAGATCCGGTCCTATCATCTGCTCAAGCGCCTGGCAGAGGTCGCCCCCGTCCATGTCGGCTGCTTCGCCGATGACGATCGCGACATGGGCTTTGCCGGCGAGATGGCGCAGAGTACGACCAGCCAGTGCGTGCTGATGCGCAACCGGTCGAAGGTCGTGGCCGGGCTGACCGGCCTAGCCAGGCGGCAATCCCTGCTCATATCCCTGTTCGATCATCCCGGCCTGCATCGCTGGGTGGCGCAGACTCTCGCGGAACGGCCGATCCGGGCCGTCGTCGCCTATTCGGCGCAGATGGCGCATTTCGTGCCGATGCTTCCGGCTGATGTACCTTTCCTCATGGATTTCGTCGATTTCGATTCCGCCAAATATGCCAGCTATGGCGCGCAAGGTGGTGGACCGATGGGCTGGATCAATCGCCGCGAAGGCCGCGTGCTGCTCGATTTCGAACGGCGGACGGCGGCACGGGCGGATATCAGCAGCTTCGTCAGTGAGGCGGAGGCGGCGCTGTTCCGCAAGGCCTGCGGCCTTGGCACCGATCGAGTAATCGCCATCGAGAATGGCGTGGCGCTCGACTATTTCGATCCTGCCGCCTGCTTTCCGTCGGTCGAACGGGCGGCGGGGCCGTTGCTCGTCTTCACCGGCCAGATGGATTACCGCCCCAATATCGAGGCAGTGGAAAGTTTCGCGCGCCAGACGCTGCCGGCGATCCGTACCGTTCATGCCGATGCGCGCTTCGCCATTGTCGGGCGCAATCCGGCTAAAGCGGTGGAAGCATTGGGGGGGCTGCCGGGCGTTATCGTGACCGGCGGCGTGCCCGATGTGCGGGGCTGGCTGGCGGCGGCGGATGTCGTCGTCGCGCCGCTGCGGATCGCGCGCGGCATTCAGAACAAGGTGCTGGAGGCGATGGCGATGGGTCGGCCCGTGGTCGCGTCTCCGCAAGCCGCCGAAGGCATCGACGCTACGGATGAAGCACATTTCCTGATAGCGGCCAACCCTGCGGAAGAGGCGGCCAAAGTCGTCGCGCTGCTTGCCGATCCGGCGCGCGCGCAGCGCCTTGGCCTGGCCGCCCGCGCGCGGATGGAGGAGCGCTATCGCTGGTCCTCCACACTTGCCCATCTGCCCGACCTGCTGTTCGGCCAAGCCGCCGCCGGCGTGCAGGCCGCGTGACCGATCGCGCTATCCCGATGGACCGGCTGCCACTGACCGATCTGGCAGGCTGGCGTGGTCATCTGACCGCGCTGGGCATCGTCGCCTTCGCGATATTGGCGCTATTTTTTGCCGATGTGCGCAGCATGGTGTCGATCTGGTGGAACGCCTCCACCTTCGGCCATTGCATGTTCATCCCCTTCCTCATCGCCTGGCTGGTGCAGCAGCGGATGCCGGGCCTGCGCCAGTTGGAACCGGTCGCCTGGGCGCCGGGGCTGATATGGTTGGGGCTGGGTGCCTTCGCCTGGCTGCTGGGCGCGGCCGCGGGTGTGGCGATGGTGCGTCATGGCGCGCTGGTCCTGATGTTGCAGGGCGCGACCATCGCGTTGCTGGGTCCGGCCGTAGCGCGGGCCTTGCTCTTCCCGCTCTTCTACGCCTTCTTCATGGTGCCATTTGGCGAGGAGATCGTCCCGCCGCTCCAATTGCTGACGGCCCGCCTCGCCATGCTGCTGCTCGACCTGTCGGGTGTGCCGGCGCATATGGAGGGCATCTTCATCACCACCCCGACCGGCTATTTCGAAGTGGCGGAGGCCTGTTCCGGGGCGAAATTCCTGATCGCCATGACGGCTTATGGCACGCTGGTCTGCAACGTCTGTTTCACAAGCTGGTCGCGCCGCGCGGTGTTCATGATCGGCGCGCTCAGCCTGTCGGTGCTGGCCAATGGCGTGCGCGCCTTCACCACCATATTGGTCGCGCATCTGACGACGGTGGATGCCGCCGTGGGTTTCGATCATGTCGTCTATGGCTGGGTCTTCTTCGCGATCGTCATGGTCGTGGTGATGGCGACGGCCTGGCCGTTTTTCGATCGTAAGCCCGGCGATCCCTGGTTCGATCCGCGTGCGTTGCAGGGCGCGGTAAAGGGTACATCGCGGGCGGGTGGGATCGCAGGTACGGCGTTGGCGATGATCGTCGCCGCACCGCTTTGGCTCGCTGCTACGGCTGCCGCTGCCGATCCGTTGCCGCCTGTATTGGCCATGCCCAATGTCGCCGGCTGGACGCGGACCGCCACGCCGCAGGCCTATCCATGGAAGCCGCGCTTCGATGGCGCCGACCATTTCGTGATCGGCCGCTATAGCAATGGGCGTGGACAGGTGGTGGACCTTGCCATCGCGGCCTATGCGGCGCAGGGGGAGGATCGCAAGCTTGTGGGCTTTGGCCAGGGCGCGGCCGATCCCAATAGCGAATGGGTCTGGTCCTCGCCTGCACGCGCCCCGGCGGATGCGCGCGGCGAACAGATTACGGCGCCCGGTCCGGTCGTGCGCCATGTGGTGAGTTTCTACCGCGTCGGCCATGGTGCCACGACCGGCAGCAGGCCGGCGATCAAGATGGCGACGATGAAGGCGCGGCTGCTGGGACAGGATCAGCGCGCCGTGGCCATCCTGGTGTCGGCGGAGGAAGCGGAAGGTCGCCCGTCCGATGCCGCGATCGGCGCTTTCCTGACCGATCTGGGCGACGTGCAGCTTTTGGCTGACCGCAGCGTGGGTATCCGATGAAAAAGTCGGGGCTTCGTCAGGCTCAGCCCGAACGGGGTATGATTTGCCGGTCGATCCTTTAAAGGCCAGAATATGTGCGGCATAGCGGGCATCTTCCATCTCGAAACGGCCAAGCCCGTGGACCCGGCACGGGTGCGCGCGATGCTGGACGTCATGCCGCATCGCGGCCCGGACGGCAGCGGTATCTGGACCGCGCCGGGCGTAGGCCTTGGCCATTTGCGCCTGTCGATCATCGACCTGGAATCCGGCGCGCAGCCGATGTTGACCGAGGATGAAAGTCTGACGGTCGTGTTCAACGGCGAAATCTATAATTTCGCCGAAGTGCGTGCCGAACTGGAGGCGAAGGGCCATGTCTTTCGCACCCATAGCGATACCGAAGTTATTCTCCACGGCTATCGCCAATGGGGGGAGGATTGCGTGCAGCGCTTCAACGGCATGTTCGCTTTCGCGCTGTTCGATGCGCGAGCGCAGGCTTTGTGGCTGGTGCGCGACCGCATGGGGGTCAAGCCGCTCCATTATGCCCTGCTGTCGGACGGCAGCCTGATCTTCGGATCGGAGTTGAAAAGCCTGCTCGCCCATCCGCTGCTGCGGCGCGCGCCGGATCTGTCGGCGGTCGAGGATTATATGGCCTATGGCTATGTGCCCGACGATGCCTGTTTGGTGGCGGGCGTGCGCAAACTGGGCGCGGGCGAGACGTTGCGGCTGGTGCGGGGTCGGCCATTGCCGCAACCGCAACGCTATTGGGACGTCAGCTTTGCCGACCGGACGAAAGCGAAGCCCGAGGCGCTGGAAGAAGAACTGGTCGCGCTGATGCGGCAGGCGGTGCGATCGCGCATGGTCGCCGATGTGCCATTGGGCGCCTTTCTTTCGGGCGGGGTCGATAGCAGCAGCGTCGTCGCGTTGATGGCGGAGGCGTCCAGCCAGGCCGTCAAGACCTGCACTATCGGCTTCGACGTCGCCAGCCTGGACGAGACGGCTTTTGCCGATCGCATCGCACGCCGTTTCGCCACCGATCATCGTACCCGCATCGTATCACCGGATGATTATGGATTGATCGACCGGCTGGCCTTCCATTTCGACGAGCCTTTCGCGGACGCGTCCGCGCTGCCGACTTTCCGGGTGTGCGAATTGGCGCGCGAGCAGGTGACGGTCGCGCTGTCGGGCGATGGCGCGGACGAAGCCTTTGCCGGTTATCGCCGCCATCGCTTCCAGATGCAGGGCGAGCGCTTCCGGTCGTTGATGCCGGCTTCGGTGCGCCAGCCCTTGTTCGGGACGCTCGGCAAATATTATCCCAAGGCCGATTGGGCACCGCGCGCGCTGCGGGCCAAATCCACCTTTCTGGAATTGGCCGGGGAGGGCGGGGAAGCCTATGCCGCGTCGGTCGGCGTGACCCCGCACCCGCTGCGCCAACGACTGTTCAGTCAGGAGATGAAGAGCCGGCTTGGCGCCTATCGGGCGGAAGACCGCTATATCAAGGCGATGGCCGATGCCCCGGCGCGCGACCCGCTCGACCGGGCGCAATATGCCGATATCCGTATCTGGTTGCCCGGCGACATCCTGACCAAGACCGACCGGATGAGCATGGCCGTCAGCCTGGAGGCGCGTGAGCCGCTGCTGGATCATCGCTTGGTCGAGTTCGCTGCCCGCCTGCCGGTGGCGCAGCGCATTCGCGGCAATAGCGGCAAATATCTGCTGAAGAAGGCGATGGAGCCGTTCCTGCCGCAGGACATACTCTATCGCCAGAAAATGGGGTTTGTGACTCCGATCAGCGCATGGTTCCGTGGCGCACTGGCGGGCGAGGCGACGGCGATCGCCGGGGGATCGGCGCTGGCCAAGACCGGCTGGTTCGATACGTCCATGCTGGCGAAGGTCGCGGCCGATCACCGGTCGGGCGTCTCCGACCATGGTCGGCTGCTGTGGCAGTTGCTGATGCTGGACAAGTCGCTGACGCGTCTGTTCGGGGCATGAGCAACGCTGCACGCAACGGGCTTGGGTTCGTCGTAATGCTGGGCGCACCGTGGCTGGTATGGCTCAGCTTCGCGCATCTCGTGCGGCCTGTCATCAGTGGGGGCGTCGTTGCGTTGATCGCGGCTGCTCTTTCGGTGATGGCGGGGATGAGCGGTTTCTGGCTGCTGGGCCTTCCATTTGCCCGCCTGCACGAGAAATATCTGCTGGGCCTCCTGTCGGCCTACGCCGTCATGGTTATTCTGGCGCAGCCGTTCATCGGGCTTATGGCGATATGTTCCACCGGCGATTGTATATAGCGGCCCTTGCAACGCATCGTCCGCAGTGCCAACGGGGCGCATGACGATTAACAGGGCGCAACGGTGACAGTCTCCAAGGAAATCGTGCGGCTGCGGCTTTATGCGCTGTGTCTGGCGGGGGACATGGCGGGCCTGTTCTGCGCCTTTCTGGCTGCCAACTGGTTCGTGCTGGGCGCGCTGTGGGGTGAGCCGGGCAAGCCCCATGGCCTGGTGATGTTCGCCATGATCGCGCCGCTTTATGCGTTGCTGGCGGTGCAGGGCGGCGCCTATGGCATCAACACGCTCGATCGGGTGCGGCGCGGCATCGTGCGCGCGCTCTGGGCGCTGGCGCAGGCCGCCTTGCTGATGCTGCTAATCGTCTATCTGGGCAAAATCGCCGAGCAACTGTCGCGTCTGACCTTTATCACAGGGCTGTCGCTGGGTGCAGTCGCGGTGTCCTTGGTGCGGCTGGCGGTCGCACGGTTGGCGGTCACTGTGCTGGGTGACGTGCCGCATCTGACCGCCGTCATCCTGGATGGCGTTGCGATCGAGACGGGGCCGCATATGGATGTGATCGACGCCGATGCCGCCAACCTTCATCCCGAACGGCATGACGCGGACATGGCGGCCCGGCTGGCGGCGGCGGTCGGCATGGCGGAGCGGGTGATCGTCGCCTGTCCGCTCGATCGGATGACCGACTGGTCGGCGGCGCTCAAGTCGCTGTCGGCGCGGGGCGAGATTGTCGTGCCGGAATTGCTGCGTTTCGCGCCGGCCCGGATCGACGAGTTTGACGGCCAGCCGACGATCATCGTCGCGGGCGGTCCGCTGCATTTCCGCGATCGCCTGATCAAGCGCCTGTTCGACCTGATCGTCGCCACGGTCGCCACGATCCTGCTGTCGCCGATCCTGATCGGGGCGGCGCTGGCCGTGCGGCTGACCAGCCCCGGCCCGGCGCTGTTCCGCCAGCCGCGTATCGGCAAGGATGCCCGTCCCTTCGCCATCTACAAATTCCGGTCGATGCGCAGCGAGGCGAGCGATCATAGGGCCGCTACACTGACGAAGCGCGACGATGATCGCGTCACCCGCGTCGGCGCCTTCCTGCGCAAGACCAGCATCGATGAGCTGCCGCAGCTGTTCAACGTGCTGAAGGGCGACATGAGCATCGTCGGCCCGCGGCCGCATGCCGCCGCCGCCAAGGCGGGCGACAGCCTCTATTGGGAGGTGGATGCGCGCTATTGGGAGCGGCATTGCATCAAGCCGGGCATGACCGGCTTGGCGCAGGTGCGCGGCCATCGCGGCTCCACCGATCATCATCAGGATCTGATCGACCGGCTTCAATCCGACCTGGAATATGTCAGCGACTGGTCGATCTGGCGCGACCTGCGGATCATCGTCGCCACGCTGGGCGTTCTGGTCCATCACAAGGCCTATTGAGCGATGGCGACCAACCTGACCCTTGCCGCGATTTTGCTGCTCTGCCTGACCGTGGTGGCGTGGCCGTTTCTTTCCTATCCGCTGATCCTGCGCCTGCTATCGACACGGCCCGAAGCGCCTGTCGAAGGAGCGGTGCCGAGCGCCTCTCTGCTGTTCTGCGCCTATAATGAAGCAGCGGCGATACCGGAGAAGCTGGCCAATCTGGCGATGCTGAAGGCGCGGCATCCCACGCTGGAAATCCTCGCCTTCGACGATGGATCGTCGGACGGTACAGGCGACTTGATCGCCGCGCAGGGCAGCCTCGTGACGTTGATCCGTGGCCCCGGCCGCAGCGGTAAGGCGCATGGCATGAAGCAACTGGCGGCGCGGGCGCGTGGCGACGTGCTGATCTTCACCGACGCCAATGTGCTGCTGGATCCGGACGCGATCGACAATCTGCTGGCGCGCTATGCCGACCCGCAGGTGGGCGGCGTGCTGGGTTCGCTCCATTATATCGGCGCGGAAGGCAGCGCGACCGCTTCGGTCGGTTCGCTCTACTGGCGGATCGAGGAGAAGCTGAAGGACGAGGAATCGCGCACCGGCAATGTGCTGGGCGCGGATGGCTCCATCTTCTCTATCCGGCGCAGCCTTTATCCCGACTTCCCTGACAGCGTGCTGGACGATCTGACCGTGTCCATGGCCGTTGTCTTCGCCGGCCAGCGGCTCGTCAAGGCGAAGGATGTGATCGCGCGGGAGCGCCTCGTCACTGCCCGTAAGGACGAATATCGGCGCAAGGTGCGGATCGCCGCGCGCGCATGGCACACTCATGTCCATCTGCGCCCGCAATTGCGGCGCATGGGCGCGCTCGACCGGTTCAAATATGCCTCGCGCAAGATCGTGCGCTGGTTCGGCGGATTGTTCATCCTGATCGGCGCGGTGGCGGCCGGGGCGCTGGCCATGCGGCTGTCGCCTGCGCTTTATCTGGCGGGGGCTTTGGGTGTGGCGCTGATCATCTGGATCGGCGTACGGGCGAAGAGCGGTCCCTTCGCCGCGCTGGTCGATATATTGATCGCTTATGCCGCGACGTTGCAAGGCGTGGCCAAAGCGATGACGGGGCGGACCGTCACCGTGTGGAACCCCGCCCAGTCACGCTAAGCCGGGCCTATTGCCCCTTCACATAGACGCGCTTGCCGCCGATCCAGGTTTCCAGCACCTGCGTCTGGCGAATGTCGGCGGGACGCGAAGCGGAGATATCCCGGTCGATTAGCAGGAAGTCGGCGCGCTGGCCGGGGACCAAGCTGCCGAACTTCTTCTCCGCAAAACCGGCATAGGCCGCCTGCCGCGTGAAGCCGTCGAGCGCCGCGTCGAACCCGATCCGCTGTTCGGGTTTCCAGCCGCCGGCCGGTTCGCCCTTCGCATCCTCGCGGCTCATCGCCACGGCAATGCCGGCGAAGGGATTGGGGCTTTCCACCGGCACGTCGGACCCCAAGGCGAGGGGGACGCGATTGTCCAGCATGGTCTTCCACGCATAGGCACCGTCGAGTCGCGCTTCACCTAGCCGCGCGGTCGCCATGCGCCAGTCGGACGCCTCATGCACCGGCTGCATCGACGCGATCGCGCCCAGCGGGCCGAAGCGCGGCAGGTCGCTTGGGCTGATGATCTGCGCATGTTCGACACGCCAGCGCCGGTCGCCCTTATAGGTGTCGTTCAGTTCCTCAATCGCGTTCAGCACTTCATGATTGGCGGCGTCGCCGATCGCGTGGACGGCGACCTGGAAATTGTCCATCGCCGCGCGGCTCATGAAATTACGCAACTGCGTGTCGGGGATCATCGGCAGGCCGCGTTGGCCCGGCGCATCGGCATAGTCCGCGCGCAGCCAGGCCCCGCGCGAACCCAGTGCGCCGTCGAGCAGCAGCTTCACGCCGCCCATGCGCAGATGATCGTCATAGAGCCAAGGCGTCGGCTCCGGCCCGGCGATCAGCACCATATTGTCGATGCCATAGGCATAGGACATGATTCGCACGCGCAGCGCGCCGCGATCCGCCGACCGGCGGAAAGCCTGCCAATCCTCGATGCTGGTCCCCATGTCGGCAATGCCGGTGATGCCCACAGCCAGCAGCGCGCGCTGCGCCTTTTCCAGTGCGGTGTCGCGGTCCCTGGGCGCCGGGGGTGGCACGACTCGCTGGATC
The DNA here is from genome assembly GCF_008710165.1 of Sphingobium limneticum. Lineage (NCBI taxonomy): Bacteria > Pseudomonadati > Pseudomonadota > Alphaproteobacteria > Sphingomonadales > Sphingobiaceae > Sphingobium > Sphingobium limneticum. The sequence continues at coordinate 247,802 of NZ_VYQA01000002.1, read as the reverse complement.
AACTCCATCGCCTTGTCGACGAAGACGCCGGCCGGCTTCCCGCCCGCCATTTCGATCCGGCCGCCCATGGGCGCCTTGGTCGTCGCGCTAATGCCTGCCGCGCGGATCGCGGCGCTATTGGCCCAGCCGGCATGGCCATCGACCCGCTCCAGCCACACCGGCATGTCGCCGACGGCGGCGTCCAGTTCGGCGGCGGTGGGGAAGCGGCCCAGACCCCATTGTTCCTGATTCCAGCCGGTGCCGATGATCCATTTGCGGCTGTCATTGGCCTGCGCATAGGCACGGATCTTCGTCTGCGCCTCCGCCAGCGATCGCGTGTCCGACAGGTCGAGCGTGATGAGCGACAGGCCATAGCCCATGACATGCCCATGCGCGTCGATCAGGCCAGGGATCATCGTCTTGCCGCCGGCGTCCATCTTGAACGCGGGTGCCTTGGGCCGTTCGGGCCACGGCTGGCCCTTTTTAGGCTTTTTAGGCTTATATTCCGGTTCCTTGTACCGCTCCGTCAGCAGCTTTTCGACCTTGCCATCATCGTCGATCTGCAAGGCGACAAAGCGCACGACCTTGCCATTGGCGTCGAGCGCGATGCCGTTCACATTGTCGATGACGCCGAATGCCATGGCGGAAGACGGAAGCGTGATCGCGGCGATCGCCGCCAGCCATGCCGCCTTCATGCGCGGGTGATCCGTCGTACCAGCGCGCTGGTATCCTGCCGATTGCCGCCCAGCGCCTGCACATCGGCATAATATTGATCGACTAGCGCCGTCACCGGCAGGGTCGCGCCATTGGCGCGCGCCTCTTCCAGCGCCAGGCCCAGATCCTTGCGCATCCAATCGACCGCAAAGCCGAAATCGAAACTATCCTGCGCCATCGTCTTCCAGCGATTTTCCATCTGCCAGCTTTGTGCCGCGCCGCCGGAAATCGCTTCGAACACCTTGTCCAGATCCAGTTCGGCCGCTTGCGCGAAACGCAATGCTTCCGACAGGCCCTGCAACACGCCGCCGATGCAAATCTGGTTCACCATCTTGGTGGTCTGGCCCGCGCCCGCCGTGCCGACATGCACGATCCGCGCGGCATAGGCCTGCATTACCAGCTTGGCGGCCGCGACCGCCGGTTCGCTGCCCCCGCACATGATCGACAGCTTGCCGTTCTCGGCGCCCGCCTGACCGCCCGACACCGGCGCATCGACGCTATGGATGCCGCGACTTTCGCCCTCGACGAACAATTGCCGCGCGATCCGCGCCGACACGGTGGTATGGTCGATGAACAGGCTGCCTTCGCGCATCGTGCGGAACGCGCCCTCGCGGCCCAGCGTGATTTGCGACAGGTCATCGTCATTGCCGACGCAACTGATGACGATATCCGCTTCCTCGGCGGCCTTGGCCGGCGTGATCGCTACAGCGCCACCATAGGCGTCCGCCCACAGCTTCGCCTTGCCGATGGAACGATTATAGACGGTCAGGCTATGCCCCGCCTTGGCCAGATGTCCTGCCATAGGGCCGCCCATGACGCCCAACCCGATAAAAGCGATATTAGCCATATGCCTCGTACATTTAGTGCGCAGGGCCTGCCATAGGGCCAGTTTTCCGACAGTGCCAGTTTCTTCGCCCGCAATTTTCGTTTAGGGGCGCGGCCATGACTACGCTCGCAAAGATCGAAAGCGCCCTGCCGCTGCCCATCACCGTCGATGACATACTTGCCGCGCGGACCCGTATTTCGGGTGCGCTCGTCAAGACGCCGACGCTGATTAGTCAGACGCTTTCCAACATGTTGGGTTGCAACGTCTATCTGAAATTCGAAAATCTTCAGTTCACCGCCGCCTATAAGGAGCGCGGCGCACTCAATCGTCTGCTGCAACTGGATGACGCGGCAAAGGCCAAAGGCGTGATCGGCGCCTCGGCCGGCAATCACGCGCAGGGGCTGGCCTATCATGGCAAGCGGCTGGGCGTGCCCGTCACCATCGTCATGCCCACCACAACCCCCACGGTGAAGGTGACGCAGACTCAGGGCCATGGCGCGACCGTTGTGCAATATGGCGAGAAGTTCGACGACGCCTATGCCCATGCCCGTCTGCTGGAGGTCGAGCAGGGCCTGACCTTCGTCCATCCCTTCGATGAGCCAGACATCATGGCCGGACAGGGCACCGTTGCGCTGGAAATGCTGGAAGACGCGCCGGAAATCGACACGCTGGTCATCCCGATCGGTGGCGGCGGCCTGTTTTCGGGCATGGCGACGGCGGCGCGGGCGATGAAGCCGGATATCCGGCTGGTCGGCGTGCAGGCCGAACTCTATCCGTCCATGTATGATTTCATCAAGGGCGCGGACCTGGCCTGCGACGGCGATACGCTGGCGGAAGGCATTGCAGTCAAGCAGCCCGGCGAAATCACCCGCCGCGTGGTCGAGCGGCTGGCCGACGATATCCTGCTGGTCACCGAACGGCGGCTGGAAGAGGCGGTGAGCCTGCTGCTCCAGATCGAAAAGACGGTGGTCGAAGGCGCAGGCGCCGCAGGACTCGCCGCTTTGCTGACCTATCGCGAGCAGTTTGTCGGTCGCAATGTCGGGCTGGTGCTGACCGGCGGCAATATCGACACGCGGTTGCTGGCCAATGTGCTGCTGCGCGATCTGGCGCGCTCGGGCCGTCTGGCGCGTCTGCGGATCATCCTTCAGGATCGTCCCGGCGCGCTGTTCCATGTCGCCCGCATCTTCGATCAGGAAGCGGTCAACATTCTGGAACTGGCGCATCAGCGTATCTTCACCAACCTGCCGGCCAAGGGCCTCAGCCTCGACGTCGAATGCGAAACGCGGGACCGGGCGCACCTTCAACGGCTGATCGCCGCGCTGGGTGAAGCAGGCTATGAGGTCGCGCCGATCGAGGTTGCGTAAGGGCGGGACGATGGCTCCCGCTTTTTCGTGGTAAACGCCCTTTTCACAGGGGCGTGGTGACGGCATATATCCGAAGCATGAGCAAACCCCGCCGTCACCATGAATGGGAGCCTGGAGCGTGACAGCCGCATTCCGTTTTCCCCGCTTCTTCGTGACCAATCCCAGCCCATGCCCCTATCTGCCGGGCAAGAGCGAGCGGAAGGTGTTTACCGAACTCAACGGCGACAATGCGGCTGAACTCAACGATGCGCTGGGGCGGATCGGTTTTCGCCGCAGCCAGAATGTCGCCTATCGCCCCAGTTGCGCCGACTGCTCCGCCTGCGTGTCGGTGCGGGTCGTCGCCAGCGAGTTTCAGCCCAATGCGACTCAGCGCAAGCTGATCCGACGCAACAGCGATTTGATCGCCACGGCGTGCAAGCCCTGGTCGACCGAAGAGCAGTTTGCGCTGCTTCAGCGCTATCTGGTCGATCGTCACCCCGGTGGCGGCATGACCGAGATGGACGAGATGGACTTTGCCGACATGGTCGAGCAGACGCCGGTCGACAGCTATATCATCGAATATCGCGAACCCGGCGTCGATGGCCGCCCCGGCAAGCTGATCGGCGCCTGCCTGACCGATCGGCAGGGTGACGGTCTGTCGATGATCTACAGCTTCTTCGACACGACGCTGGAGCATCGGCCGGGCCTGGGCAATTATATCATCCTGGACCATATCACCCGTGCCGCCGCTGCAGGACTGCCTTATGTCTATCTTGGCTATTGGGTCGATGGGTCGCCGCGGATGCAGTATAAGGTCCGCTATCGTCCGCTGGAAAAACTCAGCCGCAGCGGTTGGGTGCGTTTCGATCCGCACGAGCAGGCGCAGGCCATTCGCGGCGTCCAGCCGCGCGACGAACCACCGCTGCCGGTCGAACTGGTCGGCATGTTTCGGAAATAGAGATCGCCTCGATTATACTTTGGTCTAAGTTATTGATTAATATTGGTCGTGTTGTTTTGGCCCTTTAGTCAATTTGTTTAACTTTCTTTGCTATTCCCTCTTCATGCGCGTAGAGAGAGGCATCAGATCGGGAGCGGCTCATGGACCGCTTTGCTGATCGGCGATTTCACGATGTACGGTTGACGCCGGGCGACGATTTCGCCGCGCAACAATTGTTCCTGCACCGCAACGACCTTCTATTTTCGCCGGTTTTCGATCGGGTTTCGCCCCCGCTGCTGCGCTGGGTTGCGGATCATCGCGGCCGGTTGATCGCGATCGAGCGGGAAAGCAGCCGCTTCCGTCCCCGATTCGCGGCCGATCCGATCGGCTTTGGTTGGCGTGGCCTGTTGTCGGGCGGGGACAGGCGCATCCTGCTTGCAGCCGCCCGTTCCAGCGATAGGCCGCAAGCGCTGACTTTGTCTTTGCGCTGTGTGGGCGGTCAGGAACGCTGGTGCATGATCCGCATGGCTTGTGTCGAAGGGGCAGGGCCGCCCCGCTGGTACGGCACAGTAGAGGATGTGCATGAGCGGCATGACCGGGATTCCCGCGCTCTGGCTGCGGCGCTGGCCGAAAGCCGCGAACATTATCGATCCTCGGTGGACCTCAGCCCGCAAGTGCCCTGGACCGCCAGTCCCAAGGGCAGCATCGAGGAAGTCGGGCCGCGCTGGTTCGACCTGACCGGGATGATGCCGGAAAAGGCGCTGGGTACCGGCTGGCTGGGTGCGCTGCATCCCGACGATATGCAGCGCACGGTCGCCATATGGAGCGGTAATCTGGCCAGTGGTGCCCCGGTGGATATCGATTATCGCATTCGCCTGCGCGACGGTGGTTATCGATGGATGCGGGCGCGCGCATCGGCCAGGCGTGATCCTTCGGGTGGGATACTGCGCTGGTACGGAACGCTGGAGGATGTTCATGCCGAACGCTTGGCGCAAACGGCGCTGACTGATAGCGAGGAGCGCTTCCGTCTGGCCGTGCAATCGGCCCGGCTCGGCATTTGGGATCTCGATTGTATCACCGGCGTCCGGACCTGGTCGAACGAATTTCGCCGCATGTTGGGGCTAGGCGAGCATCAACCCGCGACTGCCGAACTGGCGCTGTCGCTGGTGCATCCGGGCGACCGGGATCGGCTGAAATATATGCTGGAGGCGGTCGCCGCCGGCACGCTGCCGCCGCATTTCGAGGCGACGCTTCGTATATATCGCGCCGATACAGGCGCTTTGCGCTGGATTCGCAGTACCGGATGGATGACGCGTTCGGATGCCGGTCGCCCCTTGCGCATCATCGTCACCTTCCGCGACGTCACCGAAGAACATGATGCGGACGAGCGGATCCGCTGGGCGGCGACCCATGATCCGATGACGCGGCTGCCCAACCGCACCTTGTGGCAGGCGGCGCTGGAGGAAATGGCGGCGCGTGCCCAGGCAGAGGGGCGGACGTTCGGCCTGCTGCTGCTCGACATAGACGATCTCAAGCGCACCAATGATTCGATGGGGCATGACGCAGGCGATGCGCTGCTCTGCGCCTTTGCGCAGCGTTTGGCATCGGTGGCGCCGGCGGATGCCGTGTTGGGGCGGCTGGGGGGTGACGAATTTGGCCTTGCCGCGCCCTCGCTGACCGATAGCGCGGCGCTGGAGCGGCTAAGTGCGGCCCTGATCGACAATGTCCGGACGCCGCATGTCCATCAGGGGCGTTCGCTCGATTGCGGTGTCAGCATCGGTGGTGCGGTGTTCGGCGTGCATGCCGACCGGGCCGAGGATCTGTTGAAGGCAGCCGATCTGGCACTCTACGCCTCGAAAGGGGCGGGGCGCGGGCGGCTCACCTTGTTTCAATCCACCTTGCGCGCGCAGGCGCAGCAGCGCAGTTCGATGATCCGCATGGCGCGGCAGGTGGTTGCCGAACGGCTCGCCACCCCTTTCTATCAACCGCGCATCGACATGCGCAGCGGGCATGTGCTGGGCTATGAGGCGCTGCTGCGCTGGCATCATCCCCGGATGGGGGTGCAACTGCCCGGCACCATAGCCGCCGCCTTCGACCATCCCGAGATATCGGTGGCATTGACCGCGCAAATGCTGGACGCGGTGCTCGTCGATCTGCAATGCTGGCTGCGGTCGGGCTTCGATCCGGGGCGGGTGGCGATCAATGCGGCGGCGGCGGACTTTGCGAGCGGGGATTTCGCCGACCGGGTGCTGAGCCTGCTGGATCGCGCCAATGTGCCCACGACGCATTTCGAGATCGAAGTAACGGAAAGTGTGTTTCTGGGGCGCGGCGCCGACCAGGTCGGCCATACGCTGCAACATTTTTCCGATGCCGGTGTGCGGGTGGCGCTGGACGATTTCGGCACCGGCTTCGCTTCACTGACCCATTTGAAGCAATATCCTGTCGATGTGCTGAAGATCGACCGCAGCTTCGTCAGTCATATCGAGCAGGATGTCGGCGACGCGGCGATCGTGGATGCGATCGTCAAGCTGGGCGGCAGTTTTGGCATGGAGGTCGTCGCCGAAGGCGTGGAGACGGCCGCGCAGGCCGATTTCCTGCTGCGCCAAGGTTGTATCGTGGGACAGGGATTTCACCTTGGCCGGCCACAGCCCGTCACCGCCTTTTCACCGCCAAAGGCCCGTTCGCAGCCATAAGGGCCGGACCCCGGAAGGTCCGGCCCCGATGCTTATTTGCAGTGACAGCTCCGTACCGCGCGACGGCGCGCGGCTTTGCGATAGGGGACCGTTTCCGTGACATAGGTGGTGGTCGTCGTGGTCGTGACGGCGGGTTGCACCGTCACGGTCGTCACGATCGGCGCGGGATAATAATAGCCGTTGGCGATATAGCCGCCGCCCTGGCTGGCCGACACCGGACCGTTGCCGCCCGACCAGTGAGGGCCGCCGGCATAGAGCGGCGCGTCATAGTCGACGCCGGCGCCGCGCACATCGCCTTCGAAACGGCCGTCATAGGTGCCGCTCACCTTCCGCCCGTCATCGGTGGTCCAGGTGCCGGTCCAGCGGCCTTCATATTCATTGGATGTGGTCACGCCATCGTCGGCCGCGCCATAGCCATAATCATAGCCGGCACCGGGACGGCGGGGCGGCGGCGGGGCGTTGCGACGCGGGCCATCCTCGGCCTTGTCGATCGCCATGCCGGCGACGGCGCCGACGCCTGCGCCGATCAGCGTGCCGGCCGTGCGGTTGCCGCGCCCGGCGATGCGGTTGCCGGCGACACCGCCGACTACTGCGCCTATGGCAGCACCACCAACGCCGTTGTCGCGGCGCGGCTCGTCATAATAGCCGTCGTCGCTATCGGGACCATAGCCGCCCTCGTAACGGCCCCAGTCCACATCGCTGCGGGAATCATAGACCCGGCCATAGCGATCGGTCATGACCGCATCGTCATAATAGCGCGACCAGCCATAGCCATTAGTCGGCGCGGGCAGGCCGTAAGCACCGTAATTGGCGATATAATAATTAGGGCTGACCCAATAGCGCGGCAGGACATAGCCATAGACCGGGCGCTGATAGCCGTTCCAGCCACCCGGCGCGCGCCAGCCGGCATACCAGCGGCCATTCTGGCGCGGTCCCCAGCGATGCCCGCCATTGTTCCACTGACCGTTCCAGGCGCCAGGCCGGGGGGCGTGTGTGCCGGGGCGAGGTACGACACCACCGGGACGCGGGGCGTTCCAGCTCTTGCCCATCACGGGCAGCGCAGCGCCCGCACCGCTCGCGGCAACGGCCGGTGCCGTGACACAGGCCAATGCAGCGCCAGCCCCCAGCAGGAAAAGAGTTGGCGTTCGCATGGTTAACACTCCCTGTTTGTGCATGGCGTGCGAACCGGGTGCGCAGGCCGAAATCCTAACGCATCATTTAGCATGCTGATCCGCCGCTATCCATGATTCCCGCCCCGAAATCCTGTCCCGAAACGGGGCGGAAAGCGGAAGCGGGAGGTGGCGGCGAAGGAAAAGAGAGTTAACGGATCAGCCGATCCGTGCCGCAATGCATGCAGCAAGCGCCTCGAGTCCGCGCGCGTCGTCCGAGTCGAACCGGGCCACGCGGGGGCTGTCGAGGTCGATCACGCCGACCAGCCGGCCGTCATGCAGCACCGGCACGACGATTTCCGATGCGCTGGCAGCGTCGCAGGCGATATGGCCTGGGAAGGTATGCACATCCTCCACCAACTGGGTTTCGCGCGTCGCCGCTGCCGTTCCGCATACGCCGCGCCCGACCGGAATGCGGATGCATGCCGGCTTGCCTTGAAATGGGCCAAGAACCAGCTCATCCTCCACCATCCGGTAGAAACCGGCCCAGTTGAGGTCGGGGAGGAACTGCCAGAGCAGCGCCGATATATTGGCCATGTTGGCGACCGGATCAGGCTCCGACGCGGTCAGCGCATCGGCGGCCGAAAGCAGGTCGGCGTAGAGGGTGGGCTTGTCGGCGGCGGTGGATGCAAAGTCGTACATGGCGCTCATATAGGACGCGGAATCGCGCAGGACTAGGGCGTCGCGCGCTCAGGCTCCCGGCGGTGGAACAGTCGGATCAGCCCTGCTATATTTATGGGCGATTGCCCGGTCGCGCAGCGCACCTGAACGAACATGGCGACGGCAATGGAGACAGGTGCCACAAGATTATTGACCATCACCAGCAACGGTGCGGCAAAACCAAGCCAGAGCGCAATGCGTTCCGCCTTGCCCAGCGTCTTCCATCGGCCGAACAGACAGACGGCAAAGCCCAGGCTGGCGACCGTCATGTCATAATTGAAAATATAGGGCAGCATCAAAGCGGTTGCGGATGCCGCGATGAAAGCCATGTCTTCATTGCGCACGTTCCGCGCGGTCCAGCTACACCATAGGGCAAAGGCGGCGATGGTGATCTGAGCGGTCGCAGCAAAGGCGATCGGCAGCCCGCGCAGCGCCACATAGGCCGAAGGCATCATGAAGAAGTAGAATTTCTGGCTGTGGTCCTGAAGAATGCGCGTCTGTATCGACGATGTTTCGACGATCCAGTCGTGCCACATGCCCCATCCGAAAATGACGCCGCTCGCCAATATCAGTGTGATGGCGACCAATATCGCCACGCCGATCGCGCGCCATGCGTTGCGGATCAACAATGTGGCCGCGATCAGCAGCCCCAGATGCGGTTTGAGCGTCAACAATCCTGCGATCGCTCCTGCCCGTGCCGGGAAGCGGGCAAGCATGGAAAAGAACAGCAGCCACATGCCACCGATGACGAAGCCATAATGCCCCGCCCAGATATTGACCAGTGCGGCAGGAGTGAGGACGCTGGCCCACAGGGAAAGTTGGGGCGGCATATAGGGGCGGGCGGCCCAGGCGAAGAAGCCGGCTCCTAACAGCGTCCAGGCGATGAGCGCCACGGGATAAGGCAATGCGCCAAAAGGCATCGCCAGAAACAGGCTGTGGGGAGGATAGGAATAATTATAGGGGTCGAGCGGTCCGAAAATGGCGGCTTGCCACAAGCGGTAGCCATCATAATCGTATAGCAGCGCCAACTTGTTGGACAGCGCCAGCTGCCCACCGGTCCACACGTTCAGAAAATCGCGGCCGATGACCAGCTTTGCCTCAGTCAGGCGCAGGCCATTCAATTGCATCAGGTCCGATAGGATCAGAAAGGGGCCAAGGAACGTCGCAGACAGCCAGAGCAGCAGGATCGTCGTACGACGCGCATCCTGATGGCTTGATCCGATCACTGTACATCCCCACGAAAATGCGTCCTGATGATCGCCTTTATGTGGGAAAGATGGTTAATCGGTTAAAGCCGGATCAGTCCATCTGCACTCTGCCGCGTCCCTGCTTCACCGAACTGCGTGCCTTTTTTTCATCGACGCGGCGGGCCTTGGCGGCCTTGCCTGGCTTGGTCGCGATGCGGCGGGCGTCGCGGATGTGGGCCTTGGCGATCATATCGCTCAGTCGTTCGCGCGCATCCTGCCGGTTCGCTTCCTGCGTGCGGAAGCGGGAGGCCTGGATGACGATCTCGTTCGCCGATGTCAGCCGCGACCCCGCCAGTTCCTTGAGCTTGCGATAGGCGTAGGGCGGCAGGCCCAGTTTGAACAGGTCGACGCGCAGTTGGACCGTCGTCGCCACCTTGTTGACATTCTGCCCGCCCGGACCGCCGCCGGTGATGAAGCGCTCCTCCAGCGCGTCATCGGGAATATCAAATCCCGGCATCGTCCAGCAGATCCGGGCCGAAGCCGGCCGCTGTAAAAGTGTCGGGCAGGGGCGCCGTGGCGGCCGCAGCGGGCTTGTCTCCGCGCGCGATGCTCAGGAACCGGCTGTGGAGCAGCATCTTGCCCTCTCCATTGCCGTAGACCGGATCGCCGACGATGCCGAAGCCCAGGCCGTGCAGGGTGTGGACGCGGATCTGGTGGGTGCGGCCGGTCTGCGGCGTGAAGGCGATGAGCGCGCGGCCATCCTTTTCCGCGATCTTGCGCCAATGGGTGATGGCGTTCTTGCCAGCCTTGGCCGGGATCATGCGCCAGCCCTGCGATTCGCTGCTGATCTTCTTGAGCGCCAATTCGATCGTGCCGCTGTCTTCCGCAGGCACGCCATCGACCACGGCGACATAGCGTTTCTCGACCGTGCCGGCCTCGAACGCGGCGGCGAAGCGCTTGTGCGCCTTGGGATTGCGGGCGAGCAGCAGGCAGCCGCTGGTGTCGCGGTCCAGCCGGTGGACCGGCAGCGGCCAGCGCTGGAAACCGAAGGTCAGCGAGGCGAGGTGATTTTCCAGCGCCAGCGATCCGTCGCGCGGCGCGTCGACCGGCAGGCCGGCCGGTTTGTCGAGGATCAGCGCCTCGCCATCAATGAACAGGACTTTGTCGTCAAACAGGGACAAGAGGGGTATCCGATCGGAGTAAAAAAGAGTGGGTCAATTGACGCGCGCGCGGCTTTCTATAGGCGGTGGGGACGATGGACAACAGGGGGCATGACGCAAGCAAGGCGCAATTTCGGCTCGACTGGGTCGATGTGGCGCGCGGGATCGGCATCATTGCGGTGGTCATCGGCCATGTGTGGACGCGCGGGGGCGTGCGCGACGCCATGTATAGTTTCCATATGCCGCTCTTCTTCCTGCTGTCGGGCATGTTGTCCCGGCCCCATTCCATCACTTCCTTTACCCGGCGGCAGATATTCGGGCAGATGCGGCCCTATGCCGCTTTCCTGACCCTGCTGATCCTGATCGACCAGATCGTCGAGCCGCTGAAAGGCGGGCGGCCCATTTTTCATCAATGGCCCGAGGATCTGGTGCCGATTCTGCTGGGCGGCTTCTGGCTGCGGGGGCCTTATACCATTTTCTGGTTCGTCCCCTGCCTTCTGATCGCGCGCCTGTTGTTCAACGCCGTACTGCTGCGCTGGCCCGACGTGCTGGACCGGCGCTGGGCGTTCGTCCTGCTGCCGACCGTCATCCTTGCCTATGCAGCGGGCCACTTCACGGAGGCGTCGCCGCTGGGGTTACTGAGCGTGCCGATGGCGTTCGTCCTTCTGTGGGCGGGTGCGGTGTGGCCGCGGGTCCGCTGGCATAATGGCCTGATCGGGCCGCTCGCCCTGCTGGCCTTGGTCGGGCTGGCGGGGATCGCGCCTACGCTGAACATGAAGGTCGCGGACTATGGCTGGCCATTGGTGTCGATCGGGTCGGCGGTGGCGACATGCCTGCTGCTGTTCCGCCTGTCGGCCCGGATCGCGCCCTTTGCCGGACCGGTCGCGGCGCTGGGGCGGGCGTCGCTGGTGATCATGTACCTGCATGTCGCGCTGATCCATTATGGATCGCCCTATCTGGCCAAGCCCTGGCTGCTCGCGCTGGCGCTGGCGCTGCCTTTCGGCCTCCACGCCCTGATCCGCCGGTCGCGCGTCGCGACCCGTATCCTGCTTTAGCTGTCCCGGATCAGCGACATGCGATCGTCCACGCCGGCGCGGGCGACGATGCTGTAGGCGGCCTGCGCTATGACCTGCGCCTGCGTCAGTGCCGCGCCATCCTTTTCCCGCTGGGCGGAGGCGATGGGATCGGCGACGGCGGATGCCTGGGGGGAGGCATAATAATTTGTTTCGGCAAGACGATCGCCGAGCGTCGCGCGGACAGGGGTTTGCGACGCGGTGCTGGCCGTCACCTGTCGCGGGCCGGTGGAGGGTGCGCTGTAGGTCAGCGGTTCCGTCGTCGTCGGTGCCGTGATGACGACCGCGCTGGTGGTGGAGGGTGCGGGTTCCGTCGCTCCGGGCGTCGGGGTGGGGGCCGGCGTGGTCGTGCTGCTTTGCGTGGGCGTCGTGGCCGCCACGGCGCCCACGGTGGTTTCCGTCGTCTTCTTTATCTGTCCCCAGGCATTGCCGAGGCCGTTACCGATCGCGCCGATCATTAAATTTCTCCCGTCCCCGCCTTTCTTATCCGTGTTGGGGCCTTCCATGCCCTCAACGAAGAAGGTTCGTGCCCCGTTAAGCCTTAATGGACATGTCGCAGCTTGTCCGGGTTGCGCATGATGTAGATGGCGCGGACCATGCCATCCGCGATATCGAGCGCAGTGGTCTGCACCTCGCCATCGGCCTCCCGCGTGACGAAGCCGGGCAGGCCGTTGATCAGGCAGGTGCGCAGCAGCGTCGATCCATGTTTGCGGAAATTGACCGCCAGCGCCCGATGCAGTTGCATGACCTGACCAAAGCCCAGCGCCGGGCGGACGGTGGCAGGACGCTTGCCGCCGCCATCGCTGTGCAGGCTGACGTCGGCGGCGAGAAGAGCGCCCAGGCCGGTCATGTCGCCGCTACGCGAGGCGGCGAAGAAGGCGGTGGCGATGTCCATGCCGCGCTGCTTCTCCACTTGGAAACGCGGCCGGGCGTCGCGCACATGGGTGCGGGCGCGGGCGGCCAGTTGACGGCAGGCGGCGGGATCGCGCTGGATCGTGACCGCGACTTCCTCAAACCCCAGCCCGAAGACATCGTGGAGCAGGAAGGCGGCGCGCTCCAGCGGGGACAGCCGTTCCAGAGCCAGCATCAGCGGCAGGGTGACGTCTTCTTCATCCTCGTCCGCCTGCTCGAACAGAGGCTCGGGCAGCCAGGGGCCGACATAGGTTTCGCGGCGCACCCGCGCGGATTTCAGCTGATCGAGGCAGAGGCGCGTCACCGTGCGGCGCAAAAAGGCTTCCGGCTCGCGGATGTCGGTGCGGTCGGTGCCCATCCAGCGGAGGAAGGCATCCTGCACCACATCATCGGCATCGGCGACGGAACCCAGCATGCGATAGGCCACGCGGATGAGGCGGGGACGCAGCGGGTCGAAACTGGCGGCTGCGTCCATCTGCGTCCCCCGTTCCATCAGGCGGCTGCCTTCATCGGCATGTCGTACCAGAGGTCGAAGCCGATCGCGATGCGGTTCCAGCCATTGATGATGTTGATCATCAGGGTCAGATTGACCTGCTCCTCCTCGGTAAATTCCCAGTTGAGCGCTTCTTTCGCGGCGCCATGCGTATGGCCCTGCGACAGGGTGGTCAGCGCTTCGGTCCAGGCCAGCGCGGCGCGTTCGCGGTCGGTATAGCAGGGGGCTTCGCGCCAGGCGGAGAGGAGGTAGATGCGCTGTTCGCTCTCTCCCTTCGCGCGGGCTTCATATGTGTGCATGTTGATGCAATTGGCGCAGCCGTTGATCTGCGACGCGCGGATCTTCACCAGTTCGATCAGGCTGGATTCCAGGCTGTCGCCGATGGTGGCGGAGAGCGCCGTCCAGCTCTTCATCAGCTGCGGTGCGGCGGCATAGGGGTTGATCTTGTCGGTCATGATGCAGTCCTTTCGCTTGGGGTCTGCTGACATGACGAGATGGCGGTGGCGGATGTGACATGGGAGCATGATTTTTTCGCCCGACGGTGACGCGGTTGGGGACGCGACGGGCGAAGTTCACACCGTTGCAGGGTTTTTTGGGCGGCAAGCGCTCGCAAGACGTTCGCGAAGCGCCCCCGACGCACCACCAGCGCGACAGGGGCGCGACAAGTGGGCGACATAGGAGCGACAGACGCGCGACACCTGCGCGCCATGAAAGCGACCGGGCCGCGACTGGTGGGCGACGCACAGGCGACGCCGGCGGGAAGGGGGCGTGAGGTGAGGGCGGCCTGATCCATAAGGGGGGAGTAGATCAGGCGAAATCCTATTTTGGAAGGCTGTTGGAGTGGGGAGCAGATGCGTGTTTCGCCCTCTCCCGTTTTCACGGGAGAGGCTACGGAGACTTGGCAGCTTGCTGCCTAGTCGATGTCGGTGAGGGTCTTTCTTGCTTTTTGCAGGCAGTGGCCGGACGTCAGAAAGAAGGAAGACCCTCACCCAACCCTCTCCCGCGAAGGCGGGAGAGGGCTAACAAAAGCGGCTAGTCCACTTCACACCCATCCATCCCGTCACCCCCACACGCAAAAAGGGGCTGGCGCATAGTCCCGATGCGCCAGCCCCTTACGGCTGTTCCAAAGCCTTGATGTGACCCAAGGCTCTTGTCATGCCGCACGCCTTAGACGGCGTGCGTGCCCGTCAGCCGTGCAGCTTGATCGCAGTTTCGGCGATGCGGCGGCCCTGATAGCGAGCGCCATCCAGTTCCTCTTCGCTGGGCTGGCGGCTGCCGTCGCCGTCGGCCAGCGTGGTCGCGCCATAGGGCGATCCGCCGCGTACCTTGTCCACGCCCATCTGGCCCGCAAAGCCATAGTCGAGGCCGACGATGGTCATGCCGAAATGCAGCAGGTTGGTGATGATCGAGAAGAGGGTGACTTCCTGGCCGCCATGCTGCGACGCGGTCGAGGTGAAGGCGCCGCCGACCTTGCCGTTCAGCGCGCCGCGCGCCCACAGGCCGCCGGCCTGGTCGAGGAAGGCCGCCAACTGGCTGGACATGCGGCCAAAGCGGGTGCCGGTGCCCACGATGATCGCGTCATAATCCGCCAATTCCGCGACGGTGGCGATCGGTGCTTCCTGATCCAGCTTGAAATGCGCGCCCTGCGCGATTTCCAGCGGCACGGTTTCGGGTACGCGCTTGATGTCGACGGTCGCGCCGGCAGCGGCCGCGCCTTCGGCCACGGCCTTCGCCATGGTTTCGATATGCCCGTAGGAAGAATAATAGAGAACCAGAACCTTAGCCATGATGCGTCTCCTGTTCGATGGGTGGGGAAAGGGATGGCCGCCCGCGCCAAGGGAGGGGTATTGCGCGAGCGGCCCGGCCCGTCCGAGGGGAGGGGGATGGACGGGCCAAAGGGGTGTTAGATGCTGTCCACCAGGACGATTTCGGCATCCTCCTGAGCGGTGATGGTGATTGGCGCGCCGCTGATGATCGCCGCGCCGTCGCGCGCCTCGAAGGGCTGACCGTCAATCTCGATGCGGCCCGTTGCCGGGACCAGATAGAGGTGGCGGCCTTCCTCCGTCGCGTAGGTCACGCTCTCACCCGCCTTTATCGTGCCGCCCAGCAGGCGGGCGTCGGCGCGGATGCGCAGCGCTTCGCGGTCTTCGTCATAGCCGCTGGCCAGAACCCGAAGCGCGCCCGAACGGTCGTCCTTCGGGAAAGGCTTGGCACCCCAGCAGGGCTGACCGCCGCGTGTGCGGGGAATGACCCAGATCTGGAACAGGGTGGTGGTTTCATCCTCCAGATTATATTCGGCGTGGCGGATGCCGGTGCCGGCCGACATCACCTGAACATCGCCGGCCGCCGTACGACCCTGATTGCCCAGGCTGTCCTTGTGCGTGATCGCGCCGGTGCGGACATAGGTGATGATTTCCATGTCGGCATGCGGATGCGGCGGAAAGCCGGAACGCGGGCCGATCTCATCGTCATTCCACACCCGGATCGCGCCCCAGTGGATGCGGTCCTCATCATGATAATCGGCGAAGGAAAAATGGTGGCGCGCGTTCAGCCAGCCATGGTCGGCATGGCCAAGCGACGCGAACGGGCGGCGCTCGATGCGGCTCGCTGTCGTGATGCTCATGTGGCGTTACCTTTCGTTGCGGAGGCAGATGCTTCCGCTTGCTTTCCACTAATCTAGCCATCAGGGTCGTTTCTTAAACCGGCAGCTTTGAAACGGATTGTTTCCCGATGCGACTACCTGACTTTGAGGCCTGGGCGATGTTCGCCGCCGTGGTGGAACATCGCAGCTTCACCGACGCGGCCAAGGCGCTGAGCGTGTCGAAGGCGACCGTGTCCAAGGCGGTGACGCGGCTGGAGGAGCATCTGGACACCAGCCTGTTCAACCGCACCAGCCGTCGTCTGGCGCTGACCGAAAGCGGCAAGCGGCTGGCCGATCATGCCCAGCGCATCCTGATCGAGGGGCAGGCGGCGGAAGAGGCTGCGCGCGACGAAACGGCGGACCTGTCCGGCACGGTGCGGCTGGGCGCGCCGATGACGTTCGGCCTGCTGCGAATCGCGCCTTTGATCGCGAAATTCACCAAGGAACATCCGCTGGTCGATGTCGACCTGCATCTGTCCGACGCGAAGATCGACATTGTGGAGATGGGGCTGGATGCCACGATCCGCATCGCCGACATGCCCGACAGTTCGCTGCGCGCGCGGCGGCTGGCGGATGTGACGATGCACGTCATCGCTTCGCCCGCCTATCTGGACGAGCGTGGGCGACCGCAGCATCCGTCCGACCTGGGGAGCCACGACTGCCTCTGCTATTCGAACGCGACCGCGCCGGACGTGTGGCGCTTTGCCGGTCCGGGGCAGCAGAATGTGGTGGTGCAGGTGCGCGGCCGCATTACCGTGAACAGTGGGGAGGCGATGCTGCCCGCGCTGCGCATGGGGGTGGGGGTGGCGCGCCTGCCCGACTTCATCATCGGTGATGCGCTGGCCAAGGGCGAGGTGGAGGAAATCCTCACCGACTGGCGCCCGCCGCCCTTCGGCCTGCACCTGGTGACGCCGCCGTCGCGGCTGCGCCCGGCGCGTGTCGATGCGCTGCTGGACTTCCTGACCAAGCATCACGGCTGTTAACCCGGATCAGGCCCGGGGTAAGATTTCCTTCAGCATGTTCGCGCCATGATGGGACTGCGAATGGGGCCGAGAGGCCTCGTTTCGCAGGTGAATCCATCTTGACTCCGGGCGGGCCGTTACGGTCTCAACCCTTTGTAAATAGATTCGAATTGGCGCGACTCGTGGATTCCTGCCGGTTAGCGAAAAATTAACCTTTGTCCTTCAGAAGTTTTTTGGTTAATGAATTGGAGCAGAAGCCGTTCTGGTGGGGTGAACGGGACTGCTACTGACCGGAAGGTGCAAAAGGGGCTTCACATGCGCGTGCTGCTGATCGAGGACGAACCGACCACCGCCAAGGCGATCGAGCTGATGCTCACGACCGAGGGGTTTAATGTCTACACGACTGACCTGGGTGAGGAAGGCCTCGATCTGGGCAAGCTGTATGATTATGATATCATCTGCCTGGACCTGAACCTGCCGGACATGCACGGCTATGACGTGCTGAAAAAGCTGCGCGCTGCCAAGGTGCAGACGCCGGTTCTGATCCTGTCGGGCATTTCGGAAATGGACAGCAAGGTCCGGTCCTTCGGCTTCGGCGCGGACGATTATGTGACCAAGCCCTTCCATCGCGAAGAGCTGATCGCCCGCATCCACGCCGTGGTGCGCCGGTCCAAGGGCCATAGCCAGTCGGTCATCCGCACCGGCAAGCTGTCGGTCAATCTGGACGCCAAGACGGTGGAAGTGGACGGCAATCGCGTCCACCTGACCGGCAAGGAATATGCGATGCTGGAGCTGCTTTCGCTCCGCAAGGGCACGACGCTGACCAAGGAAATGTTCCTGAACCACCTGTATGGCGGGATGGACGAGCCGGAACTCAAGATCATCGACGTGTTCATCTGCAAGCTGCGCAAGAAGCTGGCGCTGGCATGCAGCGGCGACAATTACATCGAGACGGTCTGGGGCCGCGGCTATGTGCTGCGCGATCCGGACGAAATCCTGGAGGAGCAGGCCAAGGTCGCCTGATCCGACACGCATTGCCCAGGGGGGTGGAAAGGCCGGCGTCCGAAAGGATCGCCGGCCTTTTCCGTTTCGGCTTGGATCATGTCCCGGCTTGCGGTTATGGCGGGGGCATGGATGACCTGTTTGCCGATCGCACCATAAGCGAACAGACGCTGGGCCGGGCCGATATCGCGCCGCTGGTCGGGGGATTGCCCCACCATCTGGTCGATTGCGACCTGGATGAAGCCGACCTGTCAGGGCTGGACCTGTCGCGCTGGACGTTCGAGCGGTGCCAGTTGCGCCGCACCGACCTGACCGGCGCCAAGCTGGACGGATCGCGCTGGATGTCCTGCCGGGGTGGGTTTGCGACCTTTGCCGGGGCGGACCTGCGCGAGGCGGCATTGACCGCCTGCGATTTCAACAATGGCGCGTTCCGGCGGGCCAAGCTGTTCGGTTCCAAGTTCGAGCGGTGCAAGCTGACCGGCGCGGACCTGACCGATGCAAGTGCGCTGGACATGGAGTTCAAGGAGACGCTGCTGGTCAACGCACGGCTGCCGGGCTTTTCCTTCCGCAAGCAGGTGGTGACGGCGGTGGATTTCAGTCAGGCGGATCTGGCCAAATGCGATTTTCGCGGCACCTTGTTCGATGGATGCAGCCTGCGCGACGCGACGCTGGACGGATGCCGGTTCGATGGGGCGGACCTGCGCGGGGCCGACATCAGCGGGTTGCGGCTGGTCAATGCCGGGCTGTTTCGGGGCGCGACGATCTCGCGCGAGCAGGCCGGACAATTGCTGGGCGAGCTGGGCCTGAACGTGCGCTAATTTACGCTGAAAAGGGGGAATGGGCCAGCGGCCTGAAAGGCTGCCGGCCCATTCGTCAGGCGGAGGGGCTTTGGCCAAGCGGTGTGGAACGGGCCCGCTTGTCCGCATGCCCCGGCGGGGTCAATCAGTCCGCCTGATCGGGGGTATCGTTGCTGCTGGTGCCGCCGGTCGAAGAGCCTTGGCCGCTGACCTGACCCGACAGCGAGCCGCTGGCGTCGATTGAGGCCGCGTTGTTGACGGCGCCCGTCGCTTGCCCTGCGGCATTGCCGGCGGCCGAACCGGCCCGGTCGCGCGCGCTGGCGAGGGTGCCGGTCGCCCGATCACGGGCGGCACCAGCGGTTTCGGTGGCACGGTTCCTCGCGGCACCAGCGGTTTCAGTGGTACGATCACGGACGGTGCCGGCCGTATCGGTGGCGCGGTCCCGGACCGAACCGACCGCATTGCGGGCGTCATTGGTGCCGAGCGTATCGACCGCGAGGCTGCCAGTGGCCGAACCGTCGGCCGAGCCCGAAGCGCTGGCGCTGCGGCTCTTGCTGTTGCGGGTGGCGGAACCACTGGCGGCGCCGTCGGCCCGTCTGCGGCTCGATCCGCTGGCGCCCACGCGGCCATTGTCGAGGTCGATGCTGCGATCGAGGCTGCCGGCGCCGCCCAGCGTGCCGCCGAGCGAACCGCCAAAGCCGCCGCTGCCGCCACCGCCCAGCGCGCCGCCGAGCGAGCCGCCCAGGCCGCCACCGCCGCCGCCGAGCAACTGGGCCGAGGCAGGGGCCACCGACAGGGCGGCGAGGCAGGCTGCGGCGATCAGATATTTGGCTTTCATCTCATATCTCCTTCATCAATATCGTCGTGATGAAAGGAGAACGGGAGGCGTGGTCGCTTTAATCCCGATGCCTGTGAAATAATTTCAAGTTACGGAAATTCAGTCGTTATTTCTGCAAGCGCCGCAGATGACGGGCGCCTGTCCCTTCCGAGCCGTTCCGGCTTCGGCGCGCAGGGCGGCCAGCGTGCCGCGCGCCAGCAGCCGGCCGGCGACCAGCGGCGCGGCGAAGCTGGTGCCGCGCACCGCCGCCTTGCCACCCTGCATATCGGCCGCCTGCATGTCCGCGCCGGGGGCGGCGAAATCGATATGGAGCGCGCGCCCGGCTTCGGGCAAAGGCCGCCCGCGCCCGTCTATGCCGGTGACGGCGATCACGCCGGGGTAGGAGGCGGGATAGGCGGGCGGCGCGGCCGGGCCATCATTGCCGACCGCCGCGACAACCGTCACGCCCTTGTCCCGCGCCAGCCGGATCGCGCCGTCGAGCAGGGGATTGGCCGGCCCGACCAGGCTGACCGTGACCACGCGCACGCCGCGCGCCGCCATCCATCCTAGCGCGCGGACGATGGCGAAGGCGCCGCCGCCGGCCGGATCGTCGCCATAGACATCGGCCACCAGTAAGGGGGTGCCCGGTGCCGCGCCTCGCACAGCACCTTCGCCGCTGATGAGCGAGGCGACGGCGGTGCCGTGCGGGCTGGCGCGGGGGGCGCCCTGTGCGAAGCCGCGCTGTTCGATGGCGGATGCAAGCGAGGGGTGGCGGCCCACGCCGCCGTCGATCAGGCCGGCGACGCGCCCGTCCATCTTGCCCCCGCCGGCAAGCGCGGCGTTCGTCAGCGCCAGCGCCGGGCCGCTGGGGAAATAGAGATTGTCGGCGCTTGCCTGCGCTTGCGGGGCGAGCTTGCGCACATCGCGCAGGGCGCGGGGCAGGCTTTTGTCCTTGGGTGGGGTCAGGCGGGCGATGGGCAGGTCTATGCCTTCGACCGTTTCACTGTCCACGCCATAGCCTGCCGCGCGCAGGGCGGCGAGCGCGCCATCGTCCGCGCCGGTCAGCAGGATGACGCCGCGTCGGGCCGGTTCGCGCCGGTCGTCCAGTTCGATCCGGTCGCCATGCCGGCGCAGCAGGTCGCTCACTCGCGCGGCGCGGGCGGCCGCCAGCCGATCGGCCAGCCGGGCGGGGCTGAGGCGATCCAGCCCGGTCGCGTCTACGGCCGAGCCGACCCGGTCGCCGACCTGATCCCCAACCTTTCCAAGCGTATCGGGCACGACCTGACCTATGCCACCCTGACTAACTGGGCCAAGGCCGCCGCCGCCCGGCAGCAATTGCGCCTGCGCGTCCGACAGGGTCGTCGGCGCCAGCAGGATCAGGCCCGCCATCATCCATGGGCGCGTCAGCTTCATGTCCGCCTCACCGTTCCGTTCGCGTGCAAAATCATCCATTGCGAAAAAATGTCCATTCGTCATCTGTCTGCGGGATGAAACGGATGGGCTGGCACGTTTCATCCTTCGAACAAGCGACGGAGTATGGATGTCATTCGAACGCGACCTGCTGGATATCCTGCCCCGGCTGCGGCGTTTTGCCGCCAGCCTGTCGCGGGATCGCGCCGATGGGGACGATCTGTGCCAGGCGGCGCTGGAGCGCGGCCTGAAGGCGCGCGATCAGTGGCAGCCGGGCACCCGTCTGGACAGCTGGATGTATCGGATCATGCGCAACCTGTGGATCGACGAAGCCCGTGCCCGGCAACGCGCCGCGAAGACCTTTGCCCCCGAAGAGGCGGGGTTGACCGTCGGCCATGCCGGCGACCGCGATGTGGAGGCGCATATGATGCTGTCCGACGTCGACCGGGCGATGCAGGCATTGCCCGACGAACAGCGCGAGGCGATCGCGCTCGTGCTGGTCGAGGGGCTGTCCTATAAGGAAGCGGCGGCGGTGCTGGGCATACCGATGGGGACTTTGACGTCGCGGCTGGTCCGGGGGCGTGGCGCATTATTGGAACTGATGGGAGAGGCGGCATGACGGATATCGATGAAGCCATGCTGATCGCGATGGTCGACGGCGAACTGGACGAGGTGAACCGGCGCCGGGTGGAGCGCGCCGTCGCAGGCGATCCGGCGCTGGCCGAGCGGCTGGCGCAGCATCGCCGATTGCGGGAGCGGCTGGCGGGCCATTATGCGCCGGTGGCGCAGGAGCCGGTGCCCGATCGGTTGCGCAGCCTGTTGGAAGAAAGCGAGGCGGTGGTGCCGATGAAGGGGCCAGTCCGCCGCTGGGGTGGCTGGGCCATGGGTGGCGCGATTGCGGCCAGTCTGGTGCTGGGGCTGGGCGTTGGGCGCTTTTCCGGTGGTGCGGCCGGGCCGATCGGTATGGAGGATGGCGTCATGGTGGCGCAGGGTCCGCTTGCCACCGCGCTCGATAGCCAGCTGGCGTCGGCGCAGGATGGGGCGGGGATCCGCATCGGCCTGACTTTCCAGCGCAAGGGCGGCGGCTGGTGCCGCAGCTTCGATGGCGCGATGGCGGGCGTTGCCTGCCGCGAAGGCGAAGGCTGGCAGGTGCAGCAGGTCTTGCCGGGGGCGGGGCGGGAAACGGCCTATCGGCAGGCGTCCTCCGCCGATGCGCGGGTCATGGCGACGGTCGATGCGCTGATGGCCGGCGGGCCGGTCGATGCCGTTGGCGAGAAAGCGGCGGTGGCGAAGGGGTGGCGGTGAGAGGCTGGATTTACAGTAACGCGCGATGATGTGAGCCTATGGCTTTGCGTTCTCCGGCGCAGGCCTGGGTCCAGTTTCACCCTCTGAACTGGGCCCCGGCCTGCGCCGGGGAACGCTTGATATCCACTCGCCAGCGGTCGACCTACTCAGCCCGGATATATCACCCTTTCCGCGCCGGCTTCGCCTTCACCGGTTGGCGGGCGATCGTGCGATTGAGGCGGAACAGGACCAGCCCGGCGCCCAGCGTCAGATGCGCGCACCAGGCGACCGCGCCATAGCCGGCACCCAGGCCGATCATGTCGACCGCCAGTGCCGCCAGCAACAGGGCGAAGCCGGCATGGCGCAACAGGCGGCTGGTTCCCGCATCCAGCTTGCGCCCGACGAAATCGGGCTGGTGCCGCACCATGGCGGCGCACAGGCAAGCGAAACCGGCGATGCAAAGCGCGATGGCGATGATGTGGGTCATGCGGTGGCCAATTCTTCCTTGATCGCGCGGGCGCGGCGCGGGGGCTTTGCGGTGGTGGCGCGGGCCGCCTTGCGCGCGGCGAAGCCGAGGCCGATGGCGAGGATCAGCATGGCGATGTCGAAGGCGACGAACAGCCAGTCGCCCGACAGCAAGCCGGTGATGCCGTTACGCGGCACCGTGAGCGCATTGATGACCGGGACGGCGGCGAACAGGCCACCGGCCAGCGCCAGGCTTTCCACCCAGGCC
Source organism: Sphingobium limneticum (assembly GCF_008710165.1). Taxonomy (NCBI): domain Bacteria; kingdom Pseudomonadati; phylum Pseudomonadota; class Alphaproteobacteria; order Sphingomonadales; family Sphingobiaceae; genus Sphingobium; species Sphingobium limneticum. Next base: position 225,010 of record NZ_VYQA01000002.1, on the reverse strand, counting down.
CGCTTTTCGGGACGGGCGATCGCCCAGATCAGCGTCGCGCCCCAGACGATGAAGAGGCTGTGGATTTCCCAGTCCGCACGCGCCTCCATGCCCAGCGGTAACAGGCGATTGGCGAGGAAATAGGTGGCGATGCCCGCCGGCAGGCCGGCGATGGTAGCGACGTTCATCCGGCTGACCAGGCGGAAGCCGAAATGCGGGCGTGCAGGATCGGCCAGCTTGGCGCGGCGTTTGACCGTCCACAGGACAAGGCCGCTGCCGACCATGATCGTGCCGCCCATGCCGGACAGGAAATAGAGCCAGCGCAGACCCCAGCCGGCGAAGCGGCCGGCATGCAGGCCGATCATCACGCTTTGCGTCGCCATGGCGCCGCCCTGCGGTGCGCTTGCTTCGATCAGGTCGCCGGACGTGCCGGAAAAGACGATGCTTTCGCCGCGCGATCCGATCGCGCCGCTGGACGCGCGGGTCAGGGTGATGGTGCTGTTGCTGTCACCGGGCAGGGCGACGCGCACCGACCCGACATCGGCTCCGTTCCAGCGTTGACGCGCGACCTCCATCAACGGGGTCACGGGCACGAGCGGCGCGCTGATGCCGGAGCGTTCCACCTCCGCCCGGCCGGGGAAGACCTCTTCGAAAAAGGCGTCGGGCTGGCTATAATTGGCCGCGATGCCCCAGGGCATATATTGCGTCGCCAGCGTGACCAGCCCGGTATAGGTGATCATCAGATAGAAGGGCAGGGCGAAGACCGCCGTGACATTATGCGCGTCGAGCCAGCTGCGTTGCCCCTTGCCGAAGCGCAGCATGAAGAAGTCGGCGAAGATCTTCTTGTGGGTGACGATGCCGCTGAAAATCGCGATCAGCATGAACATCGCTGCGACGCCGACCAGATAGCGCGCCCAATGGACCGGGATATAATGCAGGTCGAAATGGAAGCGGTAGAGGAAGAAGCCGCCCTGCGTTTCGCGTGCGGTGACGGGCTGACCCTGGCCGTCCAGCGTGGCGCTGGTGTCGCCGCGCCGACCGCGCCGCTTGCGGGGTTCTTCGCCTTCCACCTTGCGCGGTTGCCAGAAGACATTGGCGGTGGGGGTACGCGCCGAAGGGGGGGAGATGAACCAGTTTTCCGCATCCGGCTGGGTGCGGTTAAGATAGGTGATGGCGGCCTGCGTCGCGGCTTCCCGATCGGGCGCGGCGATGACTTCCGGCTTCATCCAACGGCTGATCTCCTCCTGGAAATAGGCGGCGGTGCCGGTGACGAACATGGCGAAAAGCAGCCAGCCCAGCAGCAGCCCGGTCCAGGTGTGGAGCCAGGCCATGGACTGGCGGAAACCGTCCTTCATGCGCGGCCTCCCAACTGAAGCGAGAGCGCGAGGAGGCCGCCCAGCAATGCGGTGCTGCCGACCATCCAAAGCCAGACCTTGGCCGTCGAACGGGCGTGGAAGATCGCCATGGCGATCAGCGCGAAGATGAGGAAGGAGGTGAGGGTGGCCGCGATGGTGGCCTCCGCACGGCTGAGCGGCAAATGGCGGGCGAGCAGCGCGGTGGCGATCGCGGTCAGGGCATAGTTGAGCGGAATCGCCGCCAGGACACGGCTGGCGACGGCCAGCCTGTAGCGTGGTGCGGGGGAAGCTCTGGAAGCCATGACGTCGGTCCACTCTGCGGTATTAATGATAATAGTTCGCAGGAGCGGGTAGGCGAGGGCGGCGCCGATGTCTACTTCAAAATGAGGGAGCGATCAGCTGCTCGCGCCTGCCATCATCTCGTCGATCTTGGCCGCCAGCGCGTCGAGCGCGAAGGGTTTGGTGATCATGCCCATATTTTCGCCCAGGAAGCCGGCGCGCACAGCCGCATTTTCGGCATAGCCGGTGACGAACAGGATCGGCAAATGCGGGCGATGTTCGCGCGCGACTTCGGCCAATTGGCGGCCGTTCATCCCCGGCAGGCCGACATCGGATACCATGAGGTCGATCGGTCGGCCCGATTGCAGGATCGGTATCGCTTCGGCCGCGTCGCCCGCCTCCAGCGTGACATAGCGCAGATCCTCCAGCACGTCGCGTACCAGCAGGCGGACGGATGGGTCATCCTCCACCACCAGCACGGTCTGGCCATGGCCTTCCTGTATCGCCTGCGCCACCTGGCCTTCGGCCTCACCCGCGACCTCGCCTGCGGGCAGGTAGAGTTTGACCGACGTGCCGACGCCGGGCTGGCTGTGGATGCGCACCTGCCCGCCCGATTGCCGCGCAAAGCCATAGACCATCGACAGGCCAAGGCCGGTGCCCTGGCCGATCGGCTTGGTGGTGAAGAAGGGTTCGAACACCTTGTCGATCATGTCGGGGGCCATGCCGACGCCGCTGTCGGACACGGCGATCACGACATAATGGCCCGCCGCCATATCCGGCTTGGCCGCGACATAGGCGTCGTCCAGTTCGATCGTGCCGACCTCCACCGTCAGGTCGCCGCCGTCGGGCATGGCGTCGCGGGCATTGATCGCCAGGTTCAATATGGCGTTTTCCAGCTGGTTGGGATCGACCACCGCATGGGGTGCATCGGCGCCGGGCACGATGGTCAGCCGGATATTTTCATGGATGGAGCGCGCGAGCAGATCGTCGAGCGCGGTGACGAGCGCGTTGATATCCACCGACCGGGCATCGAGCGACTGGCGGCGGGAGAAGGCGAGCAGCCGGGCGGTGAGCGCTGCGGCGCGCTGCGCGGAGGTGGAGGCGGCGTCCATGAACCGGTCGAGATCGTCCAGCCGGCCGGACGCGATCCGGCGCTTGACGATGTCGATGCCCCCGATCACGCCGGTCAGCATATTGTTGAAGTCATGGGCGATACCGCCGGTCAACTGGCCCACCGCCTCCATCTTCTGGCTCTGGCGCAGGGCGGCTTCGGCCCGGGCGCGGCTGACCATTTCGGCCTCCAGCGCGGCGGTGCGTTCGGTGACCTTCTGTTCCAGCGTCTGGTTGGTGCGCTGGGCGGCCTGCACCAGCCGGGCGTTTTCGATCGAGATCGCCGCCTGCGCCGACAGGCCCAGCGCCAGTCGCTCGGCGCGCTCGTCAAACTGGCCGGGCTGCGCATGGCCGAAGAAAAGGCCGCCGATCACTTCGCCCGATCGCGCGATGACCGGCACGGCCAGATAGGACACGACCTTCAAATGTCCCTTGGGCATGCCATGATAGGTGTCGTGGCGGCCATAGCGGGGATCGAGAGTGACATCGGCCGATCGCACCACGCCGGTCCCCGCAAAGGTCGGCGCGAATATGTCGGTATTGCGCGGCATGGGGAAATTTCTGAAATCGTCCATCGACGCGCCCGACAGGCTGTAGAGCAGGTAGCTTTCGCCCGCATCGTCGATCCGATTGTAGAAGAAGGCGCCGATTTCCGCCCCGGTCAGTTCGCGGCCGGCATCCACCACCGTCTGGACCAGGCGGTCTAGATCCAGTTCGGCCGCCACATGCCGGCCGGTCCGGTTGAGAATGTCCAGCGCCAGGCTTTCCTCGCGCAGGGCGGCTTCCGACGCGGCAAGGGCGGCGGCGGCGCGCTTCTGCTCCGAAATGTCGATGACGGTGCCGATCAGGCGGACGACCTGGCCATCCTCCTTGATCGCGCCGCCCTTGGCCGCGATCCAGCGTTCCACGCCATCGTTCGGCCCGATGGTGCGATATTCGATGTCGATCTGGCCGTCGCCGAGCGGATCGAGCGCGGCCGTCACGGCTGCGGCCGCCGGTTCGCGATCGTCAGGATGCAGGCCGGGGAGGAACTGGGCTTCATAGCTGATGGCCGTATCGGCGGGGACGCCGAACATCGCCTTGCACCGCTCGTCCCAGCGCAACTGGTTTGCGACGATGTCGAAATCCCAGGTGCCGATATTGGCGACCGCCGTAGCCAGGCGCAGCCGATTTTCGCTGGTCGCCAGTTCCTCGATGCGATCGCGCATCTCGAACTGCTTGCGGCGCGCGCGCATGGCCGAAGCGATCGCGCTGACCAGGGATGCCACGCCCAGCGGCCGCTCCAGCACCACCGTATTGGTGACGAGGTCGAGCAGGCGGCCGGGCATCCAGGGGCCGGGCGGGGTTCGGCTGGTCCGCTGCGCCCGCAGCAGGATGAAGGGCACGTCGGACCAGTCGGCCTGCGCGCCGATCGCCGTGCGCAACAGGGTAAGGTCGCCGGTCAGCGCCTCTTCGGTGACCAGGACGGCGCCGACATTTTCGTTCAGCGCAGCCGCAACCGCGCCGATATCCGCGCAGATATGGAGGTCATAACCCTCGGCTACGAGGAGTTTGGTGACGCTGTCGGCATCGCGCCCATATGGCGCGCAGATGAGAAGGCGATGACCCTCTTGCAAGGAGTCAGGCATCACCGGTGCGATCTTCCATCAGGGGTTTGGTGGCGCCCAGATATTCGGGCGTGCCGGTCAACACCCCACGGAACGCGCGCAAAGGCTCGCCCACCCGCACGCCATCCTTGTCTATGCGAAATTCCCGGATGGCGTCTTCATGCACGCCGCCGCGATTCTTGAGCACGGAAATGGCCTTGCGCACGCGCCCTTCCGCTTCGAAAAAGCGCAGCAGCACGACGGTGTCGGCGACGTAGGAGATATTGAGGTTGGTCGACATCGTGCCCACCAGCCCATGCTGGGGATTGATGAGGAAGGTCACCACGCCCCGCTGGCTGAGATAGGAGAGGAGTTCGTGCATCTGGAGCAGCAATTGCTGTTCCTGCGGCATGGCGGCCATATAGCCGTTCAGGCTGTCGATCACGATCATGCGGACGCCGCGTTCCTCCACCTCGTGCCGGACGCGCGCGGCAAATTCGCCGGGAGAGATTTCGGCCGGGTCGATCTGCTGGATCGTCAGGCAGCCCTGATCGACATGGCGGGTGATATCCAGGCCGAAGGCGTTGGACCGGGTCAGCAATGTGCCGACGCGCTCGTCAAATTCGAACAGGGTGCTTGGTTCGCCCCGTTCGCAGGCGGCATAGAGATATTGCAGGGCGATGGTGGTCTTGCCCGACCCGGCCGGTCCGGTGATCAGCGTGCTGGTGCCGCGCATCGGGCCACCGCCCAGCAAGGCGTCGAGTTCGACAACTTCGCTTTGCACCATGTCGCCGGTAAAATCGCTATGATGATCGGCGGCGATCAGGCGGGGGAAGATATCCACGCCGCCCTTGCGGATCATCATGTCATGATAGCCGGCGGTGAAGTCTATGCCGCGCAGTTTCTGCACCTGCATGCGCCGGCGCGCCGCGCCAAAGTCCAGCGTCAGCCGTTCCAGCGTGACGACGCCATGGCACAGGCTGTGCAGATGGGCGTCGCGCGCGTCGGCCGATCCGGTCATGTCGTCGACCAGGATGACGGTGCTGTCCCGGCCGGAGAAGAATTGCTTCAGGGCCAGAACCTGACGACGATAGCGCAGCGGATCCTGCGCCAGCAGGCGCATTTCGGACAGGCTGTCGAACACGACGCGGGTCGGGCGGACCCGCTCCACTTCGTCCTGGATCAGGCGGATGGTTTCGCCCAGCTCCATTTCCCACGGGTGGATGATGGATTGTTCGCGACCATTGCCGAACACGTCATCGGCGGATTCCAGTTCGAACACGTCGAAGCCATCGAGCGTCCAGTCATGGGACGCGGCGACGGCGCCCAGTTCCTCGCGGGTTTCGGACAGGGTGATGTACAGAACCCGCTCGCCCTTGCGGATGCCCTCGCGCAGAAATTGCAGCGCGAGCGTGGTCTTGCCCGATCCCGGCGCGCCTTCCAGCAGATAGAGACGACTGGCGGGGATGCCGCCGCCCAATATCTTGTCCAGGCCCACATTGCCGGTCGAAATGATCTTGAGGTTCATCTTATGTCTCGTCTCTCGTCTATGCCGGACACGCTAGACTGTCCGATGGAAAACAGAAGCGAAAGCAGCGGACGAAGGGCAAGATTGCAGGAAGTTGGCAGCTATTGCGACGATGTAGCGGCCCTGGTTGATCTGGATCAGCCATAAAGGGGAAAATGGCGCGAAGAAGCGTCCTTCCGCGCGCTGCGCTCCATGCGAATCGCCTCAGTCGCCGGTGTGCAGAAACCAGCGATCCGTGCCCTCCAGCCCGATGGCGGTCAGCCGGCCCGACAGGAAGGCGCCGGTGTCGATGCCGATACGTCCGGCTCGTTCGTCCACATCGGGGCTGATGCTGTGGCCATGCACGATCATATGGCTGTGTGCGCCGCGATGGTCGAGAAATTCGCGCCTGATCCAGCGCAGGTCCGCCGGGCTTTGTGCATCCATCGGCACGCCGGGGCGGATGCCGGCATGGGCGAACAGATAGTCGCCCATGGCGATGCTGTCGGGCAGGGCGTCCAGAAAATCGACATGGGCGCGGGGCACATGCCTGACCATCCACGCGACGATTTCCGCATCGGTCATGACCCGGAACAGGGCGGGGTCCAGGCCGTAGCTGGCCAGCGTCGCCTCCCCCTCCATGCGGCGAAAGACCGGCATGACCTGCGCATTGCCGCGCGCGGCCAGGATGAAGACTTCCTCATGATTGCCCTTGAGGCAGCGGACGTCGCCGCCCGATGCCATGAGCGCCATCACCCGTTCGACCACGCCGCGCGAGTGGGGGCCACGGTCGATCAGGTCGCCCAGCAGGATCAGGCTGATCGGCTTGGCCGGGCGGTCGCCATCATCCTGAGCGATCATGGCCAGCAATTGGTCGAGCAGGTCGGCGCAGCCATGCACGTCGCCGATCGCATAGACCCGCCGGTCCGGCCCGATATCGGGCGGCGGCGCGGCATTGCGCGCTGTCCTGCGCCAGAATGTCATGGCCGGGATTGTCGCATCACAGACGGGGGAGAGTCACCCCCTGCTGCCCCATATATTTGCCCGCGCGGTCGGCATAGCTGACCTCGCATGGCTCATTGCCCTGAAGGAACAGGAACTGGCAGGCGCCTTCATTGGCGTAGATTTTCGCGGGCAGGGGCGTGGTGTTGGAAAATTCCAGCGTCACATGCCCTTCCCAGCCCGGTTCCAGCGGGGTCACGTTCACGATGATGCCGCACCGGGCATAGGTGGACTTGCCAAGGCAGATGACCAGCACGTCGCGCGGCACGCGGAAATATTCCACCGTGCGGGCGAGCGCGAAGCTGTTGGGCGGAATGATGCAGCAGTCGGTCTTGCGATCGACGAAATTTTTCGGATCGAAATCCTTGGGATCGACGATGGTGCTGTCGACATTGGTAAAGATCTTGAATTCGTCCGCCACCCGCGCGTCATAGCCGTAGGAGGACAGGCCGTAGCTGATGCAGCCCTCGCGCCGCTGGCTCTCCACGAACGGCTCGATCATGCCGGTGCTCAGCGCCTGTTCGCGGATCCATTTGTCGGAAAGAATGGCCATGTCGTTTTCAGCTCTTCGTCGTGGGGCCGATGCCCAGGTCCGCGGGACCGAAGGCATGGGGGAGGAGGTCAGCGACCGTGAGGTCGAGGATGCGGTCGCCGCTGGGCGTGGCGCAATAGATGCCAAGGGTGCGGCCAGCCATCTGCTCGGCCTCATTCATGATCTGGCGGCAGCGTCCGCAGGGGGTGACGAGCGCTTCCTCGCCCGCGTCCATGGCGCCACCGACGACCGCGATATCCGTTATGTCTGCGAAACGACCCTGTGCATTGACCGTGGCGAGCGCGACCGTTTCGGCACAGAGCGACAGGCCGTAGCTGGCATTTTCGAAATTGCAGCCGGTGACAATGCTGCCGTCGGTCAGGCGCACGGCGGCGCCCACGGCAAAGCGGCTATAGGGCGCATGGGCGTTGGCCATCGCTGCGCGGGCTGCCGCGATCAGCTGTCCAAATTGTTGTTCGTCTTGCATCAGGGCGTCACCACATTCCATCGGACCGGACCATCGACGCCGTCGATATGCCGCATGTCGCTGGCTGTCCACATCACCCACGGCTTGGTCGCATAATCGGGCGGGAAGAAATTGCCGTCCAGCCACAGCGTCCGGTTGATGCCGGAGCCGATATCATAGGCCTTGTCGAAATCCTCGCTGACGTTGAGCAGCACGGTCTTGCCGGCATGCCCCTCCACCAGATTGACCAGCGTGTTGAGTTCCGACAGCAGCAGGTCGCGGTTGGGCCGGGCAGTGCAGGCGGGCGTGAAGGCGAGGCGAATGACCGGGGGCAGCGCGGCATTGTCACGCGGGACGGTGGTCATGAAGCGGGTCGCCTGGTCGCTGGCGAGGCGGCAGGGGGTGAATTCGATCAGCGCGCCGTAGCGCAGCCCAGCCGCGCGCGCCCCGCGCCAGTTGGCGGCGAAGGCGGGGTCGCGATGATCGGCGGCGTCGCCGGCGCGGATATAGGCGAAATCCGCCCCCTGCGCCGCCAGCGTGCCCCAGTCGACCGGGCCGTTGTCCGCGCTGATGCTGACGCCCTGTACCGGATATTGATCGCGATCGGGCGCCCAGGCGCGCGCATAGAGCCACAGCGCCAAAGCCAGCGCCGCGACCACCGCCAGTCCCGCCCCGATGCGGACCAGCAGGCCACCCAAAGTCACAACCCTGATCGTCTTACCCCTTGATATGCAGCACGCAGATGAGCGTGAAAAGTCGGCGCGCCGTGTCGAAATCGACCTCGATCTTGCCCTCCAGCCGTTCCTTCAACACCTCCGCCGCGTCGTTGTGGATGCCGCGTCGGGCCATGTCCACCGTCTCGATCTGTTGCGGGGAGGCGTTGCTGATCGCCTGATAATAGCTGTCGCAAATGGCGAAATATTCGCGGATCGGCCGGCGGAAGCGACCGAGGCTGAGGATGATCGCTTCCAGCGGCGTATCATCCTCCCGGTTGATTTCGATGCCGAGCCGTCCATCCTCGACCCGCAGCATCACCTTGTAGGGACCGGCATAGCCGTCGGCATGGACCCGCTGCGGCGCGAAATGATTATCCTCCAGCAGGTCGAAGATCGCGATGCGCCGTTCCTGCTCCACGTCGGCGTTGCGCCACAGGATCGTGCGCTGGTCCAGCTGGATGTCTATGATGCGCGGATCGGCCATGATGCAGGATTTAGTCAGTGCGGTGGCGCGCGCCGAAAAGCAAGCGGGACTTATCCACAGATGGTTTCCGTTCTGGCCCTTGCGCACCGCGCGCCGGCGGAGGAAAGAGGGGCCATGGTCGAATTGCTGAAAATCAACCCCGCTGAAAGCAGCGGAACCGAACTGCCGCGCAATGTCGAGGCGGAGGCCGCGCTGCTGGGCGCGATCATGATCGACAACCGCATCGCCGAAGATGTGCAGTTGAAATTGAAGGCCGAACATTATTTCGAGCCGCTGCACGGCCGCATTTACGACGCGATCATGCGCTTGCTGGACAAGGACATGGTCGCCAATCCGGTGACGCTGAAGCCCATGCTGGAGCAGGATCCGGCACTGAAGGAACTGGGCGGCGCGGCCTATCTGGCGCAACTGACCGGCAATGGTGCGGCGCTGATCGGCGCGCGCGATTTCGCGACGCAGATCTATGACCTGGCCCTGCTGCGCCAGCTTGTCAGCGTCGGGCGGGAACTGGTTGAAAATGCGATGGATACCAGCGAGGATGTGAATCCCCGCGAGCAGATAGAGGCGGCGGAAGTCGCGCTTTACAAGGTATCCGAAGGCGAGGGGGAGTCCGGGTCGGTCAAGAGCTTCCTGACGGCTTCGACCGCCGCCGTGCAGGTGGCGGAACGCGCGCTCAACAGCGGCGGCCATGTGTCGGGGATCACGACCGGCATCAACAGCCTGAACGCCAAGATCGGTGGTCTGCACAATTCCGACTTGATGATCCTGGCCGGTCGTCCGGGCATGGGCAAGACGTCGCTGGCGACCAACATCGCCTATAATGCGGCGTCGCGCTGGCTGCGGGACAATGGCGATGGCATTCCGGCGGAAAAGAATATGGGGGCCAAGACGGCTTTCTTCAGCCTGGAAATGTCGGCGGACCAGCTGGCCACCCGCGTGCTGGCCGAACAGTCGGGTATTTCGGGCGAAGCGCTGCGCATGGGCAAGATCAGCCGGGCGGACTTCCAGAACCTGTCCCGCGCCGCGCGCGACTTGCAGGAATTGCCGCTGTTCATCGACGATACGCCGGGCCTGACGATCGCGGCGCTGCGCACCCGCGCACGGCGGTTGAAGCGGCGGCATGATATCGGCTTCATCGTCGTCGACTATCTCCAGCTGCTGCAGGGCACCGGGCGCGGCAACGAAAATCGCGTAAACGAAATTTCGGAAATTTCGCGCGGTTTGAAGACGTTGGCTAAGGAACTTCATGTCCCGGTGCTGGCGCTGTCGCAGCTCAGCCGTGCGGTGGAGCAGCGTGAGGACAAGCGTCCGCAGCTGTCCGATCTGCGCGAATCCGGCTCGATCGAGCAGGACGCGGACATGGTGTGGTTCGTGTTCCGCGAGGATTATTATGAAGCCGCCAAGGAGCCCAAGCCCGACGACGAGGCCGCCTATGCCGCGTGGAAGGAAAATATGGAGCGCATCTACGGCCTCGCCGAGGTGATCGTGGCCAAGCAGCGTCACGGCTCCACCGGCCGCATCCGCATGAAATTCGACGCCAAGATCACGCGCTTCTCCGACGTGGCGGATGATAGCTATCAGGATCTGGATTACGAATAATCGCGGCAGTTAAACATCCGTCATTCCCGCGAAGGCGGGGATACATCCCCTTACCTTGCACCAAGATCAACGCAGGGGAGATGGATCCCCGCCTGCGCGGGGATGACGAGGTGATGCGGGCTAGGGCGGTTAGCCCTTTACCGCCTTCGCCCGCGCGGCGACCCGCTTTTCCAGCATCGACAGCGGCATCGCGCCTTCCTCAAGGATGGCGTGGAACTGCTTGATATCGAAGTTTTTGCCGAGCGATGCCTGCGCGTCCTGGCGCGCTTTGCTCCACACGCCATGACCGACCTTGTAGCTGGTCGCCTGACCCGGCTGGGTGCAATAGCGTTCGACTTCGCGCTGGCAGCGGGGCCGGGCGAAGCCGGTCTTTTCGACCATATAGTCGGTTGCCTGCTTCACATCCCATTTCTTCGCATGGATGCCGGTATCGACTACCAGCCGTGCCGCGCGGAACAGGAAGGACTGGAGATAGCCGGCCCGGTCGATCGGCGTCGCATAGCCGCCCAGCTCGTCCGCCAGCTGTTCGGCATAAAGCGCCCAGCCTTCGGTATAGGCGCTCATGAAGGCGGTCTTGCGCAGCATCGGCACGTCGCCCGCATTTTGCGCGGTCGAAATCTGGAGGTGATGGCCCGGCACGCCTTCATGATAGGTGAGCGAGGGCAGGCCATATTTCGGCCAGTCGCCCACATCCTTGAGGTTGATGAAATAGATGGCGGGACGCGATCCATCCAGCGCGGCGCGGTTATAATAGCCGTTGGACGCGCCATCCTGAATTTCGACCGGCACCGCGCGGATTTCCAGCGCGGTGTCAGGAATGGTGGTGAAGGCATTGGGAAGTTTGGCCTTCATCGCGTCGATATCGCGATTGAGCTGGGCGAGCAGGGCAGCGCGGCCCTCCGCGCTGTCGGGGTAGAGCTGCGCCGGATCGACATTGAGCGCGGCCAATCGTTCGCCGATCGACCCGCTGGTGCGGCCGGCGCCCTTGAGGATCACGTCCAGCTGGGCGGAGAGGTCCGCCACCTGCTCCAGCCCCACGGCGTGAATCTGGTCGGCCGACAGGTCGGTCGTGGTCGCGCTCTTGAGCGCCGCGGCGTAGATTTCATCACCGCGCGGCGTGCGCCAGACGCCGTCGCCCGCCGCCGTCTTGCCACGTAGCGATTCGATCGCGGCGATCTGCTCGTCCAGTGCGGGGTAGATGGATTTTTCCACCACCGCTGCGGCTTGGCTCTGCCAGTCGCCGGTCAGCCCCTTGGCCGCGGCGCGCTTGACCAGCGACTGGACCATCGAACTGTCGGCGGCGCTCTGACTGCGCAGTTTCTTCATTTGGCCCAGCGTCAGGTCGAGCGACCAGCCCGGCGCCAGATAGCCGCGCGCCGCCTCATCCCGCTGGAGTGCGGTGTCGGTGCGCAGGTTGCGGGCGAAGGCCTCCAGCCGTGCGACATAGGCGTCGCAATCGGCCGTGGCGTTGATGGTGTGGGCGGTGTTGAGAAAATCCGGCGTGGAGAAATAGCTGCCGCCCTGCTGGAAGATGCGATAGGGGCGCACCGCGCTGTTGAGGCCGAATTTGGCGGGGGCGACGGTCTGCTGGTCCAGCGCGTAGAGAATGACGTCCAGATTCAACCGCTGCGCGTCGGACAGGCTGGCGGTCTTATACCCCTCCAGTTCCTTGATCGCGGTCTGTGTCGTGGCCAGCCGCTTCATCATCGCCGACTTGCTATTGTCGTCCAGCTGGCTCTTCGCGCCGGCACGGCCGCCCTTGTCGAGGCCGAGGCTGGTGACGAAAGCGGGCGAAAGATCCAGCTGCCGATCGAAGATGGCGGCGAAGGTCGCGGATAGCCGGGCGTCGTCGGCGCCAGCCGTCTGGGCAAGAGCGCGGGGCGTTGCAGCGGCAAGGGCGGCTGCACCACTGGTGGCGAGGAATTGACGGCGGTCCATGGACGACTCCCTTATGTCTTTGACAATGGGGCCGAGTATATTGCGCGGCTGGCACCATCCGTCCAGCCGCTTGCAATATTGTTACGGTACCGCGATCTTTTCGATCGGCGCAGAGGTGCGTGTCAGAAGGACGGCAGGTTGGCCGGATCTTCGGGATCGGCCACCGGAATCGGCGTGACGGGCGAATGAATGCCGCACTCCACCTTATCCCACCCGCGCCAGCGTCCCGCGCGCGGATCTTCGCCAGGCTTCACCTTCGACGTGCAGGGTTCGCAGCCGATCGACAGATAGCCTTGCGCCTCCAGCGGGTGGCGGGGCAGATTCTCGCGGTCGAAATAGACTTCCAGATCGCCCTTTGTCCAGTCGCCCAGCGGGTTGAGCTTCAACCGGCCATCCTCCACCTCGAAACGGGGGAGGTTCTGGCGCGTGACCGACTGGAAGGCCTTGCGGCCCGAAATCCAGGTGTCCAAGCCATCCTTCGCGCGCTTCATCGGTTCGACCTTGCGGATTTCGCAGCAGCCATCGGGGTCGTAGGACCAGCGCAGGCCGGTTTCGTCCTTCTTGGCGATCACGTCGGCGATCGGCGCGACGGTGCGGCTGTCCGTGAAACCGAAACGGGCGATCAGCGTGTCGCGATAATTCAGCGTTTCGGCGAACATCTTCATCGTGTCGACGAAGATGACCGGCACGCTCCTGTCCGCCTTGGCCACCAGATCGAGCAAGACCGCGCTTTCCGTGCCGAAGGAGGAGACGACGGCGACATTGCCGGCGAGTTTCTCCGCAAACACGGTCTTGAGCATGGTCAGCGTGTCGACACCCTCGAACCGCGCGTTCAGCGCGTCGGCCTCTGCCTGGGTGAAGGCGGGGCGAGTGTCGATCATGTCGATTTGGCGGGCAGGTTCAGCCATGTATTTTCTCCGGATGCCGTTTGGCCCAAACGGGCTGACGGCCATCGATCGCCTTTTGATAGACGTCGTCATAGCGGGTGAGCGCACGCTCCACGGCGGCGTCATCCAGCGGCTTTGCGGGGTGGAAACTGTCGAAGCCGCAGCGACGCATGGCGTTGATCTGATCGACCAGCACATCGCCCACGGCGCGCAATTCGCCCTGATAGCCCGATTCCCGCAGGATGCGGGCGGCGGAATAGCCGCGGCCGTCGCCATAGGCCGGGAAGTTCACCTCCACCAGCGACAGGCGATCGAGATGGGGCAGCAATTCGCGGGCATCCTCGCCCGGTTCGATGCGCACGGCGGTGGCGTTCGACTGGCCAGTGAAGGATTCGACCGTGACGGCCGGTTCCTGACCCGCTTCGCCATCCCGGAAGGACAGAAATTCAACCATGATCCGCTTCCTCCGGGATACGTGCGATAACCTTGATCTCGAACTGGAAGCCGGCGAGCCAGTTGACGCCGACGGCGGTGATGTTGGGGAAGGGCTTTTCGCCCCAATTGGCCTGAAGCACCGGCCAGATAGTGTCGAAATCCGCCTCCGGATCGATCATGAACAGGGTGACGTCCACGGCGTTCGCAAAACTGCTGCCCGCCGCGCTCAGGATCGCGTTCAGATTGTCGAAGGCAAGCTGGACCTGCGCGGCCAGATCCGGTTCGGGCGAACCGTCCTGACGCGCACCGACCTGACCCGACACGAACAGAAAGCCTTTCGACCGGACGGCGGGCGAATAGCGATGATGATCGTACAGGGCATGGGGATTCGCCGGATAGACGACGTCGCGATCAGCCATAGATCGCCTCCTTGAAAGGCTTCATGCCGATGCGGCGATAGGTGTCGAGGAAGCGTTCGCCGCTGGTGCGTTCCGCCAGATAGATGTCCGTCACCTTCTCGATCGCATCGACCACGCCGTCCTCGGAAAAACCGGGGCCGGTGATCTGGCCGAGCGAGGCATCCTCAGCGCCCGATCCGCCGAGCAGCAGCTGGAAATTCTCCACACCCTTACGGTCCACGCCCAATATGCCGATATGGCCGGCATGATGGTGGCCGCAGGCGTTGATGCAGCCCGAAATCTTCAGCTTCAGCTCGCCCAATTCCGCTTGGCGCTCGGCCGCAGCGAAGCGCTGCGCGATCTTCTGCGCCAGCGGGATCGACCGCGCATTGGCGAGCGCGCAATAATCCAGGCCAGGGCAGGCGATGATGTCGGTGATAAGGTCGAGATTGGCTTCGGCCAGACCCGCTTCCTCCAGCTTCTGCCAGATGGCGTACAGGTCCGCCTTCTTCACATGCGGCAGGACGAGATTTTGCGCATGGGTGACGCGCAGTTCGTCGAGCGAATATTGCTCGGCAAGGCTGGCGACCAGGTCGATCTGCTCGGCCGACGCATCGCCCGGAATACCGGTCAGCGGCTTCAGGCTGATATTGACGATGGCATAGCCGGGCTGCTTGTGCGCCGCGACCTGACGGTCGACCCACAAGGCGAAGGCCGGATCGGCGCGGTCGATATCCTCGCTTGCGCCCGCTTCATAGGCGGGATTGGCGAAGAAGGCGCGGATGCGGGCCAGTTCCTCGACCGGCGGGTTGAGGCCGAGGGTCCGCATATGGGCGAACTCTTCCTCGACCTGGCGCTTATAATCCTCGACGCCGATTTCGTGGACCAGGATCTTGATCCGCGCCTTATACTTGTTGTCGCGGCGACCGTAGCGATTGTACACGCGCAGGCAGGCTTCGAGATAGGAGACGATCTCTTCTTCCGGCACGAAGTCGCGGATCAGCGGGGCGACCATCGGGGTGCGGCCCATGCCGCCACCGGCATAGACTTCCGCGCCGATGACGCCGTCGCGTTCCACCAGCTTCAGGCCGATATCGTGCAGGCGCATCGCCGCGCGGTCGTCGTCCGATGCGATCACGCAAATCTTGAACTTGCGCGGCAGATAGGTGAATTCCGGGTGGAAGCTCGACCATTGGCGCAGCAGCTCAGCCCAAGGGCGGGGGTCCGCCACTTCGTCAGCGCTGACGCCGGCATATTGATCCGAGCTGATATTGCGGATGCAATTGCCGCTGGTCTGGATGGCGTGCATCTCCACCGTGGCCAGTTCGGCCAGGATGTCGGGCGCGTCGGCCAGCTTGATCCAGTTATATTGCAGGTTCTGGCGCGTGGTGAAGTGGCCGTAACCCTTGTCGTACTTCGCCGCGATTTCGCCCAGCTTGCGCATCTGCTTGCCCGACAATGTGCCATAGGGGATGGCGACGCGCAGCATATAGGCGTGCAATTGCAGGTAGAGGCCGTTCATCAGCCGCAGCGGCTTGAACTGGTCTTCGGTGAGCGCGCCGGTCAGGCGGCGCTGCACCTGATCGCGAAATTCCTCCACCCGCGCGTTCACGATGGACTGGTCGTAGCTGTCATAGCGATACATGGTCAGATCACCCAGTTGCCGGCGTCGGCATCATTCGGTTTCAGGGTCAGGTCGGGGCGCACCGTCGGGCCGAGGGCACGGATGCGGTCCTTGATATGGGCCGGGCGAACACCTTCGTCGGTAACGGTCGCGTCGATCACATAGGCGCCCACGACGCGCAGCGCGGCTTCCTCCGTGCGGGCGAGGTCTGTGCCATGGTCGCCGACATCGGCGCTGTCGCCGACCTGCCGCGACCAGCCGTCACCCGCCCACCAGATGACGTCGCCGGTCACCAGGTCATTGCCCGTCAGTATCTTCATTCTACCCTTTTCCCGTTCGGTCCGATCGATGCCGGATCTTCGATATTCAATGTCGTGTCCCGATAGGCCATCAGCACGTCCTGTGCCAGCGCATGCGCGGCGACGTCGCCGACCACGATCAACGCCGGGCTGATCACCTGTTCCCGCGCGACCATGTCGCCAAGGTCGGCGAGCAGCGTGCGCAGCGTCCGCATGTCGGCGCGGGTGCCGTTTTCCAGCACCGCCACGGGCAGCGTGGGCGATACACCGTCCGCGATCAGCTTGTCGGCGATGTCGGCAGCGGTCGCAACGCCCATATAGATGACGAGCGTGCGTCCTGTACCCGCCAGCCCGGACCAGTCCTGATCCGTCAGCCCCTTGCACTGGCCAGCGACGAAGCTGACGGCGCTGGATGCGGCGCGATGGGTGAGGGGGAGTTGAGCGGAAGCGGCGCTGCCGATCGCGGCGCTGATGCCCGGCACGACGTCCACCGGCACGCCGGCGGCGCGGCAGACTTCGACTTCCTCGCCACCCCGGCCGAAGATGAAGGGGTCGCCACCCTTCAACCGCACGACATTGCGGCCTTCGCGGGCAAGGTCGACCAGCAGGGCGTTGATAGCCTCCTGCGGCATGGAATGGCGGCTGCGCTGCTTGGCGACGGAAATGAGGTCCGCGTCGGGGGAGGCCAAAGCCAGGATGGCGTCGGACACCAGCCCATCATGCACGATGACATCGGCCGCGCCGATCAGGCGCGCGGCCTTGATCGTCAGCAGGTCCGGATCGCCGGGGCCTGCGCCTACGAGATAGACTGTCGAGGGTGCTGTATCAGCCATGATGGCCAGATGGCGAAAGCGCGCCTGTAGTTCAATTCAGAATGGGTATGCAGGGGATTAGGAAATGTTTTTGCGTCAATCGCCCATCACGCTGACGTCGATATCCTTGAGGCCAACGCCGATGGAGGCGCGCGGCGTCTCGATTTCCGCCGAAACGACCGGATAGGCGCAATAGTCGGCGGCATAATAGGCGCTGGGCCGGTGATTGCCCGATATGCCGGTGCCGCCGAACGGGGCGGAGGAAGAGGCGCCGTTGGTCGGGCGGTTCCAGTTGACGAGGCCGGCGCGGATATTGGCCCAGAATTGATTATATTGTTCGGGCGACCCACCAATCAGCGAAGCGGACAGGCCGTAGCGCGTATTATTGGCCTCCGCGATGGCATCGCCGAAATCCGATACGCGGATTACCTGAAGCAACGGACCGAACAGTTCGACGTCGGGCCGCTCCTTCATGGCGGTGACGTCGATGATGGCGGGCGACAGGAAGGGCAGGCCCTTGTGCGGGCGCACCATATGCTTGATCGGCTTGCCGCCGTTGCTCATCAGATAGAGAAAGCTTTCGGTCAGCCCGTCGGCCGCCTGATTGTCGATGACCGGTCCCATATAGGGGGCAGGGTCCGCATGGGGATGATCGACGATCAGCCGGTCGGCCAGCTTCTTGATCTCGCCCACCAGCTTGTCGGCGATGCTGTCACGCACGATCAGGCGGCTGGCGGCGGTGCAGCGCTGGCCGCTGGTCATGAAGGCGGATTGCACAACCAAAGTGGCCGCCGCGTTGATTTCGGGCGTGTCCCAGACGATGATTGGGTTGTTGCCGCCCATTTCGAGCGCGAGGATCTTGGAAGGCTGGGCTGCGAATTGCCGGTTGATCGCGATGCCGGTCTGCGCCGATCCGGTGAAAAGGATGCCGCTGATATCGGGATGGGCGGCCAGCGCCTTGCCGGTTTCGGCCGCGCCGATCAGCAGGCGGACGACGTCCACCGGCACGCCGGCCTCATGATAGAGTTTGACCAGATATTCGCCGACCGCCGGGGTTTTTTCCGACGGTTTGAATATCACGGCATTGCCGGCCAGCAGGGCGGGGATGATGTGGCCGTTGGGCAGATGCGCGGGAAAATTATAGGGTCCGAGCACCGCCATGACGCCATGGGGCTTGTGCCGCACCGACTGGCGCGCGCCCAGCGCCGCTTCCAGCCGGCGTTGCCCGGTGCGTTCGGAATAGGCGGCGACGCTGACGTCGACCTTTCCCATGACGGCGGCGACTTCGTTGCGGGCGTCCCACAAAGGCTTGCCGGTTTCGCGGGCGATCAGGTCCGCCAGCGCATCCTCATGCTTGCGCACGACATTGACGAAGCGGCGCAGCGTTTCGATGCGATAGGCGATCGGTTGGGCCGCCCATCTGGGCCAGGCGGCGCGGGCGCGGGCGACCTCTGCATCGACGTTTCCGGGCTCGCCCTGCCAGAGCAGGGTGCCGGTGGCAGGTTCATGGGATGTAAGCGGCGCGACCATTTGGGGAACGGTATGGCGGAAATTGGTTAACGAAAAGGTGGCAATGGCAGGATGGCGCAAAGCGCCCGCGCCCTTCATTCCGGCGGCGGGAGGTCGTCGGCCATCAACCACATTTCAGCGGGCAGGCGCGAACTGAAGGCCGCGACTTCCGACCCGCGCAGCCGTTCGCGCAGCCATCGCTTCGACGATGGTCCAGGCGTCAGGATCGCGACACGGTCACCGGGCTGATAGGTGCGGTGGCATTCGTCCAGAATATGGTCGTTTATGCCCATATCATCGGTGCACGCGCTGCTCAGGTCCGACAGGACACGTATGGGATCGCCATTTCGGCGCCTGCTCGCGACGATTTCGCGTAGCGCCGCGAAATGTTCGTCGATTTCTGCGCGGGTCCAGTCGCCGGACGATCGGACGGTGATGATCCCATCCGGATCAGACAAATCACGCTCGATCATGGTCCCACCAAAATTGCATAATCTTCGATGGACTAACCCGCTTTGGTCTTCGCGTCATTAACATCGGTTCTTTACCCTGGTTATTTTCCGGGGGCGCCGGGGCCTTGCATGGCATCGCCCATGCGCCGGATCGCGGCAACCTTTGCCTGGAGCGGGGTCCAGTCGTCGTCCCTGTCGATCGCGCTCCAGATCGCCTCCACTTCGTCGATGTGCATGGAACAGGGGGCCTGGTCGGTCCAATAGGCATGATCCTTCGCACCGGACACGGGCGTGAAATCGGCGAGCGCCATGTGCAAGGTGGCCCAGGCCGCGTCGGGATAGGCCGCGTCGTCGCGCGGTGCGCCCCCGCGCCAGTCGTGAAAGAAGCTGTCGATCGGGGTGCCGGTCGTCACCATGGCGCGGACGGCGGCCTCGATCATCGGGCCGGGATCGGCGCCGGGCTCCACGCCCAGCCGCCAGCAGAATCGGCGCTGCATCGCCTGCGCATACAGGTTCGGAAAGCGTTCCAGCTCTGCGATCAGCGGCGGCGCATCCGTCAGCGCGCGCAAGGATATGGCCAGTTGCGCCACGTCCCAATGGATCGCCTCTGCCTGTCGCCCGAAGGCGTAGAGGCCCTGATGGTCGAAATAGGCGGCGGTGAAATTGGCGTCCCACAGCGGGGTGAAGCGCCATGGGCCATAGTCGAAACTCTCACCCGTCACGTTGATATTGTCGCTGTTCAATACGCCATGGACGAAGCCCGCCACCATGTAGCTGGCGGCAAGGTCGGCGGTGCGCTCCACCACATGGCCCAGCAATTGCGCCGGCGGATTGTCGCCGGGCGCCTCTTCATAAAGGCGGGTGAGGGCATAGTCGGTCAGCTTTTCCAGCAGAGCCTTGTCTTCATGGAAAGCCGCGCGCTGGAAGGAGCCGATGCGGATATGCGAATGGCTCAGGCGCACCATCGCCGCGCCGCGCGTGGGGGATGGCTCGTCATTGCGCTCCAGCGCTTCGCCCGTTTCGATGATGGAGAAGGTCTTGGACGTGTTGACGCCCAGTGCCTCCAGCATTTCGGTCGCCAATATTTCGCGCACGCCCCCCTTGAGCGTCAGCCGTCCATCGCCGAAACGGCTATAGGGTGTCTGGCCCGATCCCTTGGTGCCCAGGTCCAGCAACCGGTCCCGATCGTCGCGCAATTGCGCGAACAGGAAGCCGCGCCCGTCGCCGATATCGGGATTATAATGGCGGAACTGATGGCCATGATAGCGCAGCGCCAGCGGCTGGGGCAGGCTGCCTTCCAGCGGTACGAAGCGGCCGAAATGGGCGATCCATGCCTCGTCGCTCAGCCCATCCAGCCCGACCGAGGCGGCGGCCCGGTCGTTGCGATAGCGCAGGATGGTCTGCGGAAAGTCCGCCGCCGCGACCGGTGCGGCGATGTCCGGCATCAGTGCGTCGATTTCGGTGGCGGGGCGATATTTGGCGGCTTGCGGCATCTGGATCATATGGCGATATGGGGGAAGGTCACCTGAAGGATCAAGCTTGAGCGGCTATAAGGACGGATATTGGTGGTCGCCCGATGGACTTCGGCTCCATTATCGCGACTATGAAGGCGGCGACGATGGCCGTCCGCCCTTGCTCTGCCTGCCGGGGCTGACACGCAATGCGCGCGATTTCGAGCCGCTGGCGGGGCGGTTGGCGGGGGAGTGGCGGCTGATCTGCCCGGACATGCGCGGCCGTGCCGAAAGCGCCTATGCCAAGGACGCGATGACCTATGTCCCGCTGACCTATTTGCAGGATATCAGCCGCTTGCTGGCCGATCTGGCCATCACCCGATTCGTTGCGGTGGGGACGTCGCTGGGCGGGATCATCACCATGCTGATCGCCGCGACCCACAAGGAATGGCTGGCCGGCGCGCTGCTCAACGATGTCGGGCCGGCGCTGGATGAAGGCGGGCTGGATCGTATCCGATCCTATGTCGGGGTCGGGCAGTCGCACCCCACCTGGGTTCATGCCGCGCGCGCGCTGGCGGAGGCCAATGCGGACGTCTATCCCGGCTATGATCTGGAACAATGGCTGGCCATGGCCAAGCGCCTGTATCGGCTGAACAGCGGCGGGCGCGTCGTGCTGGATTACGATATGAAGATCGCCGAGCCGATCCGCGCCATGGGCAGCGAAGCGGGCGTCGATATGTGGCCGGTGATGCAGGCGTTTCAGGGCATTCCGACGCTGTTGCTGCGGGGCGAGCGATCCGACCTGCTGTCGGCTGCGTCGGCGCAGCGTATGGCGGACGGGATCGGTGCGACCGCCGAACTCGTCGCCGTGCCGGGCGTAGGCCATGCGCCGGCGCTGGATGAACCGGAAAGCGTCGCGGCGATCGACCGTCTGCTGACGCGGGTGCTGCATGGATAGACCGCCCCATATCCTGCATGTCCATGGCAGCTTCACGCTGGGCGGCAAGGAAGCGCGGGCGGTGCGCCTGATGAACATCTGGGGCGACAAGGCGCGGCACAGTATCGCCAGCGCCGACCCGCAGGCGATGAGCGCCCGCGATGCGATCGATCCGTCGGTCAGGGTGGACTATCCCGATGGCCCATCCTTTGCCGGCAAGCCGGGGCTGGCGCGCTATCGGGTCATCACCGCTTTCCTCAAGCAGTTCGATCTTGTCCTCACCTATAATTGGGGATCGATGGATGCGGTCATGGCGCACCGGCTGGCGAGGGCATCGGCCGGCCTTCCACCGCTGATCCATCATGAAGATGGCTTCAACGCGGACGAGAATAATGGCCTGAAAACCAAGCGGAACCTGTTTCGCCGGCTCGCGCTGCACCGCGCGCATGCCATGGTGGTGCCGTCGGTCCGGCTGGAGGAGATTGCCCGGTCGGTGTGGAAACAGCCGGCGGAACGGTTGCACCTGATCCGCAACGGGATCGATGTCGATCGCTATGGCGAGGCGCCAGCGCCCGATGCGATTGCCGGCCTCGTTCGCTCGCCTGGCAAGCTGCTGGTCGGTACGCTGGCAGGACTGCGCGCGGTCAAGAATATCCCGCGTCTGGTTCGTGCCGTTGCCGCGCACAAGGATCGGTTGCAACTGGTGGTGGTGGGCGAGGGGCCGGAGCGCGAAGCGATCCTGGCGGAGGCGGCGGCTCATGGCCTGGAAGGCATCCATATGGCGGGCTTCATGGATCGGCCCTGGCGCTTCGTCGGCCTGTTCGATATTTTCGCCTTGTCGTCAGACAGCGAGCAATTTCCCATTTCGCTGGTGGAAGCGATGGCGGCCGGCGTACCGGCAGCGTCCATGGATGTGGGGGACGTCGCCAACATGGTCGCGCCGGAAAATCGCCCCTTCGTCGTGGAGGATGAGCAGGCACTGGCCGACGCGCTGGGCGTGCTGGCGGGCGACGCCGATCTGCGCGCCCGGCTGGGCATGGCCAACCGCCAGCGTGCGATGCGCGACTATGCGGAAGCCGACATGGTAAATGCTTATGCAAAGCTGTACGGCGAGGCTCTGGCCAGCCCCATGATTTTGCGCTAGGGCGCCCGCAATTCGTCATAGACAGCCAAAGCTGCTATAGGGTCGCTTTTTACCCGGTCGAGGGGGCCGGGGCATGTGCAGGAGATGTCGTTGTTCAAGGGGTTGAAGCCCATCGTCTATGGTGGCCGTGAAGTGTGGCCGATCGTGGAGGGCGGCAAGGGCGTTGCCGTATCCAACCATAGCAGCTCCGGCGCCTGGGCGGCGGCTGGCGGCATCGGCACCGTGTCGGCGGTAAACGCGGACAGCTATGACAGCTTCGGCAATGTCATCCCTCAACTCTATCACGGCCGCACGCGTCGTGACCGGCACGAAGAATTGATCGCCTATGCCATCGACGGCGCCGTCGAGCAGGTGAAGCGCGCGTTCGAGATTGCCGGCGGCAAGGGTGCGATCAACATCAACGTTCTGTGGGAAATGGGCGGCGCGCAGCGGGTGCTGCACGGCGTGCTGGACAAGACGCGCGGCATGGTGGCGGGCGTCACCTGCGGCGCGGGCATGCCCTATAAGCTGAGCGAAATCGCGGCATCCTACAATGTCAGCTATCTGCCCATCGTGTCCTCCGGCCGCGCTTTCCGCGCGCTGTGGAAGCGTGCCTATTCCAAGGCGGCGGAATGGCTGGCGGCGGTGGTCTATGAAGATCCCTGGCTGGCGGGCGGTCATAACGGCCTGTCCAACGCCGAAGATCCGCGCGCACCGCAAGACCCCTATCCCCGCGTCCGCGACCTGCGCGCCACCATGCGCGAAGGCGGCATTTCAGACGATGTGCCGATCGTGATGGCCGGCGGCGTGTGGGCGCTCAAGGACTGGAACGACTGGATCGACAATCCCGAGCTGGGATCGATCATGTTCCAGTTCGGCACCCGCCCGCTGTTGACGCAGGAAAGCCCGATCCCGCAGGATTGGAAGGACCGGCTGATGCAGCTGGAGCCGGGCGACGTGCTGCTGCACAAATTTTCGCCCACCGGCTTTTACAGCTCGGCGATCCGCAATCCCTTCCTGCGTTCGCTGGAAGGGCGTTCGGACCGGCAGATCCCGTTCAGCACCGAACAGGCGGGCGACCATACCCACCAGTTGGATGTGGGCGTGAAGGGCAAGAATTTCTGGGTGACGCTGGGCGACCTTCAGCGTGCGCGCGAATGGTTCGGGGCCGGGTTCACCTCCGCGCTCAAGACGCCGGACAATACGCTGGTCTTCGTCACCGAAGAAGAGAAAGCGGAAATCCGCAAGGACCAGACCGACTGCATGGGCTGCCTGTCGCAGTGCAGCTTCTCCAGCTGGATGGACAGCGAAACCAATTCGACCGGGCGTCTGGCCGATCCGCGCAGCTTCTGCATTCAGAAGTCGTTGCAGGAATCGGTCCATGGCGGCGACCTGGACAAGAATCTGCTGTTCGCCGGCCATGCCGCCTATCGGTTCAAGCAGGATCCTTTCTATTCGAACGGGTTCGTGCCGACCGTAAAGCAGCTGGTCGACCGCATCCTGACGGGCGACTGACGGTGGCGGACCTTCCGGGGCTGGCGGTGCTGCACTATGGCGCCGCCGATTTCGATATCGTGCGGTCGGGGCAGTTCGTGCTTTGTGCCGTGTCGGGCGCGCGGATCGACCTGCATGACCTGAAATATTGGAGCGCCGAATTTCAGGAGGCCTATCGCGGTCCACAGGAATCGACTCGGGCCTTCCTGGCGCATCGCGGGCCCGACTTTCGATAAAATAACAGCCGTTATCGTTCGCAATAAGCGGCTAAGATCACGGAACGATCGTTCAAGGGGCGGTGAATGTCGGTTCACCGCCCTTTTCATGCGTCCCATCGTAACTTTCCTATTCCGACGCGGTAAAAACTGATGTAATCTTTCCTCAGAGGCGACGCAGATCGCCCCATTTGGAAGGATGTTATCTGATGTCTCGTATCGACGTCTTTGGTGATCGTATTTGCATCGTGTCGAGCCTGCTGATCGTGGGCTGGTTCCTCTACAGCACGATCTTCTGATCCCGACCCGGCCGACGGTCGCCTGACGCAGGCGTCCGACATCTGCGTGGTCAACATGCCATATCCGGGCATGGCGATGGCGCGTCTTCGTCGATATTTCATGCATAGGAGGGCTGATGTTTAGCCATGTCATGGTCGGTGCCAGCGATATGGCGGCGTCGAAAGCCTTTTACGACGCGACCTTCGGCGCGATCGGTGCCAAGCCCGGCTTCTTCGATGACAAGGGGCGGGCCATCTATCTGCATGACGGCGCGCTGTTCCTCGTGACGACGCCGATCGACGGGGCGCCGGCCTGTCATGCCAATGGTGGGACCATCGGTTTCAAGATGGCGTCGCCGCAAGAGGCGGATGCCTGGCATGCGGCGGGTGTGGCAGCGGGCGGGACTGCCTGCGAAGACCCGCCAGGCGTGCGCGAAGGCGGGTTCGGCAAGCTCTATCTTGCCTATCTGCGCGATCCGGCCGGCAACAAGCTGTGCGCCCTGCATCGGATCGCCTGACCGTCTGACCCGATCCGGCAGGCAAGTAGGGCTGGAGACGGCCCAAGCAAAGCTATGTCGATTTTCTCGACTCAATCGGTAGATATAGCCGCGAGCCTTGCGCTCCGCGGCTTTTGAAGGATGTCAGCTTGCTCCGCGTCACCAACGGCTAAAGCGCACGGTGCCGAAGCGACCACGCCAGGTTTCGTGTTCCCTTGCAAAGGAGAAGACGATGACCCGCACGACCCAAAACCGCCGCCAGTCCCGGATCACTCAGCCGGCCGACGCTCTTTATCTTCCCCATAGCAGCTGGACGCGCGTCGAGCGCAAGCCGGCCGCAAACAAGGTGATCGCGCCGGCCGATTTCTGGGCGCGGCTGGGGCTTTAACCGTCCAGCCCGTTGATCGGAACAGCCGCGACCCCCTCCGCTTCGAAACTGGCGATGGGGTAGGCGCAATAGTCGGCCGCATAATAGGCGCTGGGGCGATGATTGCCCGATGCGCCCAGGCCGCCGAAGGGCATGTTGCCGGCAGCCCCGGTGGTCGGCCGGTTGCGGTTGACGACGCCGGCGCGGCTTTCCTCGACCACGCGCTGCCATAGCGCTTCATCTTGCGAGATGAGGCCGGCCGACAGGCCGAAGCTGGTGGCGTTGGCGGCAGCGATCGCGGCGTCGAAGTCTGGTACGCGGATCACCGTAAGCACGGGCGCGAAAATCTCCGCGTCGGGGGCCGTCACGCCGGTCATATCCAGTATAGCCGGCGTAACAAACGCGGCGCTGCGATCGGCTACCCCTTCAAAGGGGCGGATGGTGCGTGCCCCGCGCGCAATCAGGTCGCTGACGGCGCGATGGGAGGCTGCGGCCGCCTGATCCGATATGAGTGGCCCCATGAAGGCGTCACCCGTTTCGTTCCAGGCGGCGATCGGCAAGCGTGCGGCCAGGGCGGCGGTCGCCTCCACGATGGCATCGCCGGTCGCGCCCTGCGGTACGATCAGGCGGCGGGCGCAGGAGCAGCGCTGACCGGTGGTGATGAAGGCCGAATTGACGATGATCGATGCGGCAGCCTCCGGACTGTCCCAGGCGATCAGCGGATTATTGCCGCCCAGTTCCAGCGCCATGACGACATGGGGGCGATCGACCAGCGCGCGGCGCAATGCGGCCCCCGCGCCCGCAGATCCGGTGAACAGCAAGCCGTCAATGTCGCCGGCGACCAGCGCTTCACCGGTCGAACGACCGCCCTGCACCACGGTCAGCAGACCATCGGGCAGACCCGCCGCCGTCCAGGCATCGGCCATGGCCGCGCCTGTGGCAGGCGTGATTTCGGACGGTTTGAAGACGATGGCGTTGCCCGCGATCAGCGCCGGGACGATATGGCCGTTGGGCAGGTGGCCGGGGAAATTATAGGGGCCAAGCACTGCCATCACGCCATGGCCGCGATGGCGCAAGATCGCGCGGCCGAAGGGCATGTCGGCGGAGCGTTCGCCGGAGCGTTCGGCATGTGCCTTGATCGATACATCGACCTTGGCGATCATGGAGCCGATTTCGGCGTCGCTTTCCCAGAGCAACTTGCCCGTTTCGCGCGAGATGAGTTCGGCCAGCGCGGCGCGGCGTTCGCTCAGCACGGCGGCATAGCGGCGGGCGACGGCGATGCGATCGTCCACCGGCAGCGCGCGCCAGCCGGGCAGGGCGGTACGCGCGGCGGCGATGGCAAGATGGCAATCATCCGCGCTCGCGACCGGGCCTTCCCAGATGAGTTCGCGCGAG
Organism: Sphingobium limneticum; assembly: GCF_008710165.1. Lineage (NCBI taxonomy): Bacteria > Pseudomonadati > Pseudomonadota > Alphaproteobacteria > Sphingomonadales > Sphingobiaceae > Sphingobium > Sphingobium limneticum. Next base: position 198,284 of record NZ_VYQA01000002.1, on the reverse strand, counting down.
GCCGGATCGAAGGACTGTAGCATGGCGTTCACCGGTTCGCTCCGTTTTGGGCACTGGTCATGGCGAATATGCCGGTGGCGTTGCCGGTGTCGAAGGCCAAGTCGAGCCGGCCCGTTTCCGGATCGATATCGCGGCTGATAAATTCATAGAAGGAGCCGGGCACCTGTCGCCATTCGCCGTCGGCGAAGGGGCGCTCCACGCTGTCGGCGCGGAAGGCGGTCTGGCGCACGCGGCCGGTGGCGGAGATTTCCAGCTTCGCCTTCATCGGCCTGTCTTCCGCCTTCAATCGGTCAGCCAGCGCCGCGACATCCGCGACCCGGTCGGTGGCATGGTTGAAGCCGTTGCCTTCGGTCGCGATCCAGGCGGCTTCGTTGGAGCGGGAGAGGAGCAGTTGATAATCCTCGAAAGCGGGCGGTTCATGCTGGCGGTCGAAAGCGGTGAGGATCACCGGGAGGGCGGCGATGGCGACAGCGAGTTGGACAGGTATATCGCGTGAATATTGCGCCAGCAGGGCCTTGGTCGGTTCGTCCAGCGGGTCGCGGCTGGTACCGAAGATGCGGGCGGCGGCGTCGGCAAATTCATCGTCGAAACGATCGACATGCAATTCGGACAGGAAGAATTGCGGGATCGCTTCGGGGAAGTCCCGGTGGCGATAGGCGCGGCCGGTCATGCGCAGGCGGTCGAGCGGATAGAGCGCGGCCATCTCGTATCCCAGGGGCAGGAAGATGCGGGTGAAGGCATCTTCGCCACCCGGAAGCGCGCCGGTCGGGCCGGCCGGGAAGCGGATGGAGCGCAGCGCGCCATGGTCGAACACGACCTTGCCGCCGCGGGCCAGCGTGTCGGCGACATAGGCGTCGCCGCTCGGCACCCGGCGCAGTAGATCGTCGAACAGGGCGACGTTCATGGCCATGGCGAAGGCGGCGCGGGAGACGGTATCGCCGCGCTGTGCCAACAGGGCGGGGTCGATCGCCAGCATGTCCAGCGTCTGCCGGCCAGTCTCCTCGCCCAGCGTCGCTATGACCAGTGTCTCTATCGTACCCATATTCTCATTCGACATGATATGCTCCGGATGACAGTGCCCTTATCGCAGGATATGCGGGATATTCAAAATGGCGACCTGTCATCTGTTGATGCGAGTTAAGAATGAGTGGTGCGCGTAGATATCTGCCACCGATGCAGGCTCTGGTCGCGTTCGAGGCGGCGGTGCGGCATGGCGGCTTTTCCCGCGCGGGTGAGGAAATCGGCCTGACCCAGAGCGCGGTCAGTCGCCAGATCGCGCAGCTGGAGGATATGTTGCAGGCGCCCCTGTTCGATCGGATCGGCCGGCGGGTGCGATTGAATGAAGCGGGGCGAGCCTATGCCGACGAGTTGTTGCCGGCGCTCGACGCCATTCGCCGGGCGACGGCGCGGGTGTCGGCGCGGCCATCCCAGACGGCCTTGCGTGTCGCGACCTTGCCCAGTTTCGGCATGCGCTGGCTGGCGCCGCGCCTGCCGCAATTGACGGCGCGGCATCCCGACCTGGTGATCGATTTTGCCGCCCGGTCGCAGCCCTTCGATTTCGGGCATGAGGATTTCGATGCGGCTGTCCATTTCGGTGTCGCAGCCGATTGGCCCGGCGTGGATATGGACTTTCTGTTTCGTGAAGAGGCGGTGCCGGTCTGTTCGTCGGGCTGGCTGGCGGCGCACCCGCTGCGCGAGCCGGCCGACCTGCTGCATGCGCCGTTGCTCAGCCAGATATCGCGGCGCGATGCCTGGGCGCGCTGGCTGACGATGGCGGGCGTGGACGCGAGCGGATTGGCGCAGGGGCCGGCCTATGAGCATTTCCTGATGCTGGCGCAGGCCTGCGCGGCCGGGGTCGGGGTGGCGCTGATCCCCAGCTTCCTCATTCGGCCAGAGTTGGAGGCGGGGACGCTGGTCATCCCCTTCGCCCGGCCGCTATCGACCGAGCAGGCCTATTATCTGGTCTATCCGAAAGGCGCGCTGGGGGCGGGGCCGCTGGCGCAGTTCCGCGACTGAATGGTGGAGCAGGCGAGGGTGAGGGAGTGATAAACCCCGTTCGTCCTGAGTAGGGGCTGAGCCCTTCGATACGCCGCTTCGACTTCGCTCAGCGGCTACTCAGGGCGAACGGGTTGTTTTGAGGAAAGGTGAACTGAAAGCCCCTTACATCTTCTTGGGCATGCAGTCGCCGCCGGCGGCCTTGATCGCGCCGCAGAGGCGGGTGGCGTCGCTGCTGCTGGCGATGGGGCCGGCCTGAAGCCGGGTGACGGCGCCGGCCTTCACCAGATAGGGCTGATAGGCGGACAGGCCGCCGACCTTGCGGCTGAGTTGAGTCCATAGCGCACGGGCGCGGGCATCTTCGCTGAAGGCGCCGAGCTGGACGCGCCATCCGCCAGATGCAGCCGGAGCCGGCGTGGCGGCGGCCTGACGGACGGGGGTGGGCGTGGGCGCTGCGGGCGCTGGTTTCGGCTTGGCCGCCGCAACCTGCACCGGCGGCTTGGCCGGGGCGGGGATCGGTTTGGGTGCCTGTGGGATGCTGGTCGAGGGCGGGAGTTCGGCGTTACGGACCGCCGATCCGCTGCGCGCGGGCGCAGGGGCGGGCGTCGCTACGGCGAGTGCGGTGCTGTTATCGCCCTTTTCCATGCCGGCGGCCATGGCCAGTCCCTGCTTGCGCTGATCCTCCGGAATATATTTGTCCATCTGCTCCAGACTGGTCGCAGCCTGCGGCAGGCCGGATGCGGAAGCGCGGGTCATCAGCGCATAGGCGCGGACCCAATCCTTGCCGATCGTGTCGCCGTTGAACAGGGTGGTGCCCACGATATATTGGGCGCGGGCTTCACCGCGCATGGACGCGCGTTGCAGATAGGGCATGGCGGCGGCGCGGTCGCCCTGCTGGAACATCAGCAGGCCCAGATTATCTTCGGCGCGCATATGCCCCTGCGCCGCGGCCTTGCGATACCAGTCGATCGCGGTGTTGACGTCGGGCTGCACGCCGCGACCCAGCTTATAGGCCTGACCCAGGTTGAACTGCGCGTCGGGATCGCCGGATTGGGCGAGGGGGCGCCATTCTGCGATCGCCTTGGCATAATCGCCCTGCTGCCAGGCGTCGACGCCGGTTTTCACGTCCGCCTGTGCAGGCAAAGTCATACCCAGCATCGCGGCCAGCGCTGCCATTCCCAACACATGCTTCATATGCACAGGCTCCAGTGCGAAAGAATAATTGACGACCGCAATGGCGAAATAAGGTTAAGCTGTTGTTAGCGTAACGGCAAAAGACTGGATAGCGACTTCACCATGGCGGGGCGTGCCGGCCATGAAGTTTCGCGCGTAATTAACCAATTTTTAGCGGCAGTCGTGCCAATCCCTTCCGGAACTGGATTTTCCTGGGGGGAATAGGTGCGGATTTTGGCAATGGCTTCGCAAAAGGGCGGATCGGGCAAGACGACCCTGTCGGGTCATCTGGCCGTGCAGGCGCAGCGTGCCGGCGCCGGCCCGGTGGTCCTGATCGATATCGATCCGCAGGGATCGCTCGCCGACTGGTGGAACGAGCGTGAGGCGGAATTTCCCGCCTTTGCCCAGACCACCGTCGCACGTCTGGCTGCCGACCTCGAAATCCTGCGTCAGCAGGGTTTCAAGCTGGCCGTCATCGACACGCCGCCTGCCATCACCATGGCGATCCAGAGCGTGATTTCCGTGGCCGAACTGATCGTCGTGCCGACCCGCCCCAGCCCGCACGACCTGCGTGCCGTGGGCGCCACGGTCGACCTGTGCGAACGGGCCGGCAAGCCGCTGATCTTCGTCGTCAACGCCGCCACGCCCAAGGCGCGCATCACGTCCGAGGCCGCCGTCGCCCTGTCGCAACATGGCACTGTGGCGCCGGTGACGCTGCATCACCGCACCGATTTCGCCGCGTCGATGATCGACGGGCGCACCGTGATGGAGGTCGATCCCAAGGGCCGCTCCGCCGCCGAGGTGGAGGCGCTCTGGTCCTATGTGTCGGATCGGCTGGAGAAGAATTTCCGCCGCACGGTCTTTTCCGTGCCCCAGGGCAGTGTCGGTACCCTGGGTGCCGCGCGTCCCGCCGGTGGTGGCTTCGGCCGCCGCGTGAGCCAGTAAGGGAGAACGTCACATGGCCGAACCCAAACCGCTCGCGTCGCTGACATCCGGCCTGCTGGCCCGCAAGGGTGCGGCCCAGCCGGCGATGCGCCGCCCCATGCTCGGCTTTGGCCGGGCGCAGATGGCCGCCGTGCAACAGGACGATCTGGGCTGGAACGACATGGGCTTCGATGTGGAGCCGGTCTATGAACCCGTCGAGGAGCCGGCCGCACCGATCGGCCTGACGCCGATGACGCCGGTCATACCCGTGCCGCCGGTGGTGGAGGAGCGCAAGGCGCTGGCCAAGCGGCTGGCCGCCAAACCGGTGAAGGCCAAGGCTGAAAAGGTCGTGGTCGAGCAGGCTGCGCCGATCGCTGCGCCCGTCGGTAAACGCAAGGCGGCCTTTACGCTGCGCCTGGATGCGCAGCGGCACCTGAAGCTGCGCCTCGCCTGCGCGATTACGGGCCGTTCGGCCCAGCAGATCGTGACGAAGGCGCTGGACGATTTTCTTAATGACCTGCCGGAGATCGACCGGCTGACTCAGCAGCTGCCGCATATGCGCGACGGCCAGTGAACGAAGGGTGGGTAAGATCATGAAACGCACGACATTCGGAAAGGCGGCCCTGTCATCCCTGCTGGTCGCCACCACCATGGTCGGTTGCACCGGCGCGGCATTCCGCCCGTCGGCGTCGGCCGTTCAGCAAAAGGGTGATCCGGGCAAGCTGGCCATTGCCGCCGAGAAGGCGCTGGCCGACCGTAACGGGAACAAGGCTGTGGAAGCGGCCGAAGCGGCGGTGCAGTTGCAGCCGCAAAATGCCGCCTATCGCCAGATTCTCGGCCGCGCCTATGTGTTGGCCGGTCGCTTTGCGTCGGCGCAAACGGCGCTGAGCGATGCGATAAGCCTGGGCAATACGGATGCCAGCACCATCGTCAGCCTGGCGCTGGTGCAAGTGGCGCAGGGTCGTGCCGACGATGCGCGCAGCCTGTTGGTCGCCCATGCCGACACCGTGCCGGCCAGCGATTATGGTCTGGCGATGGCGATGGCGGGCGATCCGGCCGAAGGCGTGCGGATCTTGTCCGAAGCGATCCATGATCCGTCCGCAACGGTGCGCACGCGCCAGAATCTGGCCTATGCCTATGCGCTGGGCGGCCGCTGGAAGGATGCCCGCATGATCGTGGGCATGGACATGGCCGCGCTGGACGCGAACAAGCGTATTTCCGATTGGGCGCAAATGGCCGAGCCGTCGCTGGCGCCGATGCGTGTTGCCGCTTTGATGGGCGTTACGATCAACGCAGCGGACGCCGGTCAGCCGGTCTCATTGGCGCTGGCGCCCGCCGCCGCTGATGCGCCGGTGCAGATGGCGGAGGCAGCGCCGGAAGCTGTGCCTGTGCCGGCTGCTGAGCCGGCCGTGCCGGTCCAGATGGTGCAGGCTGCTTCGGTGTCTCAGCCGTCGGTCGCGGCCGCACCGATCATCAAGGCGTCGGCCAAGCCGGTGCGCGTTGCCGCGCGCGATTTCATCGTCGAGGATCATAACGCGCCCAAGGGCCGCGCCAAGACGTCGTCGGCGCAATATGCCGTCGCCGCGCCGGTCGCACGGATGCAGCAGGCCGCCTTCATCAAGCCGGTCGCCAATGGCGCCAGCAATTGGGTGGTGCAACTGGGCGCCTATGACAATGCGGCGATCGCCAAGGAAAAATGGCAGGGCATGGCCGGGCGTAGCAGCACGCTGGCGGCTTTCCCGGTGTTGACCAGCCAGGCGACGGTGAATGGCAAGGCCTATCACCGCCTGGCCATTAGCGGCTTTGGCAGCCGGGCGGATGCGATGGTGGCGTGCCGGACGATCCGTGCCCAGCATGGCCAGTGTTTCGTGCGGGAAGGTGCCGCTGGTGCCACCCCGCAGCGCTGGGCCGTGGCCAGCCGGGGGCGCCAGTTCGCATCGCGCTGATTTGATCTCCCAAGCATGACCTTGAAAACGCGCGGGGCCTTCGGGCTTCGCGCGTTTTTTCTTGGGCGTGACTGGAGGTGCGGCGGCGAGGGCCGGGCGCTGCGTGTGTCGATGCTGGTGGAAAAGGTGGCTCCCCGAGTAGGATTCGAACCTACGGCCATTCGATTAACAGTCGAATGCTCTACCGCTGAGCTATCGGGGAACAGCCGGCTTTCGCCGGGCAGGCCGCGCCTATGCCTTGGCCCGACAGGAATGGCAAGGGGCTTAAATGGTTAAATTCGCAAAAAATTCCACGCGAAAGCAAGACGATGGAATGGGGGTGCTGGGATGAGCTGCCTTGCATTGTCGAAGGCGCCGGACATGTCAGGAGGCCGGAAGCTGTGTCCGGAAAAATGTGGCTCCCCGAGTAGGATTCGAACCTACGGCCATTCGATTAACAGTCGAATGCTCTACCGCTGAGCTATCGGGGAGCAACCCGCTTCCGCTGGGCAGGCCGCGCCTATAGCAGCGGTTTTCCAAATATGGCAAGCGCGAAATGACGGAATTTTTACGCGATGAATTGTTCCGCGGCGATGCGGTCGTCCAGCGTATGTTCGGGATCGAACAACAGGGTCAGCGGCGTCGCACGGTCGATGCCGATTTCCACCTGCGCGACATCGCGCACTTCACGCTGGTCGGCCACCGCACTGACCGGCCGCTTGACCGGATCGAGCACGGTGAAGCGGATGGCGGTATTTTCGGGCAGGATCGCGCCGCGCCAGCGACGCGGGCGAAAGGGGCTGATCGGGGTGAGCGCGACGAGGCCCGAGCCGAGCGGCAGGATGGGGCCATGGGCGGACAGATTATAGGCGGTGGAGCCGGCCGGCGTCGCCACCAGCACGCCGTCGCACACCAGTTCGGGCAGGACGGGGCGGCCATTAACCTGCACCTCCAGCTTGGCGGTCTGACGGGTTTCGCGCAGCAAGGACACTTCGTTGATGGCGGGGATGGAGAAACGTTCGCCATCCACCGTGTCGACGGTCATGCGCAGCGGATTGACCTTGAAGCTCTTGGCCTTTTCCAGTCGCTGGTCCAGTCGTTCCAGCCGCCATTCGTTCATCAGGAAGCCGACGGTGCCCAGGTTCATGCCGAAGATCGGGATGATCCGCCGCGCCTCCAGCATGGAATGGAGCGTCTGGAGCATGAAGCCGTCGCCGCCCAGGGCGATGATCATGTCGGCCTGTTCGAACGGGACGAAATCATAGGCGGCGCGGAGCCGCTCTTCCGCCGCGCGGGCCGCTTGCGTGGGGGACGCGACCAGTGCGCGCCGTGGTTCGCTGTTCATCCGCCGGTGACGCTCATATGCCGTTGCGTGGCGGCGCCCATGCCGACGCCGATGCGGAAGTCGTGGGCGGCGGGCTTCAATCGCAGCGCCCGGTCGATCAGCGGGTGCACGGCAGCAACGCCCTGTTCGCGCAAGGCGGTCTTGAAATCGACATGGTCTTCATGACCCAGGCACATGAAGATCTTGCCCTCGCACGTCATGCGGATGCGGTTGCAGTCGGCGCAGAAATTCTGCGTCAACGGGGTGATGAGGCCGAGCCGGATGTCCATGCCCTCCACGGCATGATAGCGGGCGGGGCCGCCGGTGCGGTGGGCGAGCGGGGTAAGTGCATGCTGCGCGCGAATCATGTCGGCCACCTGCGTCAGGGGCAGATAATGATCGGTGCGGTCTTCGCCGGTATCGCCCAGCGGCATCGTTTCTATCAGGGTCAGGTCGAACCCCTGCTCGCCGCACCAGCGCAGCATCGGCAGGATTTCGTCGTCGTTGACGCCCTTCAGCGCGACCATGTTGATCTTGATCGCGAGACCGGCGGCGCGCGCGGCGTTCAAACCGTCCATCACCTGTTCGATCCGGCCGCCGCGCGTCACATGGGCGAAGCGGGCGGGATCGCGGCTGTCCAGGCTGACATTGATCCGCCGCACGCCGGCATCGGCCAGCATGGCGGCATGTTCGGTCAGTCGCGTGCCGTTGGTGGTCAGCGTCAGTTCGTTGAGGCCATGGCCCAGATGTCGGCCGATACGGTGCACCAGATCGCCGATGTCCCGGCGGATGAGCGGCTCGCCACCGGTCAGGCGGATCTTGTCGATGCCGCGCGCGACGAAGAGATCGGCCAGCAGCGCGATCTCCTCCAGCGTCAGCACCTGATTCTTGGGCAGGAACTGCATCCGTTCGGCCATGCAATAGCGGCAACGCAGGTCGCAGCGGTCGGTGACCGATATGCGCAGATAGCTGATCCGGCGGCCAAGGCCGTCGGTCATCGGCGCGCGCGAAGGGTCGGCCATAACCATGCCGACTAGCTAGGCGATGGACAGGGCCGGTGCAAGGGCCAGCGCAGCTGCCCCGGTCGCGCGTCACGGAAGTTGCAGGCGGGGCAAGAGGTCGGTAACGCCTGTTTGATAAAGACGTCGCGATGCGCGGTGCCGGGGACATATATTGACAAGCGGGGATCAGAGCGCGGAAGGCCAGCGCAGCCTGTTCATCCTGTCGCCGGGCGACCGGGACGGGCTGATCCAGATTGCGCAGAGCCTTGGCTGGCGCGCGATCGGCGCGCGGCGGGCCAAGGATGCGCCGCAACGGTACCTGCATAGCGAGGCGCAGATCGCGCTGGTCGACCTGCGTGGCGGCGGCGACGTCGGCAATCTGCTGGCGCCGCTGGTACCGGCGATGGAGGCTGGTGGCGGCGCGATCCTGATCCTGATCGACGAACGCCATCTGGACCAGGTGCCCGCGCTGCTGGCGGTGGGGGCGACCCATTATCTGGCCGGGCCGGTGACGGACCTGCGGCTGAATGCCGCGCTGACGTCCGCGCATCGGCTGGTGGAGCGGCTGGGCGGCGGGGTCGCCCATAATCAGCGGGCGCAGCGCATAAGGCGCGGGGACGCGCTCTATTGGGCATTGGGGCATGACGGGTTGCTGCGGCTGAGCGACAGTCTGGCGCAGCATCTGGGCGTGGATGCTGCGCGGATCGCGCCGGCGGCTCTTGTGCGGCGGCTGCCAAGGGTGGAGCGGCGGACGCTGCTGGCGGCGCTCAGGATGATGCGGCTGTCGGGCCGCCCGGCGGTGCTGGCGCATGGATTGCCCGCGCGGCCGGGGCAGCGGCTGGTGCATCATCTGCGGGAGGCCGATGGCGCCATTGCCGCCGATGTCGAATGGCTGTCGGACGGGCAGGCGCAGGATGGCGGCAGCCGCGATCACCTGACCGGATTGCGGTCGCGGCAGGCGGCGCTCGACTGGCTGGACCGGCGGGCGGGATTGCCGACGACGATCCTGCTGCTGTCGATCAGCCAGTTCGACCGGATGAACGCGGCCTATGGGCAGGTGGTGGGCGACGCGCTGCTGGGGCGGATCGCCCGGCGGATCGAGCGGATGGTGGACGATGTCGCGCCCGGCACCATGGTCGCGCGCATCGCCGGGACCGAATTTCTGGTCGGCCTGACCGGCGAAGTGGCGGGCAGCGACCGGGCGACATTTTTGGCGCGGCAGTTGATCGGCGCGGTCGGGCAGCCGTTCAGCGCCGGGGATCACCTCATTCGCCTGATCGCCCGTTGCGGCATCGCGCAGGCGCGGGCGGAGGATGATGTGACGCAATTGCTGCGCCGCGCCGGGACCGCTCTGTCAGACGCGCGGCAGGCAGGGGGCGAGGGCATCCGCATCCTGTCGGCCGAAAAGCAGAGCCGGCAGGTGGATGCCGACCGGTTGGAAACCGACCTGCGGCTGGCGCTGGACCGGGGCGAGATCAGCATCGTGTTCCAGCCGCAATATCCGGTCGATTCCGACAAGATCAGCGGTGTCGAGGCGCTGGCCCGGTGGAATCATGCGCATTATGGCCCGCTGGGCGCGGGCATATTGTTCGCTACGGCGGAGCGGTCCGACTATATGTTGCCGCTGTCGGCGCATATTCAGGCCGAGGCGCTGCGGCAGGCGGCGGCCTGGCCACGGGCGCTGGCGGAGTTGCGGCTGTCGATCAACGTGACGGCGGCGGATATCGCGCAGCCGGGTTTCATGGTCGATTTTCTGGGGCTGGTGGATCGCAGCGGCTTCCCCCGGTCGCGGTTGACGGTGGAGATAACCGAGAGCGGGCTGATCGAGGATGTCGGCGCGGCGTCTGCACTGTTGACGGCGCTGCGGGCCGAAGGGCTGGGGGTTGCGATCGACGATTTCGGCACCGGCTATTCCAGTCTGGCTTACCTGAAGAACCTGCCGCTCGATTATCTGAAGATCGATAGCGGACTGGCGCAGGATATCGCCGGGACCGCGCGGGACCGGATCATCGTGCGCGGGGTCATCCACATGGCCAAGTCTCTGGGGCTGAAGGTGATTGCCGAAGGGGTCGAGACGGAAGAGCAGCTGGCGCTGCTGTCGCGGGAAGGTTGCGATTATTATCAGGGCTTCCTGCGGTCGGCGGGTGTGTCTTCCGCCGACCTCATCAATCTGGTGCTGGCGGGTTAGAAACCAAGCAGCGGCCAGAGGGCGATCAGCAGCCCGACAAGGCTGGCCATGAAGATGATGGTGCGTACGACCGGTACGCCAAAGCCGTAGAGCGGTAGGTAGACGACACGCGCGCTAAGCCAGATCCAGCCGCCCAGCGCCGTCAATTCACTCGTCCGCCCGGCCACGACCACGCCGATCAGCGCGACGATGGCGATGGGCAAGGTTTCCTTATAATTGGCTTCCGCGCGGGCGAGGCGGCCGGCGATGGGGTTGAGCGGCGGCAGGCTTTCGTCGCGCGCGCCCATATTCCATTTGGGGCCATATTGCTTCGTCTTCACATGCGCGGCGGCGAAGATGTGGACGAGGAGCAGGATCATGCCCCAGGCGATGATGGTCAGTTCTACAGGCATGATGATGTCCTCCCGCCGCACTTGTAGCAAGGCGGGAGGATGTAGGACAGGGCCGTGCTTTCCGTTTCTCGACAGGCTCGAAACGAACGGGGTGGCTTAGAGCGTGAAGCCGACCCGTGCGATCAGGCTGGCGCCGGCATGCACGCTGTTGGGCGCGTCTATGTCCGTATCGGCGTAGCGCAGGCCGGCGGACCAGCGGCCCTGATACCAGTCGAGCGCGACGCCATGGTCCCAATAGTTGCCGTCCGGGCGCAGGCGGGCGGCGCGGAGGGGATCGCGCACGTCGCCCGATGACCGACCCACATGGCCGGACAGGGTGAAGGGCGTACCGGGAATGCCGACCGCCGCGCTGGTCGAGAGATAGAGATTGTCGCCGCCGATCGCCGATTGGCGCGGGGCGTAGCGGGCGCCGAGATCGAGATTGGCCGGGCCGAGCGTGAAACCGGCGATCGCGCCGACTTCGCCATAGCCCTGGTTCGAGGCGCCGGGGAAGAGGTGGTAGCGGCCTTCGGCGGTCAGGCGGAAACCGCCCAGATCCCTGGCATAGGTGGCGCCAAGATCCAGCACGGCGTCAGCGCCGCCATGGCGGTTGCTGCCCCAGAGCGTGGTGGCCGTGCCGTCGAGGCTGAGGCCATCGGCGACGGGCACGGAGACGGAGCCGCGCAGCACCGCTTCGCCATCGCTCCAGCTGAGGCCGCGACGGCGTTCGTCGCTGGCGGCTTCGAGCGTGGCGGTGATGCCGGGTGCGTTTTGGGCGGTGGCCACATGGGCATGGCCGGCGAGCAGGAGCGCTCCCAGCCATGCCGAGCGGCGAAGACGATCAGTTGGATGCAAGATTACGTACCGAGTCCAGTTCAGCCAGAAGAGGCGCGCGGTCGGCCTGAGCGACTGCGACCAGATGCGCTTCTATCTTTTCGCGATGCTGGGCAAGGTTGCGCGCGCCCGAATTGCGACCGGGCGTGCAGGCGCCGGCTTCGCTGCCCGAAAATTGCTTGTCGGTGGCGATGGTGCGGGCCAGCGCCGGGCCATGATCCAGCTTGCGGTCGACGACGACGGTCGCGGTCCACTGGCAACGCTGATTGTCCATGCGGTTGGGGGTCTTGGCGCCGATCGTCTTGGTGCGCATTTCGGTGCGCGCGGTGTAGGTTGCGCCCAGTTGCTGGCCTTGATGGTCGATGGTGACGCTGTGCGACGCGGCGGCGGCGGCCAGCGCGATGAGGGTGATGCTCATATTCATTCTCCTGCTGCGACGCCGGACTTTGCCGCCCGGTCGTCAGGGCAAGATTTAGATTTCCACTGTTGCTGTCGCGTTTCCCGACGATGAGGAATGGCGACATGGGGGTCGGATCGGAAGGTCATCGTGGCGCGTCACCGGCGAAGTTCACAGCGTCGCTGGTGACGTGTTTTCGCCGTTTTTCAGAGCAAGTGCGACGGGTGTGCGACGGCAATGCGCCTGTGGTGCGGCATCGAGGCGTCGGTTGGATCATCGGAACGCGGCATCTGCGCGCCGGATAGGTCACAGGCAGGTCATAGCTTTGGCTGGGGCGGCGGGTCGGGCCGGGGCTATGGCGGGGCTGGTCCATCCGGCAGGATAGATCAGAGAAATGTCGAGTAGGACAGAGGAAGATGTCTGCGCTCGGATAGCGACACGCGATCGGCTTGCGTCATAGGGAACATGGAGCGATAGGTTCACGCCATTGTCAGTTGTTACCCTGCTGCCTTCATCAGCCCCTTCGACAATTGCAGCGCGCCGTTGAGGCGGGCTTGCGGGTCGGGCCAGGCGCGTTCGACGACGATCTTGCTGTCGGGGCGCAGACGGGCCACGCCGTTGAGTTTCTGGACATAGGCGACGAGGCCGGCGGGCTTGGGGAAGCGATCCTCGAAGAAGCTGACCAGCGCGCCCTTCGGCCCGACGTCGATCTTCGAGATGTTGGCGATCAGGCAGTTTTGCTTGATCTCTATGATCTTGAGCAGGTTTTGCGTCGGCAACGGCAGCTTGCCGAAACGGTCGATCAGTTCGGCCGCGAAGGATTCCAAACCGTTGCGATCCTCCAGTTCGTTGATGCGGCGATAGAGGCCCATGCGGAGGTCAAGGTCGGGCACATAATCGTCGGGGATCAGGATCGGCGCATCGACGCTGATCTGGGGCGAGAAGCTGTCGCTGCGGCGCTCGATACCGACCCCGCCAGCCTTTGCGTCCATGATCGCCTCCTCCAGCATCGACTGGTAGAGTTCGAAGCCGACTTCCTTGATATGGCCCGACTGTTCGTCGCCGACGAGGTTGCCCGCGCCGCGAATGTCGAGATCGTGGGAGGCCAGTTGGAAGCCCGCGCCCAGCGTGTCGAGGTCGGAGAGAACCTTGAGCCGCTTTTCCGCCGTTTCGGTGATGATGCGGTTGGCGGGGGTCGTGAAATAGGCATAGGCGCGCGTTTTGGAGCGCCCGACGCGGCCGCGCAGCTGGTAGAGCTGGGCAAGGCCGAAACGGTCGGCGCGGTGGATGATCAGCGTGTTGGCGCTGGGGATGTCGAGGCCGGATTCCACGATGGTCGTCGATAGCAGCACGTCGTAGCGCTTGTCGTAGAAGGCGGACATGCGTTCTTCGACATCGGTGGCGCTCATCTGGCCATGGGCGACGATGGGTTTGATTTCGGGGACTTCGGTGCGCAGGAACTCCTCGACTTCTGTGAGGTCTGCGATGCGGGGCACGACGAAGAAGCTCTGGCCGCCGCGATAATGTTCGCGCAGCAAGGCTTCGCGGATCACCACGCCGTCCCAGGGCATGATGTAGGTGCGCACCGCCAGGCGATCGACCGGCGGGGTCTGGATGACGGAGAGTTCGCGCAGGCCCGACATCGCCATTTGCAGCGTGCGCGGGATCGGCGTGGCGGTGAGCGTCAGGACATGGACGTCGGTTTTCAGCGACTTCAGCCGTTCCTTGTGGGTGACGCCGAACCGCTGTTCCTCATCCACGATGACGAGGCCGAGGCGCTTGAACTCCAGCCCCTTGGCCAGCAGGGCATGGGTGCCGACCACGATGTCGATCGTGCCGTCGGCCAGACCCGCCTTGGTCGCTTTCGCTTCCTTGTCGGGGACGAGGCGGGAAAGGCGGCCGATATTGACGGGGAAGCCGCGGAAGCGCTCCTCGAAATTCATGTGGTGCTGGCGCGCAAGGAGCGTGGTGGGGCAGATGACCACGACCTGCATCCCCGCCATCGCCGCGACGAAAGCGGCGCGTAAAGCAACCTCGGTCTTGCCGAAGCCAACGTCGCCGCAGACGAGGCGGTCCATCGGCTTGCCCGATCCCAGATCCTCCACGACATCGGTAATAGCGCGGTCCTGATCCTCGGTTTCCTGATAGGGGAAGCGGTCGACGAAGGCGGGATAGCCGGCCTGATCGGGTTCAGCGACGGTGGCGGCGCGCAGGGCGCGTTCGGCGGCGGTTTTCAGGAGTTCGCCCGCGATTTCGCGGATGCGCTCCTTCATCTTCGCCTTGCGCCGCTGCCAGGCTTCGCCGCCCAGCTTGTCGAGGCTGACGCCTTCGTTTTCGGAGCCGTAGCGGGAGAGGACTTCGAGATTTTCGACAGGGACGTAGAGTTTGTCGCCGCCGGCATAGGTGAGCGCGACGCAGTCGTGCGGGGCCTTCGCCACCGGGATCTGGGTCAGCCCTTCATAGCGGCCGATACCGTGATCCATATGGACGACGAGGTCGCCGGGCGAGAGGGTGGCCAATTCCTGCAGGAAAGCATCGGCGCTCTTCTTACGCTTGGCGCGGCGGACGAGGCGGTCGCCCAGCATATCCTGTTCGGTGAGGACGGCGACGTCGGGCGCGGTGAAGCCATGGTCGAGCGGCAGGACGGTGAGCGTGACGCTGCCGTTCGCGGCGGTGCCCAACGCTTCCTGCCAGTTGTCGGCGGCGGCGAGGCGGGCGACGCCATGGTCGGCGAGCAGGCCCGACAGGCGCTCACGCGCGCCGCCGGAATAGCTGGCGATCACGACCTTCTTCTTGTCGCGGCGGAGCGTGGCGATGTGCTTGCCGACCGCTTCGTAGATGTTCGTGTTCTGCGCGCGTTCGGGGGCGAAGTCGCGGGGGCCATCGACGGAGAAGTCGAGGACGGTCGCGCTGTCGGGTTCATGGAAGGGCGTGGTGCCGTGCATGGGGAGCGTCGCGACGGCGGCGTCCCATTCGGCGGCGTTCAGGTAGAGCGCGTCGGGCTTTAGCGGGCGGTAGGAGCCGGGGTCGGACGATTTCGCCTGTACGCGGTTGGCGTGATAGTCGCGGATCGCCTCGAACCGGCTCTCCGCCGCGCCGGCGACGCCATGGTCGCGGATGAGGACGGTGCCGTCGCCGAGGTGATCGGTCAGGGGAACCAGCTTTTCCTCGAACAAGGGCAGCCAATGTTCCATGCCGGCCAGGCGGCGGCCGTCGCTGACCGCCTGATAGAGCGGGTCGCCGGTCGCGGTCGCGCCGAATGTTTCGCGGTAGCGGCCACGGAAGCGCTTGATCGTGTCTTCGTCCAGCAGGGCTTCCGACGCGGGGAGGAGGGTGAAGCCGTCGACATTCTCGATCGTGCGCTGGTCGGACGGGTCGAAGCGGCGGACGGTTTCGATCTCGTCACCGAAGAAATCGAGGCGCAGCGGCATCTCCTCGCCGCCGGGGAAGAGGTCGACGATGCCGCCGCGAATGGCGAATTCGCCCCGGTCATGCACCGTGTCGGTGCGGACATAGCCGTTCGCTTGCAGCATTTCGGCCAGCTTCTGGATCGCGATCCGTTCCTTGGGCGCGAGTTTGGCGACCAGTTGGCGGACGCGGAAGGGCGTCAGGGTGCGCTGGGTCATGGCGGCCAGCGTGGTGACGACCAGTTGCGGGCCTTTGGGCTTGGCCTGCAACGCGTGGAGGCCCGCGAGTCGGGCGGACGCGGCGCGGAGCGAAGGGCTGGCGCGGTCGTAGGGCAGGCAGTCCCAGGCGGGGATTTCGATGATTTCGATCTCCGGCGCGAAATAATGCGCCGTGTCCGCGACGGCGCGCATCAACTGCTCGTCCGACGCGATGAAGACGGCGCGGCCACCCGCAGCGCCGGCGGCGCGGGCGATGTCGGCCAGCAACCAGGGCTGGAAACCGGCGGGCACGCCCGACAAGGTGAGCGGCGCCTTCGCCTTCAGGATTTTCTGGAGATCGGTCATATCATTTCGCTCATCATTCCTCCCCTGCAAGGGGAGGGGGACCGCCGCAGGCGGTGGAGGGGTGTCATGCTATCGAGAGGTTGCTACCCCTCCGTCAGGGCTGCGCCCTGCCACCTCCCCTTGCAGGGGAGGATGTGTCAATTTTCGATCTTCACGAAATCGAGTTTCAGGAAACTGTCCATCATCGGGCCTTTCCATTCTTCGGGAACGGGGATGGTGCCGAGCGCCCAGCCGATGATGTCGGCATCCTGCTCCTCCATGAAGCGTTCGAACCAGGCGATGTCTTCCGGGTTCCATGTCGTGTAATAGCGTTCGAAGAAACCGCCGACCGTATAGTCCGCTTCCCGCGTGCCGCGATGCCAGGCCCGGAATTTGATGCGGCGCATCTGGGGATTGTCGTTCACAATTTGTTCCTTTTGCGGGCATGGCAAAATGGCCGATCGGGGATTTGTATGACCGCCCCGGCTAGGTTAGAGCGCAGCAGATAGCCATGCGACCCGATATTCTCAATCCGCTCTTTGCCGAAATATCCCTGTTCAAGGGGATCGGCCCCGCGCTTGCCCGTCCGCTGGAGCGGCTGGGGCTGGCGCGCGCGGCCGATGTCGCCTTCCATATTCCGGTCAGTTGGGTGGACCGGCACCTGACCGACGAACTGGATATGGCCGACGCGGGGCGGGTGATCGGCACGATGCTGACGCCGGTGGATTATAAGGCGAGCAGCAGCCCGCGCGCCCCGTTTCGGGTGCAGGCGATCGACAAGCGGGCTAATGTCGTGTCCCTCGTCTATTTCGGGAAGAATAGCGGCTGGCCGCGCAAGCTGTTGCCTTTGAACGAACCCAAATTCGTGTCGGGCAAGCTGGAGGCCTATGGCGACAATCTCCAGATGGTGCATCCCGACTATGTGCTGCCGCCCGAAGAAGCGGACACGGTGCCGGCGCGCGAATCGGTCTATGGCCTGTCCGAAGGGCTGACCAACAACCGGATGCGCGACATTGCGGCGCAGGCGCTGACGCGGGCGCCGGAATTGCCGGAATGGATCGAGCCGAGCTTGCTTGCGCGCAAGGGCTGGCCCGCGTGGCGCGAGGCGCTGGGGCGGGTTCATGCCGATCCGTCGGACGCCAAGGCGCGCGAGCGGCTGGCTTATGACGAGATTTTCGCGGGGCAGCTGGCGCTGATGCTGGTGCGGCAATCGTCGCGGCGGCGGCGGGGCGTGTCGATCCAGGGCGACGGGCGGCTGCGCGATATGCTCAAGCTGCCCTTCGCGCCGACGGGCGCGCAGCGGCGGTCGATCGGCGAGATCGAGGGCGACATGGCGCAGGCGACGCCGATGCTGCGCCTGCTTCAGGGCGATGTCGGGTCGGGCAAGACTTTGGTGGCGCTGATGGCGCTGCTGAACGCGGTCGAGGCCGGGATGCAGGGCGCGATGCTGGCGCCGACCGAAATCCTGGCGCGGCAACATTATGAGACGCTGCGGAAAATGGGGTCGGGCCTGCCGATCGAGATTGCGATTCTGACGGGGCGTGAGAAGGGCAAGGTGCGCGAGGCGACGCTGATGGGGCTGGCGGATGGGAGCATCGACATTCTCGTCGGCACGCACGCCATTTTTCAGGAAGCGGTGCAATATAAGGCGCTGGGTCTGGCGGTGATCGACGAGCAGCATCGCTTCGGCGTGGCGCAGCGGATGATGCTGGCGAGCAAGGCGGAGCGATCGCCGCATCTGCTGGTGATGACGGCGACGCCGATCCCCCGCACGCTGACGCTGACCTATTATGGCGAGATGGAAGTGTCGCGGCTGGACGAGATGCCGCCGGGGCGCCAGCCGATCCAGACATTGGTGATGGCCGCCACGCGGCTGGACGAGGTGGTGGAGGCGCTGGCCCGCCATGTCGAGGGCGGGGGGCAGGCCTATTGGGTGTGCCCGCTGGTCGAGGAAAGCGAGACGAGCGACCAGGCGGCGGCGGAAATGCGCGCGGAGTCGCTGCGTGCGCGGTTCGGGGAGCGGGTCGGCCTCGTCCATGGCCGGATGAAGGGACCGGACAAGGACGCGGCTATGGAGGCCTTTTCGGCCAATCGGACGCAGATATTGGTGGCGACCACGGTGATCGAAGTGGGCGTGGACGTGCCCAACAGCAGCCTGATCATCATCGAGGGTGCGGACCGGTTCGGGCTGGCGCAGTTGCACCAGTTGCGCGGGCGGGTGGGGCGTGGCGACAAGCCGTCTACCTGCCTGCTGCTGCGCGGCAATGCGCTGGGCGAGACGTCGCGGGCGCGGCTGGCGCTGATGCGGGAGACGAATGACGGGTTCCGCATCGCGGAGGAAGATCTGAAGCTGCGCGGCGCGGGCGAGGTGTTGGGCACGCGCCAGTCGGGCGAGGCGGAGCTGAAGGTCGCGACGCCGGAACATGTCGCCGCACTGGTGGATAGCGCGCGGGATGACGCGCATCTGTTGATCGAGCGGGACGGCGGACTGGACAGCGCGCGCGGGCAGGCGGCGCGGACGTGCCTGTATCTGTTCGAGAAGGATGCGGCTGTGGGGTTGCTCAGGGGGGGGTGACTTCGGCGCGTGTGTTCGATGGGGCGCTGACCCCCTCACCCAGCTCCGACTAGGCAGCAGGCTGCCAAGTCTGCGCATCCCTCTCCCCCATGGGGAGAGGGATGATGGTGAAACATCTCGCACTTGCGAAACAAACTGCGGCGCGCCTGCGTTGCCCCTGGCATGACCGATATCAGCCTAACCCACATCACGCCGATGGCGGTGATGTCGATCGCCATTTCGGTGGCTGCCGCGTTCCTGATCCATTGGGCGCTCTACTGGATCGCGCTACGGGTCGCGAAACATTCCAAGATCGAGCCGGTGCTGTTGCCCGCCATCTTTCAGCCGACGCGCTGGCTGGTGGTGTTGCTGGCGCTGGGGGCGGGATTCAAGTCGCTAGACCTGGCGCCGCGCACCGAGGATATATGGTCGATCGGCGGGCGGATGGTCTTCGCATGGCTGGTCGGATGGCTGGTGTTCCGCCTGATGCGCGCGGGCAAGGCGATGCTGGAGGTGCGCGCCGACATCAGTGTCGAGGATAATCTGAAAGCCCGGCGGCGGCGGACGAAGATCAGCATCCTCTATCGCATATGCCAATGTATCGTCGGGTTCCTGGTGATCGCGATGATGCTGATCGCCATTCCGGGTGTGCGCACGATCGGCGTGTCGTTGATGGCGTCGGCGGGTCTGGCAGCACTGGCGGTGGGCGCGGCGGCGCAGCCTGCGCTCAAGAACCTGATCGCGGGCATCCAGATGGCCTTTTCCGAACCGATCCGGCTGGACGATGTCGTCATCATCGAAGGCGAATGGGGGCGGATCGAGGAGATCAAGCTGACCTATGTCATCGTGCGCATCTGGGACGATCGGCGGATGGTGGTGCCGGTATCCTATTTTCTGGAAAAGCCTTTCCAGAACTGGACGACCAAGACGTCCGACCTGCTGGGCACGGTGTTCCTCTATGTCGATCCGACCGCCGATATCGAGCGGATACGTACGCGCTTCGTCGAGGCGGTGAAGGCGAACGGGCGCTGGGACGGGCGGGTGGCGATCCTGCAAGTGACGGATCATCGCGCCGATGCGCTGGAACTACGCGGGCTGTTGTCGGCGCGCAATGCGGGCATCGCGTTCGACCTGCGCTGCGAGGTGCGGGAAGTGATGCTGACATTCCTGCGCACCGAAATGCCCGAAGCGCTGGTCCGCGGGCGTCAGAAGCTGGAGGCGGAGGAGGGCTTTACCAGCCCCGCAATCACCATGCCGTCCGGCGCGGCGGGATGAGGCCGAGCATCGCGTCGTAGATTTGTGGCGTGATCGGCTCCAGAAATTCCATGCCGAGCCGGCCATCCTCGACCCAGCGGATCTCAGCCGCGATATCCTTCACGATCGGCAGCCAGACGCTGACCTGTTCGTGCGCCATGAAGCTGCTGTCGCTGCGGCACATCAGGCCGAGCGCGGAGATATTGATGATCCGGATGCCATGGGTGCGGCCGCCGGTGGTGATATGGCTGAGCATATCGACCAGATCGCGCGCCGCGCGCCGCTGATCGACCCCAGGGTCGCGGGAGCGCAGGACGTGGCCGAGATTGGCGAAGACGGACATGATCCATCCTCTACGCCTTCGAAAATGGATGCTTTACCAAAGAAGAGCGTTAACCGCCGGCTAACGCTCTTTCCCGATTCTGTGGTCAGGTGACGATCAGGCCGTGCTTCTTCGCGCCGAAGCTGAGCTTGTCGCCGGCCTTGAGCGTCGCGGCGGGATCGGTGACGACCTCGCCATTCAGCTTGATCGCATTTTCGCCCAGCTTGCGGCGCACTTCCTTGTTCGACGTCGCAAAGCCCAGGCCCGTGACGGCCTGCACCACGGTCAGGCCTTCGGCGCCCAGGCTGACGGTCGGCAGGTTGGCGTCCGACGCACCTTCTTCAAAGGTTTTGCGCGCGGTTTCTGCCGAAGCCTGCGCGGCGTCGAGACCACGGCAGAGCGCGGTGGCTTCGTTGGCGAGGATCTTCTTCGCTTCGTTGATTTCCGCGCCTTCCAGCGCGGCGAGACGGTTCACCTCGTCCATCGGCAGGTCGGTGAAGAGGCGCAGGCGATTGGCGACGTCGGCGTCGGCGGTGTTCCGCCAGAATTGCCAATAATCGTAATGCGAAAGCTGATCCTCATTCAGCCAGACGGCGCCGCCCACGGTCTTGCCCATCTTCGTGCCGTCGGCATTGGTGAGCAAAGGCGTGGTGAGGCCGAACACCTGTTGCCCATCGACGCGGCGCGCGAGTTCGACGCCGTTGACGATATTGCCCCACTGGTCCGAGCCACCCATTTGCAGGCGGCAGGCCGAGCGGCGCGACAGTTCGAGGAAGTCGTAGGCCTGGAGGATCATATAGTTGAATTCGAGGAAGCTGAGCGATTGTTCGCGGTCGAGCCGTGTCTTGACCGAATCGAAGCTCAGCATCCGGTTGACCGAGAAATGCTGGCCGATGTCGCGCAGGAAGGGGATATATTCGAGGCGGTCGAGCCATTCGGCATTGTCGAGCATGATCGCGTCGGTCGGGCCGCCCTCTTCACCTTCAGGCGCGAAGGTCAGGAAGCGTTCGAACACGCGCTTGATGCTCGCGAC
This sequence comes from Sphingobium limneticum, assembly GCF_008710165.1. Taxonomy (NCBI): domain Bacteria; kingdom Pseudomonadati; phylum Pseudomonadota; class Alphaproteobacteria; order Sphingomonadales; family Sphingobiaceae; genus Sphingobium; species Sphingobium limneticum. Next base: position 177,039 of record NZ_VYQA01000002.1, on the reverse strand, counting down.
ATTGTCCGCGATGATATCGGTCGTCAGCAGCTTGCGCGCTTCGTCCTTGAAGCTGGGATCGCCGATCTTGCCGGTGCCGCCGCCCATCAGGACGATGGGCTTGTGGCCCGCCTTCTGCAATTGGCGCAGCATCATGATCGACACCAGATGCCCGACATGCAGCGACGGCGCGGTCGGATCGAAACCGATATAGCCCGGCACCACCTGCTTGCCGGCAAGGGCGTCAAGCCCCTCCGCATCGGTCATCTGGTGGATGTAGCCGCGTGTTTCCAGCAGGCGGAGGAGATCGGACTGATAGTTGCTCATGGCGCGGGCCTGTAGCATCGCGGCCGGGCGACGAAAAGGCTTCGCGTTGACATGGTTCGCCGAACGGCCTAGCCCGGCGGCCATGGCCAGAAACCCCCTTTCATTTTGCGCCCTGTTCCGGAGCTATTACCGCCGCTGACATAAGCGGTGGGTTTCTTGTCGTCCTTTCAACCGCTGCGCCAATCAGCGGTTGATCCTGAAAAATCCCTGACCAAAGATTTGCGCGGCTCTCTTCAAAAAGAAGCGAGGCTTTGCGTGATCCTGTTTTCCCCTCCTGTCCGGCCCAGCTTGGGCATTATCGGCCTTGGCGCCTTCGGGCGGTTGATGGCGGAGTATCTGGCGCCGCATGTTGCGGTGCTGGCCCATGATCCGCGGGCGGTTGAGATGCCGGTGGGTGTCGAGCCGGCGTCGCTGGCGCAGGTGAGTGGGTGCGATATCGTGATATTGGCGGTGCCGGTGGCGGCGATGCGGGCGGTCTGCCGGGAGATGGCACCGTATCTGAAACCCGGCGCGCTGGTGATGGACGTGGGGTCGGTGAAGGTCGAGCCGGCGGCGATATTGCGGGAAGAGTTGCCCGCGCATGTCGACCTGATCGCCACTCATCCCTTGTTCGGGCCGCAGAGCGTGGGGCAGGGGATGGCGGGGTTGAAGATCGTGCTGTGCCCGTTGCGGGGGACGAGGGCGCGACGGGTGGCGACTTTCCTGCGCAGGGCGTTCGGGCTGGCGGTGCTGTTCGCCACGCCGGAGGAGCATGATCGCGAGGCGGCCTTCACCCAAGGGCTGACGCACCTGATCGCCAAGGCGATGCTGCGGATGGAGCATCTGCCCGAGCGGATCACCACGCGCAGTTTCGACCTGATCCGGCAGGCGGTGGAGATGGTGCGCCATGATGCGGTGGGAGTGAGCCGGGCGATCGAGCAGGCCAATCCATTCTCGGCGGAGGCGCGGGATTGTTTCTTCGCGGAGATGGAGGCGGTGCGGCTGGAGTGCGAGGCGCCTTCCCTCCCGGCCGTTCGGGCTGAGCTTGTCGAAGCCTGGCAGTTTTCATAAGGAAGTACGGCCCTTCGACAGGCTCAGGGCGAACGGGAGGGGAAGTCATCCCGTTCATCTCCGCTTTGATAAGGATCATCCGTGACCAACGCCCCCATGCTCGCCATCGGATTGATGTCCGGCACTTCGCGCGACGGGATCGACGCGGCGTTGATCGAGACGGATGGGGAAGGGGTGACGCGGCCGGTCGCTTTCCATGCCATGGCCTATGATGACGGGTTCCGGTTGCGGCTGGCCGAGGCGTGCCAGAGGGCGATGGCGATGGAGAAGCCGGGCTTCGAACCGCTGATCGCGTCGGTCGAGGTGGAATTGACCGAACGGCATGTGCAGGCGGTCGCGGACCTGCTGGGGCGCAGCGGGCATATTGCCGAAGATGTGGGCGTTATCGGCTTTCATGGCCATACCGTCGCGCATCGGCCCGAATGGGGCTGGACCTGGCAGATCGGCGATGGCGCGGGGCTGGCCGGCGGGTTCGGGATTCCGGTCGTGGCCGACCTGCGCAGCGCTGACGTCGCGGCGGGCGGGCAAGGCGCGCCGCTGATGCCGGTCTATCATCGGGCGCTGGCCGACGGGCTGGTCAAGCCGGCGGCGATCCTCAATCTGGGCGGGGTGGCGAATATCAGCTTCATCGGGTCGGACGGGACGCTGATCGCGTTCGATACCGGCATGGCGAGCGGGTTGATCGACAATTGGATGCAGACGCATGGTGGCGCGGCCTATGATGAGGGCGGCGCCACGGCTGCGCGGGGGCAGGTCGATGCGGCGCGGCTGGCGGCGATGATGGCCGATCCCTGGTTCGCCGTGCCGCCGCCCAAGAGCATCGACCGCGAGCAGTTCAGTATCGAGGCGGTGCGGGGGCTGAGCCTGGAGGATGGCGCGGCGACTCTGACCGCTTTCACCGCTGAGGCGGTGGCGCGGGCCGTGGACCATTTGCCCGAGCGGCCGGCGCAGATCCATGTCGCGGGCGGCGGGCGGCATAATGCAACGCTGATGGCGATGCTGGCGGCGCGGACCGGGGCGCAGGTGTTGAGCGTCGATGGCCTTGGCTGGGATGGCGATGCGCTGGAGGCACAGGGTTTCGCCTATATGGCGGTGCGGCATTTGCGGGGGTTGGCGATCAGCTTTCCGGGGACGACCGGGGTGCCGGAGCCGATGACCGGCGGGGTCTTGTTTCGGGCTTAACTTCGCATATTTCCCGCCGGATGCGACATTTCGTTATGCCGGGCTGATCCTGTCGGGAAGTCCCGGCGCAGGCCGGGGTCCAGTTGAAGCCGTGGGACTGGGCCCCGGCCTACGCCGGGGAACGAAAATGGTGGAGTTGGCGCTCAGGGTACGCCGATGACGGCGTCGGATTGGGCCGGATATTGGCGCAGCAGGGCGGTGGAAAGGTCGGCCGCGATATTGCCCGGCGTCGCGGAATTGCGGACCGTTACGGCGGAGCCGCGCCAGATCACGTCCGTTTCGCCGCGTTTGCGCAGGGTCATGTCGAGTTGGGTGCGTTCCAGGGCCACGCGGCGGGATTTGCCCGATGGCACCTGTATCTTGACCGCCGATCCGACCCCGCTCCTCAGGCCGCCATTCTCGATCTTCGGGCCTGTGGTGGCGACCTTTGCGTCTACGGTCCCGACCTGCGTCACTGACACTGCGAGATCCATCGTGAAAGCGGCGTGGCCGGCGCCGTCCAGCAGGGTGAAGCCCTTGTCCGCCAAAGCGCTGGCGGTGGCGTCGCGGAACAGGTCTTGCCCTGCATCGATGCCGTTTGCCTCGACGGCCATGGTGCCTTCGGTGGGCGGAGCGGCGGCGAGCGCGGCGGCTGGCGTCAAAGCGAGGAGGGCGAAGGCTGCGCGGGCTGCCTGTTGGCGGGTGAACATGGCGAACTTCCTCCGGAAAACGGGTCTGGCGGGATATAAGTTGTTGGACGGCAAGCCGCTACCGCTTGCGCGTCAATTCCCGCATCGCGGCGTCAATGCCCTCGATCGTGAGGGGGTACATGCGGTCGTTCATCAGGTCGCGGATCATCTGCGTCGACTGGCTATAGCCCCAATGCGCCTGTGACGCGGGGTTGAGCCATACGGTGGCGGGATAGGTGCGGGTGACGCGGTCCAGCCAGACGGCGCCGGCTTCTTCATTCATATGTTCGACAGAGCCACCCGGATGGGCGATCTCATAGGGGCTCATCGCCGCGTCGCCGACGAAGATCACCTTATAGTCATGGCCATATTTGTGGAGGATATCCCAAGTCGGCGTGCGTTCCGAAAAACGGCGGCGATTATCCTTCCACACGCCTTCATACAGGCAATTATGGAAGTAGAAAAATTCCATATTCTTGAATTCGCCGGTCGCGGCGGAGAAAAGTTCTTCGCACAGGGTGATGAACGGGTCCATCGAGCCGCCGACGTCGAGGAAGAGCAGCAGTTTCACCGCATTATGGCGCTGCGGGCGCATACGGATGTCCAGCCAGCCCTGCCGCGCGGTGCCGCGAACCGTTTCGTCGAGGTCCAGTTCGTCCGCCGCGCCCTCCCGCGCGAAGCGGCGCAGGCGGCGTAGCGCCACCTTGATGTTGCGGGTGCCGAGTTGTTTCATGCTGTCGAGGTTCGCGAATTCGCGCTTTTCCCAGACCTTGATCGCGCGCTTGTGCCGGCTTTCGCCGCCGATCCGGATACCCTCCGGATTATAGCCGCCATGGCCGAAGGGAGAGGTGCCGCCGGTGCCGATCCATTTATTGCCGCCCTGATGCCGCTCCTTCTGTTCCTCCAGCCGCTCCTTGAGCGTTTTCATGATCGTGTCCCAGTCGCCCAGCGACTTGATCTGCGCCATATCCTCCGGGCTGAGATATTTTTCGGCGACGAGACGCAGCCATTCTTCGGGAATGTCGGCTTCGAGGCCGTCCTGATCGAGCACGCCCTTGAAGACTTTGGCGAACACCTGATCGAAGCGGTCCAGCAGCCCTTCGTCCTTCACATAGGTGGCGCGGGCGAGATAATAGAAATCCTCCGGCCGGCGGGCGATGACGTCGCGGTCCAGCGCCTCCAGCAGCAGCAGATGCTCCTTGATGCTGGCGTTGATGCCGGCGGCGCGAAGCGCGTCGAGAAAGTTGAGCAGCATGGGTCGCTTGTCGGCCAGCGGCAGCGGGGATGCAAGCTGCTGCGGCGAGCCGGGATTGTCCGAATATTAAGTGTTGCAGCGCATGGTTAATCCGTCATCATCCAGTCATAATAGATTTCGGCGGGGCGCACTTGGAAAACAGGGACTTGTTGGCTGACCTGGGGGAACGGTCAGGCGACATCGCATTGCAGTGCAGCGAAACGGCTGGATATCTGAGCGAGCTCAATCTTCGCATTCAGGGGGATTCGGCGCATCTGGCCGATTTGCAGGCCAATATGGCGACGCTGGCGGCGAGCCAGAATGAGAGTGTCGCCGCTGCGCAGGAATTGAGCCTGACCGCGCGGCGCGCCGGGCGGATCATCGCGGACGGGCATGATGTGATCGGCCTGTCGCTGGGCGAGGTGGCAGGCCTGGTCGAGCATGTCACCGGGCTGGAAGGGCATTTGCGCCAGTTCCTGACCGTGATCGAGGCGGTAGGCGACATTAGCGAGGAGTTGGGGGCGATCGCGCGGCAGACGCGGTTGCTGGGCGTCAACGCCGCGATCGAGGCGGCGCGCGGCGGGGCGGCGACGCAGGGCTTTGCGGTGGTTGCGGACGAAATCCGGCGGCTGGCGGGGCAGGCGGGGGAATCCGCCGCCTCGGTCGGGGACAAGCTGGGCCAGTTGGATCGCGATGCGCGGGCGCTGATCGGGGGCGTCGAGGCGAATATCGTGCGGGGCCGGGGTGTCGGCACCCATATCGACCAGTTGCGCCTCAGCATGGCGGAGATCGCGTCGCTGGTGACGCAATTTGGCGAGCGGTCCGACGCGATCGTCCATTGCACCGACGCCGCCGATGGCGATGTGAGCGCGCTGCGGCACGGGTTGGCGACATTCGGCCGGTCGGCGAGCGACAGCGCGTTGCGCGTGGATGCCGCGCGCGAGCAGTTGGAAGGGTTGGAGGGCATGGCCAATGCGATGCTCAACCGCGCGGCGCATGGACCGCAAAAGACGCGCAACAGCCGTTATATCGCGCTGGCCGAGGATGGCGCGGAGGAGATTAGTGCGTTGATCGAGGATGCGGTGCGGGACGGAGAGATCGGTCTGGCGGCGCTGTTCGACAGCAATTATCGCGCTGTGCCGGGGTCAAGCCCGACCCAATATCTGAACGGCTTCACCGCCTTTGCCGACAATCGCGTGCGGCCGGTTCTGGACCGGCGGACGAGCGAGGATAGTGCGATCGTCGGCTGCTGCCTGCTGGACATGAACGGCTATCTGCCGACCCATATCAGCACGCGCAGCCAGCCGCAGCGGCCGGGCCTGTCGGACTGGAACATGGAGCATGCGCGCAACAGGCAGATCTTCATGGACAGCCAGACGCGCCGGGCTTTGCAGGAGGAAGGGGATTTCTTTCTGTTCACCTACCGACAGGATCTGGGCGAGGGGCGCTATCGTGCGCTGCGCAGCGTGTTCGTGCCGTTGGTGTTCGGCGGACGGAAATGGGGGCTTTATGAGGTGGGGTATTTGATTTGAAGGGTGGAGAATAAGGCCGCTAGCGATCAGAAGTGAACGCTCCCTTTACCCTCTCCCGCCTTCGCGGGAGAGGCAACGAAGACTTGTCAGCTTGATGCCTAGTCGCAGTCGGTGAGGGTCTTTCTTCTTTCTGGACAACCGCTTCCCGCCAGTAAGAAGAAAGACCCTCACCCAACCCTCTCCCGTGAAGACGGGAGAGGGCTAAAGATAAGCCGAACGCCACATATCCGCCCAAAGACGCCTTACCGGCTGAGCGTCACATCCCCGTTGGCGGCGTAGGTGGCGATGGCGGCGGCCTGGGCGGTCTGGGGGTCTTTGCCGTCCAGGATCGCGGCGATCTGGTGCGGGTTGGGGACACGGTCGTAGAGGCCGTAGAGATCGGTCTGGCCGACCATGTGAATGGACAGCTTGTAACCCTGCGCATCGGTGGCGGGGTCGAAGGCGAGGACGGTGCCGCTGTCGTCCACGGGCACGATGATCGGGCCGTCGCTGCGGCCGACCTGTTGCAGCATGTCATAGCTGCCCTCGGCCGTGGTCACGGTGCCACGGACGCACAGCGCATCCTTGCCGTCGCGGGGGATGAGGACGTTCTGGGGCACGGCATGGTCGGTCGGCTTGGCTGGGGTCAGTTGCGCGTCGGCGGCGGCGGCGGCGGGGCAGGCGGCGAAACTGGCGGGCGCGGTGGGATGCAGGCTGGCGGGATCGTCCACCGTCAGCTTGGCGAGCATGCCGTCGAGGCCCTTCAGCACTTCGGCGCGGCGCTCGGTGGGGCCGGTGATGCGGATCTTCACGATCCAGCGCCCGGCATGGATGAAGCCCGCCGCCGTCGTCAACGCACCGTCGGCTGCGTCGTCATAGACTGCGCGGATCGCGCTGGCCGCCCGGCCGGCGGCAGGGGCGCTGGCATAGGCGGTGCGGCGGGTCTTGGCGCCGAACCGCTCCATCACTGCCTTGTCGGTCATATAGGCGGCGAGGGAGGCGTCGGCATAAGTGGGCAGATAGACGTAGAGAGTCGCCTGAATGGCGCCATCCTCCGAGAGATATTGCGCATAATTGTCCACCGCGCGGCCGCCATTGGAGGCTTCGCCGCTTTTGGACAGGGACAGGCCGGCGACGGTCTGCGGCAGGCTGATGCCCGCAGCGTCGGCGCGGATGGCATCCTGCGTCGGGGTCCAGGCTTCGCCGTCTGCGGCCTGCGCGAGCGAGGGGATGGCAAGGCACAGGGCGGCCGCCGACAGAAAACGAGTCATGAGACTTTGGGCGCACTTGGGCAACGGCATCCCTCTCCAGATCTAGACCGTCTTGGCGCGGCCTTGAACTATGACAGGGAGGCTACAGACTAAACCGGGGGGCGCAAGAGGCTAAATCAGGCGACTGGCCGGATTTGCGCGGGATAAGAGGGCGGGTCGGGGTCGTGAAGCGCCAACTCCTGGGCGGCATGGGTCCAGATCACCGCCTGCGGGCCGATGAGGGCGGGATTGTCCAGCGCGCCGGCGCGGATGAGGGGCAGATGCGGGCGCGAGTCGGCCATGCTGGCATGCCAGCGGACCTCGCCGGTGGTGGCGATGCGAAGGCGTCAGGGAGGGGGGGCGGAGTGACCTGACAGGCCCTCATTAAACCCCTCCCGCAAGCAGGCGGGGAGATTTTACCGCCCTTGTCGCCGGGCCATGAAGGCGAGGCGTTCGAACAGCATGATGTCCTGCTCATTCTTGAGCAGCGCGCCGTGGAGCGGCGGGATCGCCTTGGTCGGGTCGCTGTTCTGGAGGACGTCCAAGGGCATATCCTCGTTCAGCAGCAGTTTCAGCCAGTCGAGCAACTCGCTGGTGCTAGGCTTTTTCTTGAGGCCGGGGACGTCGCGTATCTCGTAGAAGATATCCATCGCCTTGCCGACCAGGATCTTCTGGATGCCGGGGAAATGGACGTCTACGATGGCCTGCATCGTGTCGCGGTCGGGGAATTTGATATAGTGGAAGAAGCAGCGGCGCAGGAAGGCGTCGGGCAATTCCTTCTCATTATTCGACGTGATGATCACCACCGGGCGATCGGCGGCCGCGATCGTTTCGCCCGTTTCATAGACATGGAACGCCATGCGATCGAGTTCCTGCAACAGGTCGTTGGGAAATTCGATGTCGGCCTTGTCGATTTCATCGATCAGCAGGACGGGGAGTTTGGGGGCGGTGAAGGCGTCCCACAATTTGCCCTTGCGGATATAATTGCTGATGTCGTGGACGCGTTCGTCGCCCAGCTGGCCGTCGCGCAGGCGGGCGACGGCGTCATATTCGTAGAGGCCCTGATGCGCCTTCGTCGTGGATTTGACGTTCCATTCGATCAGGGGCGCGTCCAGCGCCTTGGCGATTTCCTGGGCGAGGACGGTCTTGCCGGTGCCCGGTTCGCCCTTCACCAGCAGGGGACGGCGCAGCAGCACGGCGGCGTTGACCGCGACCTTCAGATCTTCGGTGGCGACATAGTCCTGCGTGCCTTCAAAGCGCATCATCCCGTCCCATTCGGTTGTCGATGACAACCGGACTAGGCAATGCGGCAGGCCGGTGCAATCGGTAAGGAGAGGATCAGGCGGTCTTTGCGCGGACGTCGGCGCGGGCGGCGAGCAGATCCCACAGGCCGCGATGCTGGTTCAGAAGCTGGCGCGCGCCGAACTGGATCGCGCGGTCGATGCCGTCGTCGCCGCCGATCGCGCGGGCGACGTCCAGCGTGGCGGCGCGTTCGGGCAAGGCGCAGGGATGGGGTTCGAGGCCCACGCGCAGCGCTGCCTGATCCAGCACATGGCGCACGGCGCGCCAGTCGAGCACCAGCGCCATCGCCGCGCCCATGGCGCATCCGCGCCGGTCGGACTGGGCGAGCATATCGAGCGCATGGCGTTGCTGGCTGACGGCGGTTTCGCAATCGGCCTGGCCCGCCGTGCTAGGGGCGGGGCCGACGGCGACTGTGACCTGGGTCAGATAGGCGCGTTCGCGGGCGAAGGCGTCGCCTGCCTCGATCAGCCATTGGCGCGCGGCATTGTCGGCGGAGCGGGTGGCTGCATGGTCGATGACGCCGGGATGGCGGCCGTGGAGCATGCAGAGATAATAAGCGCCATCGGCCAGATCGGAAAGCGACAGCAGGGCGTCGCGGGCCACGCCGGCGGCGGCGCGATTGGCATAGGGATGGGCAGCCGTGCCGTCGGCAGCGACCAGCGCTTCCAGGATTCGCGCGATGTCGCCAAATTGGTAGCGCGGTGCCGCTTCGCTCATGCTCTCATCCCTGTTGGTCCCGCAGGCGCGGGCTGTAGCCACAGGGATAGGGGAACCGGGTAAACGTCCGGTTTACGGAATCAGAAAGGGCGACCGTGAAAGCCGCCCTTTTCCGTCAATAATGGTTAATTTAAATTTACCGATCCAATTTAATTTAACCGCTTTACATACCAAAAGCCATGAGACTGACTCATATGGAGCGTTCCCCGGCGTAGGCCGGGGTCCAGTCCCACGCTCTGAACTGGACCCCGGCCTGCGCCGGGGAACGCTTAGCCGAGGCTCCAATCATTGCTTGGTGGTATTACTGGTCCAGGAAGGACCGCATCTTGCGCGAGCGCGAGGGGTGCTTGAGCTTGCGCAGCGCCTTCGCTTCGATCTGACGGATGCGTTCGCGGGTCACGCTGAACTGCTGGCCCACTTCCTCAAGGGTGTGGTCCGTGTTCATGCCGATGCCAAAGCGCATGCGCAGCACGCGCTCTTCACGCGGAGTGAGCGAGGCGAGGACGCGGGTGACCGTTTCCTTCAGGTTCGCCTGGATCGCGGCATCCACCGGAATGATCGCGTTCTTGTCTTCGATGAAGTCGCCCAGATGACTGTCTTCCTCGTCGCCGATCGGCGTTTCGAGGGAGATCGGCTCCTTGGCGATCTTCATCACCTTGCGCACCTTTTCGAGCGGCATCGACAGACGCTCGGCCATTTCTTCCGGCGTCGGTTCGCGGCCCTGTTCGTGCAGGAACTGGCGGCTGGTGCGGACCAGCTTGTTGATCGTTTCGATCATATGGACCGGGATACGGATGGTCCGCGCCTGATCCGCGATCGAGCGGGTGATCGCCTGCCTGATCCACCAGGTAGCATAGGTGCTGAATTTGTAGCCGCGGCGATATTCGAACTTATCCACCGCCTTCATCAGGCCGATATTGCCTTCCTGAATAAGATCCAGGAATTGCAGGCCGCGGTTGGTGTATTTTTTGGCGATGGAGATGACGAGGCGCAGATTCGCTTCCACCATTTCCTTCTTGGCGATGCGCGCTTCACGCTCGCCCTTCTGCACCATGTTCACGATGCGGCGGAATTCGCTCAAGGACATGCCGGTCGCCTGCGCGATTTCGCCGACCTCGTTGCGGATGCGATCGACGGCGCGGCCTTCGGCCGCGACGAAGGCGGACCATTTCTTGTCCAGACCGCTCACCTTGTCGAGCCAGCCATCGTCCAGCTCATGGTTCACATAGCGGTCGAGGAAGTCCTTGCGGCTGACTTTGTGACGCTCGGCCAGACGCAGCATCTGGCCGCCCAGCGCGGTGAGGCGGCGGTTATAGGCGTAGAGCTGATCGACGAGATATTCGATCTTCTGCTGGTGGAACTGGACGCTCTCGACCTCGGCGGTCAGTTGTTCGCGCAGGTCGTGATAAGTGTCTTCGGCCTTCTGGCTCAGGCTGTCGCCATTGGCCATCGCGACCATGCGCGCTTCCTGCGAGGCGGAGAAGGCGCGGAAAATTTCGGTGATGGTGGCGAACTTCTCAAGCGCCATCGGCTTGAGCGTCTCTTCCATCTGGGCGAGGGAGAGGGTGTTGTCCTCTTCCTCTTCTTCCTCGGCGCGGCGGGCACGGGGTGCGCCGTCCTCATCCTCGTCGGCGTCGGCGGATTCCTCCTCCGGCTCTTCTTCTTCCTTGAAGCTGGGGCCGGCGGTCTTTTCGCTGATTTCGCCGTCGTCGTCTTCGGCGCCCTCTTCCATGCTTTCGGGAGCAGGATCCTTGGAGAGCATGGCGTCGAGATCCAGGATCTCGCGCAGCTGCATTTCGCCGTTGTTAAGCGCGGTCGACCATTCGATGATGGCGTTGAAGGTGGTCGGGCTTTCGCACAGACCCAGGATCATCGTGTCGCGACCGGCCTCGATCCGCTTGGCGATGGCGATTTCGCCTTCACGGCTGAGCAGTTCCACCGCGCCCATTTCGCGCAGGTACATGCGAACGGGATCGTCGGTGCGATCGACCGTTTCCTTCTTCTTTTCGGTGACGAGCTTGGGGCCGTCATCGTCGCTCGATTCATCCTCGGCGTCCTCGGCATCCTCACGCTCGCGCTGCTCGTCGCCGTCTTCGCTGGCTTCCTCATTCTCGACGATATTGACGCCCATCTCGTTGAGGGCGGCCATGATATCCTCGATCTGCTCGGAGGACATCTGGTCCTGCGGCAGGGCGTCGTTCAGCTCGTCATAGGTGATGTAGCCGCGCTTCTTCGCGCGGGCGATCAGCTTCTTGACGGAGGCTTCGTTGAGATCGAGCAGGGGCGCATCGCCGCCTTCCTCCGCATCGCTTGCCCCGCCATTTTTGCTGTTCGCCTTGGTCGCCATGTAATCGCCTTACTTCGTCGCCCTGATAAGAGGGCTAACCTAAATCAAACAATGTCTTCGGACTGCGCAAGTTCCGCAACGCGACGGTCGTGATCGGCCTTCAGCATGCGAATACGCTGCTGCTCAGCGAAATTGGCTTCGCTGAATTCGCTCTCGAACCGTTTCGTGGCTTCCACCAGTGCCGTTTCCAGCTCCGGTCCCTGCGCCATCACTCGAATGGCTTCCTCCAGATCGCGCGATAGGCGATCAGGGTCGGTTGCCATCCTGTCGGGAGTGAGTGTGAAAGCGTCGGCCCGGAGCATCCCCTTGGCCATATTATACAACTCACCTTGCCCCAATATGGTAAGGAGGGCCTGTGTTTCAACTGTTTCTTTGCGGAAGGACAGGCTGATCATCGCAGCGAGCATCTGGGCCAGCATCGGATCGCCGATTTGCAGGGCCGAAAGCATCTCCCGATGGGGGGCGATCTGGGCCGGATGGCGTAGCAAGGCGGCAAGGACGGCACGCAGCAGGCGTTGTTCCATGCCGCTGGCGCCGATCGCCCGGACTTCGGTGCCGGCGGGAGGAATAGGCGCCTTCCAATTGCCGCGCTTGTCCCGTTGCCAGCGGGCGGCATTGCCGCCACCGCCGCCCTGAAAGCGCTGCTGCGCGGGTGCGGCGTCGCGGCGGGCGAAGAAGCGGGCGTCATAACGCTCGCGAAATTCATGGGCATAATGAGCGCGCACATCAGGATGGGCAATCGCATCCGTTATGGCGCGAAGCCGCTGTTTGAGCGCCGCCTTCTGCTCGGGCGTTTCGAGCGGCATGGCGGAAAGTTCATGGCTCCACAGCCGTTCGATCAGCGGTTCGGCCGCGTTCAGCACCGCCTCCATCGCCTGCGCGCCGCTGGCGCGAATCAGGTCGTCGGGGTCTTGCCCCGGCGGCAGGGTGGCAAAGCACAGGCTATGGCCGGGGCGCAGCAAGGGCAGGGCACGGGTGGCGGCGCGAATCGCGGCTTTCTGCCCGGCCGAATCGCCGTCGAAGCAGAGGATGGGGACTTCGACCATCTTCCACAGCCGTTCGATCTGATGTTCGGTCAGCGCCGTGCCGAGCGGGGCGACGGCTTCGCCAAAGCCGGCCTGGGCCAGCGCGATGACGTCCATATAGCCCTCCACCACGATGACGCGGCCGGTATTGCGGCTGGCGGGAGAGGCGCGGTCGATATTGTAGAGGGTGCGGCCCTTGTCGAAGAGCGGGGTGTCGGGCGAGTTCAGATATTTGGGCTCGCCCGCACCCAATATGCGGCCGCCGAACGCGATGACCCGGCCGCGAATGTCGCGAATGGGGAACATGAGGCGGCCACGGAAGCGGTCGTAGCTTTCGCGCTTTTTCCCGGCGCCCTTGCCCTGTTCCAGCGCTTCGGGGTCGATCAGCAGGCCGGCCTCGACCAGCATCGGTTCGCCGAATTCCTTGAGCGCGGTCTTGAGGCGCCCGCGTCCGTCCGGCGAGAAGCCGAAGCCGAAGGCGCGGCGCGTGGCGTCGGTCATGCCGCGCTTTTGCAGATAGGCGCGTGCTTCGCCGCCATCGATGCCGCCCAGTTGCTCCTCGAAGAAGGCCTGCGCCGCGGCCATCGCGTCGTGCAGGCCTTTGGCGGCTTCGGCGCGCTTGGCGGCGCGCGGATCGGCGGCGGGCACATCCATGCTGGCGGCGGCGGCCAGTTCCTTCACGGCCTCCATGAACGGCAGGCCGCGCTGGTCGGTCATCCAGCGGATCGCATCGCCATGCGCGCCGCAGCCGAAACAATGGTAGAAGCCCTTCTCGTCGTTGATCGTGAAGCTGGGCGTCTTTTCATTATGGAAGGGGCAGCAGGCCTTATATTCGCGGCCGGCCTTGGTGACCTTCACGGTCTTGCCGATGAGGGTCGACAGCGACGTGCGCGCGCGCAGCTCGTCCAGCCATTGCGGGGTGAGGGTCATGCGCCTTCTTCCCCCTCCCGCGTGCGGCAGGGGGGCAGGGGGGCGGGCTCAACCGGGCCACCCAAAGCTGCCCTGACGATAGTTTCCAACACGGCCTCTAGATTCTCAATGAGATCATTATTCCAGAAGCGGATCAGCCGGTAGCCCTGCGCTTCGATCTTTCTGGTCCGCATGGCGTCATAATCTGCTGCATCGGCATGCTGGCTGCCGTCCAGTTCGACGACCAGCTTGCGGGAGCGGCACACAAAATCACAGATGAAGCCGGCTATAGGCATCTGGCGGCTGAATTTCAGGCCTTCGAGTTGGGCGCCTTTCAATCGGCTCCAGAGCAGTCGCTCAGCTTGCGTGGCGTTGTTGCGCAGATTGCGTGCGCCATCGGTCGGGCGCGCAAGTCGATAGGGTGAGCCCACCCCCCGGCCCCCTCCCGCAGGCGGGAGGGGGGGAGTGAATGGCGTTCCCCCGTCTTCACTCACACAAGCGCCGCCTTCACCAGGCCGCTTGCCTTGCTCATGTCGATGACGCTGCCGTGGCGTTCCTTCAGCACGGCCATCACCTTGCCCATGTCCTTCACGCTTTCCGCGCCGACTTCGGCCTTGATGCCTTCGATCGCGGCCTTGGTTTCTTCTTCGCTCAGCTGGGCGGGGAGGAAGCTTTCGATCACGTCCAGCTCGGCCTGTTCCTTGGCGGCCAGTTCGTCGCGGCCGCCGGTCTTGAACATGTCGATCGATTCGCGGCGCTGCTTCACCATCTTCTGGAGCACTTCGACCACCAGGGCGTCGTCGTCCGGCACGTTTGACGCGGTGCGCAATTCGATGTCGCGATCCTTGAGCTTCGCCAGGATCAGGCGCACGGCGGCCAGGCGTTCCTTGTCGCCCGCCTTCATCGATTCAATCTGGGCGCTCTTGATGGTGTCGCGAATCATGGCGAACGAATCCTGTTTCTTTCGGGAAAGGAGAAGATATAGCGGCAAAAGAGATTTTTAACAGACGTTGACCTGAACGTCGCACGGGCATAGGTGACCGGCCGTTTAACCCGCACCAGACGGGTTCCCGCAAAAGCATAAAGGACCGCAGACCATGGCAGACGCCAAAACCCTTACTGTGCCTAAAGGAGCGACAGGGGTCGTGGTTTTTGCCGATGGCAGCGCCGTGTTCGGCCGCGGCTTCGGTGCGGTGGGCGAGGCTGTGGGCGAGCTGTGCTTCAACACCTCCATCACCGGCTATCAGGAGATCATGACCGATCCGTCCTATGCCGGGCAGATCGTCAATTTCACCTTCCCCCATATCGGCAATGTCGGCACCAACCTGGACGATGTGGAGGCTTTGCTTCCCCATGCGCTGGGCTGCATCGTGCGGCAGGACGTCACCGCGCCCAGCAATTTCCGCAATGTCGAACCGTTCGACCAGTGGATGAAAGAGCAGGGGCGCATCGGTCTGGCCGGCGTGGATACCCGCGCGCTGACCCGCCTGATCCGTATCAAGGGTGCGCCCAATGTCGTGATCGCCCATGATCCCGACGGCAATTTCGATATCGAAGCGCTGAGCGCGAAGGCCGCTTCCTGGCCGGGGCTGGAGGGCATGGACCTCGCCATCGAAGTCACGGGCAAGGAAAGCCGCCTGTGGAAGGACGGCGTCTGGAAGTTGGGCCATGGCTATGGCCTGAATGAGGCGGGCGATGAACGCCCCCATGTCGTCGCGATCGATTATGGCGCGAAGAACAATATCTTCCGCAATCTGGTGCAGGCCGGCGCGCGCGTGACAGTGCTGCCCGCCACCGCATCTTATGAAGAGGTGACGGCGCTCAGCCCCGATGGCGTGTTCCTGTCCAACGGTCCGGGCGATCCGGCCGCGACCGGCGCCTATGCCGTGCCGGTGATCGCGGCGCTGCTGACGGACAATGTGCCGATCTTCGGCATTTGCCTTGGCCATCAGCTGCTGGGTCTGGCGGTGGGCGCCAAGACGATCAAGATGCATCAGGGGCATCGCGGCGCGAACCATCCGGTCAAGCGGCTGTCGGACGGCCTCGTTGAGATCACCTCGATGAACCATGGCTTTGCGGTCGATGTCGATACGCTGCCGGCCAATGCGCGATCGACCCATGTGTCGCTGTTCGACGGCAGCAATTGCGGCATCGAGCTGACCGACAAGAACGCCTTTTCGGTGCAGTACCACCCCGAAGCATCGCCGGGGCCGCAGGACAGCTTCTATCTGTTCAAGCGGTTCGTGGACGGCCTGAAAAAGCCGGTCGCGGCATGAGCCAGAACCTGCCCCCCGTCGACGAAGCGCGTCTTGCCGCCGAGTGGGAGGCGGACAAGGACGTCCTCGCCAACCTGAAGCGCAATGGCGACGTGGCGCGCATCGCGCGGCCCGTGGATGTCAGCTTCCGGGGCAGCGAGAAGGATTTCGAGCGCGTCCTGATCATCGCCAGCCAGTTCGGCTTCGTCGAACTGGACCGGGAAGAGGATGAGGACGGCGACTTGTTCCTGTTCCTGGAATGCGTGCAGCCGGTCGATGAAGCGTCGATCCGCGCGCTGACCAAGAAATGCCTCCAGATCGAAATCCTCTGCGGCGTCGAATATGACGGCTGGGGATGCGAGGCGCAGGCGGGGGGCGTGCATTGAGGCACGCCTATCTCCGACCGATGGCCGCAGGCGCCGCCCTATCTGCATTGGTTTGTATAGGTGCTTGGGCTGTCGAACAGTTTCGGGCTTCTACGCAATGGTTGACACTCGAATATCGCCGGCCGACCGGACAAGGTCCGTCCTGGGCAAAGGCCGGTGACGTCGATCCCGCGCGACAGGCCAAGGATGTTGGTCACCATCTTACTTTTATCGCCTCCCATTGCCGCCTGACGAAGTGGGAAATGCGTTCAAACATCGGTTGGCTGGATGTCGACGAAACCGCACAGCTTCGTTTTCCGGCCAAGGGTTTGACTGACAGGGCGTTCAATTGCGTACTGTCTTTCGTCAAACCTCCCTTCGTCCGCCTGCATCGCGAGAGCCAAAAATAATGCCCAAACGCACCGACATCTCCTCCATCCTCATCATCGGCGCTGGTCCGATCATCATCGGCCAGGCGTGCGAGTTCGATTATTCGGGCACGCAGGCGGTGAAGGCGCTGAAAGAAGAGGGCTATCGCATCATCCTGGTCAATTCCAACCCGGCCACGATCATGACCGACCCGGAATTTGCCGACGCGACCTATGTCGAGCCGATTACGCCCGAAATCGTGGCGAAGATCATCGAGAAGGAGCGGCCGGACGCGGTGCTGCCGACCATGGGCGGGCAGACGGCGCTGAACACGGCGCTGGCACTGTTCAACGACGGCACGCTGGAAAAGTATGGCGTGCAGATGATCGGCGCGGATGCCGAGGCGATCGACAAGGCGGAAGACCGGATCAAGTTCCGCGACGCCATGGACAAGATCGGTCTGGAATCGGCCCGCTCGCGCATCGCGCACACGATGGAAGAGGCGCTGGAGGCGCTGGAGTTTACCGGCCTTCCCTCGATCATCCGTCCCAGCTTCACCATGGGCGGCACCGGCGGCGGCATCGCCTATAATCGCGAAGAGTTCGTCAACATCGTGCGCGGTGGCCTGGACGCGTCGCCGACGACCGAGGTGCTGATCGAGGAATCGCTGATTGGCTGGAAAGAATATGAGATGGAAGTCGTGCGGGACCGCAACGACAATTGCATCATCATCTGTTCGATCGAAAATGTCGATCCGATGGGCGTCCATACGGGCGACTCCATCACCGTCGCGCCGGCGCTGACGCTGACCGACAAGGAATATCAGATCATGCGCAACGCGAGCATCGCGGTGCTGCGTGAAATCGGCGTGGAAACAGGCGGTTCCAACGTGCAGTTCTCGGTCAATCCGAAGGACGGCCGCCTGATCGTGATCGAGATGAACCCGCGCGTGTCGCGCTCGTCGGCGCTGGCGTCGAAGGCCACCGGCTTCCCGATCGCCAAGGTCGCGGCGAAGCTGGCCGTGGGCTATACGCTGGACGAGATCACGAACGACATCACCGGGGCGATCCCGGCATCGTTCGAGCCGACCATCGACTATGTCGTGACGAAGATTCCGCGCTTCGCCTTCGAAAAGTTCAAGGGC
This sequence comes from Sphingobium limneticum, assembly GCF_008710165.1. Lineage (NCBI taxonomy): Bacteria > Pseudomonadati > Pseudomonadota > Alphaproteobacteria > Sphingomonadales > Sphingobiaceae > Sphingobium > Sphingobium limneticum. The sequence goes on along the minus strand of NZ_VYQA01000002.1, from coordinate 159,405 downwards.
GCCGAGCCGCTGCTGGGCACCGCGATGAAGTCCGTCGGCGAAGTCATGGCGATCGGCCGCAACATCCATGAATCGATGCAGAAGGCGCTGCGCGGTCTGGAAACGGGCCTCTCCGGCTTCAACAATGTCGATCATCTGGTCGGCGCGCCCAAGGACGATATCGTCGCCGCGCTGGCGCAGGCGACGCCCGACCGGCTGCTGGTCGCGGCGCAAGCGCTGCGTGAGGGGCTTTCCGTTCAGGAAATCCATAATATCGCCAAGTTCGATCCCTGGTTCCTGGAGCGGATCAAGGAAATCGTCGATGCGGAAGGCGAAGTGCTGGCCAATGGCCTGCCGCAGGATGCCGATGGCATGCGCCGCCTGAAATCCATGGGCTTTTCCGACAAGCGGCTCGCCTATCTGGCGCTCAAGTCGGCCAATCTGCGCGGCATGGAGCGCGGCATCGCGCGCGGGTCGGGCCTGATCCACGAAGCGGTCAAGGCGATGACCGGCGGCGTCACTGAGGACGAGGTGCGCAAGCTGCGCCACAAGCTGGGCGTGCGTCCGGTCTTCAAGCGCATCGACACCTGCGCCGCCGAGTTCGAGGCGAAGACGCCCTACATGTATTCGACCTATGAAGCGCCGCTGTTCGGCGAGGCGGAGAATGAAGCCGCGCCGACCGATCGCAAGAAGGTCGTGATCCTGGGCGGCGGGCCGAACCGCATCGGGCAGGGGATCGAGTTCGACTATTGCTGCGTCCATGCCTGCTTCGCGTTGAGCGAGGTCGGCTATGAGACGATCATGGTCAACTGCAACCCGGAAACCGTGTCGACCGACTATGACACGTCCGACCGGCTTTATTTCGAGCCGCTGACGGCCGAAGACGTGCTGGAAATCCTGGCCGTCGAAATGTCGAACGGGACGCTGGCGGGCGTGCTGGTCCAGTTTGGCGGGCAGACGCCGCTCAAGCTGGCGCAGGCGCTGGAGGATGCGGGCATACCGATCCTGGGCACCAGCCCGGACGCCATCGACCTGGCCGAAGATCGCGAGCGGTTCGCCGCGCTGATCGACAAGCTGAAGCTGCGCCAGCCCGCCAACGGCATCGCGCGCAGCCGCGAGGAGGCGATCGCGGTCGCCAATCGCATCGGCTATCCCGTTCTGATGCGGCCCAGCTATGTGCTGGGCGGCCGGGCGATGGAGATTGTCGACGGTCAGGCGCAGCTGGAGGAATATATCACCACGGCGGTCAAGGTGTCCGGCGACTCGCCAGTACTGATCGACCAGTATCTGCGCGACGCGATCGAGGTTGACGTCGATGCGCTATGCGATGGCGACGATGTGGTCGTGGCCGGCGTGTTGCAGCATATCGAGGAAGCGGGCGTCCATTCCGGCGACAGCGCCTGTTCGCTGCCGCCCTACAGCCTGTCCGACGAGATCATCGCGGAAATCGAGCGCCAGACCGAAGTGCTGGCCCACGCCCTGTCGGTACGCGGACTGATGAACATCCAGTTCGCGGTGAAGGACGGCGTCGTCTACCTGATCGAGGTCAATCCGCGCGCCAGCCGCACGGTGCCCTTCGTTGCCAAGGCGATCGGCACGCCCATTGCCAAGATCGCCAGCCGCGTGATGGCGGGCGAGAAGATCAAGGATCTGCCCAAGATCGACCGCAATGCGATCAGCCATGTGGCGGTGAAGGAAGCGGTCTTCCCGTTCAATCGCTTCCCTGGCGTCGATCCGGTCCTGTCACCGGAAATGAAGAGCACCGGCGAAGTCATGGGGATCGATAGCAATTTCGCGATCGCCTTCGCCAAGGCGCAGATCGGCGCGGGTACCGTGTTGCCGACCAGCGGCACGGTGTTCATTTCGCTCAAGGACACGGACAAGCCGGTGATCCTGCCGGCGGCAGCCAAGCTGGTGGCGATGGGCTTCAAGCTGATCGCGACCGGCGGCACGGCCGATTATCTGGCCGACCATGGCATCGCGGTGGAGAAGGTGAACAAGGTCGCCGAGGGTCGTCCGCATATCGTGGACAAGATCACCGACGGCGATGTGCAGTTGATCTTCAACACGACAGAGGGCTGGCAGTCGCTCAAGGACAGCAAGGCGATCCGTACCAGCGCGCTGCGCCAGAAGGTGGCGAGCTTCACCACGGCGGCCGCCAGCGTCGCTGCGGCAGATGCGATCGAGGCTTTGCGGGGCCATCCCCTTGAAGTGCGCTCGCTCCAGTCCTATTATCCCCTGTCGCACGCTTGATCCCCTGCACAGGAATGATGCTGCGGGGCGGTTCCTAAAGAAGGGACCGCCACAGGGAAGTTTTGACGAAGGATTTTAGGGAATGGCGACCGTCGAGAAGATGCCGATGCTGCAAATGGGCTATGACAAGCTCAACACGCAGCTCCGCGAACTGAAGGCCGAGCGGCCTTTGATCGTGGACGCCATCGAAGAAGCGCGCGCGCATGGCGATTTGTCGGAAAACGCGGAATATCACGCGGCCAAGGAGCGCCAGGGTCAGGTCGAAGCGACCATCAACGACCTGGAAGACAAGCTGTCGCGTGCGCAGGTGATCGATCCCACGACGCTGTCGGGTGACAAGATCATCTTCGGCGCGACCGTGACGCTGCTGGACGAAGACGACAAGCCGGTGAAATACCAGATTGTCGGCCAGGCCGAAGCGGACGCCAAGCAGGGCATGATTTCGTATAACAGCCCGCTGGGCCGTGCGCTGATCGGCCGTACCGTCGGCGAAGATGTGGAAGTGTCCGTCCCGTCGGGCGACAAATTCTACCAGGTCGACAAGATCGATTTCATCTGACCGTGAAACTGCCGGCCGGACGATTGACCAACGGGATTGCGGCGATCACCTTCGCCGCGTTCCTGCTGCTGTTTCTGACGGGACAGGTGGATAATGCCGCCATCATCGGCGGCTTCATTCCCGCGCGGCTGGGCGATCCGTCGCTGCTGGATGGCATGGCCGCCGTGCCGGCCTGGCTGACGCCGCTCAGCTGCACCTTCATCCATGCCGGCTGGCTGCATATCGGCTTCAACCTGCTGATGCTGCTGTTCTGCGGCCGGCAGGTGGAGCATGTGCTGGGCTGGGGCGGGACTTTGGCGCTCTATATCGTCGGGGCCTATGGCGCCTGTCTGGCGCAATGGGCGATCGATCCCGGCTCGACCAATCCGATGGTGGGCGCGAGCGGCGCCATTTCCGCGATCATCGCGCCCTATGCGCTGCTGTACAGCCAGCAGCAGGTGCGCGCTTTCGGGCCTTTTTCGGCCAATCTGGTGCGGCTCTTGTGGCTGGCGGCCGGCTGGATCGCGGTGCAGTTGATGATCGGGATCGCCAGTGGTGCCGGCATGAACGAATTGGGGAAGATCGCGATCGCCGCGCATATCGGCGGCTTTATCGTGGGGCTGGCGATGACGCGGCCCTTGCTGCGCTGGCGGTTTCGGAAGAAGCCGCGGGCGGTGCAGTAACACCCGTCTGGGCGAAGATTTTCAGATCGGCTGGATAAACGTCCGTTCGTGTCGAGCGAAGTCGAGACATGGTAGCGCTGGGCGCTTCTCGACTTCGCTCGACGCGAACGGATATACTATCAGGCGCTCGGCAGTTCCGGTTCGAGCAGGCGGTGCAGATGCACGATCACATAGCGCATTTCGGCATCGTCGACCGTGCGCTGCGCGGCGCTGCGCCAGGCCTTTTCAGCCGAAGCATAGTCGGGATAGACGCCAACCAGATCGACGGCGGAAAGATCCTGAAATTCCAGCGTCTGCGGGTTGGTTACGCGGCCGCCCATCACCAGATGCATTTTGCTCATGGCTTTTTATATTCTCCTGTGGCTGATGGCGACGCCTTAGCATCGTCGCTGGCATCAGCCAAGGAGAGGAGCGGCAAGCGTCGATTGCGTTTGCCGCAATCGCGATTAGTTTTTGGGCAATCGTGCCTTGATGGCGTCGCTGAGCGCATCGACCTTGGCCGCGACCAGCGCGGTGACTTCATCGGCGAGCTTGGATGCCTTGGCCGGCAGGTCGGCGGACGCCACGCTGTCGCGCGCATCGGCCGCGACGTCGCTGGCCGCATGAAGGGCGTTGGCCGCGCTCTTCCTGATGCCGCCTGCGCTGTCGGCGGCGGAATGGAGGGCAGTGGACGCACCCTGCTTGACCGTTTCGGCGCCTTCCGCAGCGGCGGCGCGGGCGGCCACGGCGGCTTCCAGCACGCGCGAGCCGGCGGTAACGGCCAGGCCCGGCAGCGCCTTCATGACACGGCGGCTCTTGGGGAACATCCAGGCGACGACGGCGCCCACGGCGACGGCGCCGGCAACCGCGACAATGGGATGTTCCTGGACGATTTCATTGGCGCGGGTCGCGACGCGCTGGGTCCGGTCCTTAGCGTCCCCGTAAGCTTCGCTCGCCTTGTCGCGGCCGGTCTGGATCAGGTCGCCGGCGCTTTCGCGGGCCTTGTCGGTAGTGTCCTTGATCTTGTCCGTCGCATTGATGGCCGCATCATTGGCGGCCTCGCGAACGCGGGTGATCTGGGCGCGGATGTCAGCCATCATCATTCTCCGAAATATCTGCGTCTATGTTCCTGAAACGAACGTACAGCCGCCCGAAAAGTGCCGCCAGCGGGCGACGGAAGAGAAAGAGGCCGAAGGCGGTGGCTGCTGCGCCGATTGCGACGGGGCGCTGCTGCGCCTTGGCCGCGATCCGGGCAATGCCGCCTCGCACCGCGCCGCTCGCCTTGTCCTTCGCATCCTGCTTCAGCCGGGCAGGGGTGATACGGGCCTTGGCCTCTTCCGCCGTCAGCTGGAGGCGGCCTTTTGCGGTATCGGCCCGATCGCAGGCGGCGCGATAGCGGCTTTCCAGATTCATGGCGCGATCGCCTTCTTCATGCGCGTGATGCAGCCCTTGGCGGCGAGCAGCAGCAGCAGGGTGACAAGCAATCCGCCGCCCACCACGATCAACGTGGCCCAGATCGGCGCCATCAGTTGGGAAAGCGCGATCACCAGACCCACCAACAAGGCGATGATGCTGGCAAAGGCGAGCATGAGCGCGACCACGGCAAAGATGGCTGCGTTGCGCACGCCAGTACCGATGATGCCGGCGCGCAGCTTCTGCTTTTCCGCTTCGGCGGCGGCATAGGCGCGGCCGTCGGCATAGAGCCGCGCCAACACCTCTTTCACGCTTTCGTCGCGCGCATGATCTTCGGGCGCGCCGTCGGGCTGCCCATCGGTCGGCAGCGTTGCCGCCGTATCCGCTGGTTCGTCAGTCAATTAGCCCTCCGCCCCGCCTTGCGGGCCTGTGCGTCGGTCGGAATATGCGATCGAACGAAGGCTTACGCCTTGTCGTCCGATCCCTTGGCAAGGCGCATCAGCACGAAGCCGACCACGGCCGCCGCACCGATCGCGACCGCCGGGCTTTTCCGCACGAAATCGCGCGCTTCGCCGATCAGCTGGTCGACATCCTTGGCATCCAGCGAATCCGCCGCGCCAGCGACCGATTCCGCCGCCTGACGGGCATAGTCGCCATATTGCGGGCCGAGTTTGGAATCGACCGTGCCGGCCGTGTCGGAAATCAGCTTGGCCAGGCTTTGCAGCGTGGTGCCGGTCTTGTCCTTGGCGACGCCGGCGGCGGACTTGGCGGTCTTGCCGGCCTGTTCCTTGATCGGGTCGATATGCGCCTTCCAATCGACCGCGTTGAACTTGTCGGTGGCGACCTTGGCCGCCTTTTCAGCCTGCGCCTTGATCGGTGCGATCTGCGCGGTCCAGCCATGCGAGGCGGCGCCATTGCCGGGCTTCTTGGCCGCAGGCGCCTTGCGCGTCGCAGCCTTCTTGACCGGGGCGGTCTTCACGGCGGGCGAGGAGGGGCTGGCGATCGGCGACTTGGCCGCCTTCGCCTTCGTCGGCTTGACGACAGCCGTCTTCTTCACGCGCTTGACGGGCGGGGTTTCCGGTGTGTCGGCCATGGTCCTCGTATCTCCCTTTCAAATTCGGCATCGGGCCGGCAAGGCCGGCGGGCATCATGGTTCAAATGCCTCGCGGCGGCCTACAGTTCCGTTGCCGTTACATTTTCGACCATCGGCATTTTTTGCGTCTGCGCAACCCCCTGCATTGCCAATAAGGGAGGCGCTGGCTAAGCGGAGCGCGCATCAAGGGCCGCAATGCCCACCGCCACGACGCTAAGTGCAGGAGCGATCATGACCGCCATTCTCGATATTCACGCCCGCCAGATTCTCGACAGCCGTGGCAACCCCACCGTCGAAGTCGACGTCATGCTGGAAGATGGCAGCTTCGGCCGCGCCGCCGTGCCCTCGGGCGCGTCCACCGGCGCCTATGAAGCGGTCGAAAAGCGCGACGGCGATGCCACCAAATATCTGGGCAAGGGCGTCCTTCAGGCCGTCGCCGCCGTCAACGACGAGATCGCCGGCGAACTGATCGGCCTGGACGCCGAGGATCAGGGTGAAGTCGACGCCGCGATGATCGCGCTGGACGGCACCGAAAACAAGTCGCGCCTGGGCGCCAACGCGATCCTGGGCGTATCGCTCGCCGCCGCCAAGGCCGCTGCCGACGCGCGCGGCCTGCCGCTCTATCGCTATGTCGGCGGCGTGCAGTCGCATGTCCTGCCGGTGCCGATGATGAACATCATCAACGGCGGCGAACATGCCGACAACCCGATCGATTTCCAGGAATTCATGATCATGCCGGTCGGTGCCGAAAGCATCGCCGACGCGGTCCGCATCGGGTCGGAAATCTTCCATACCCTCAAAAAGGGCCTGCACGACAAGGGTCTGGCGACCTCGGTCGGCGATGAAGGCGGCTTTGCTCCCAATATCGCGTCGACCCGCGACGCGCTCGACTTCATCATGCTGTCGATCGAAAAGGCGGGCTACAAGCCGGGCGACGACGTCGTGCTGGCGCTGGATTGCGCCGCGACGGAGTTTTTCAAGAACGGCCGTTACGAGATTTCGGGCGAAGGCCTGTCGCTGACGCCGGTCGAAATGGCCGACTATCTGGCCGCGCTGACCGCCGACTATCCGATCAAGTCGATCGAAGACGGCATGAGCGAAGATGATTTCGAAGGCTGGAAGGCGCTGACCGACAAGATCGGGCATCAGGTACAGCTGGTCGGCGACGACCTGTTCGTCACCAATCCCGCGCGCCTGGCCATGGGCATCGGCAAGGGGCTGGCCAATTCGCTGCTGGTGAAGGTCAACCAGATCGGCACGCTGACCGAAACGCTGGCTGCCGTCGATCTGGCGCACCGTTCGCGCTACACCGCCGTCATGTCGCACCGTTCGGGCGAGACGGAGGATTCGACCATCGCCGACCTCGCCGTCGCGACCAATTGCGGGCAGATCAAGACCGGTTCGCTCGCCCGTTCGGACCGGTTGGCCAAGTATAACCAGCTGATCCGTATCGAGGAAGAATTGGGCGACATCGCCGTCTATGCCGGTCGCTCCATCTTCCGTTAAAAAAGCTAAAGAGACTCGGCCGGCCGCAAGCTAGACATTTTTCGCTTGCGGCCGGCCTTTTCCTGTGATTCTTCTGATTTATGGCGCATATCGCGAAACTTCGTCTCCTCCTGTGGTCGGCTATCGGCCCTGCGATTGCGCTGCTCCTCCTGCTGTTCTTCGCCGGCTATGTCGTGCTGGGCGCCAACGGGGTGCTGGCATGGGGCGATTATTCGCGCCAGTTGCACGTCGCGCAGGCGGAATTGAAGCAAACCCGCCATGCACAGGCCGAATTGCGCAATCGTGTCGACCTGCTCAATCCACGCCGCGTGGACCCGGATCTGAGCGACGAATTGATCCGTCGTCAGCTGGGGGTGATTCACCATGACGAAGTGGTCGTGCCGCTCAACTGACATGGGCTTTGACGTTACGGATGCGTGACGGCCGCGTAAGGATTTTGCGTACATATCCTTCCGTTGGTAATTTTGCTGCGAGCGCGTTTTGCCAGTCTGTGACTAGGCCGTTCAAAGCCATCAATTTTCGGTAATAGCTATTGGTTCTGGCCGGATTCCGGGGGTCTGCAGTTGCAATATATGCAACTCTATCGCTATATCGGACTTCCTTCCATCCTACCCCCACGCAAAAGGATAATAGCCTTGGCGAAACCAACCACGCCGCGCGCTGCAAGCGCAAAGGCAAAGGCGGCTGCACCCGCCGCTGCCGGTGCGGACCATAACCGGCCGCGCCCGGAAACGCCGACCGATTACAAGGCCAGCAAGGAAGAGCTGCTGGAATTCTACCGGCAGATGGTTCTCATCCGCCGTTTCGAGGAAAAGGCCGGCCAATTGTACGGCCTGGGCTTCATCGGCGGCTTCTGCCACCTCTATATCGGTCAGGAAGCGGTTGCCGTCGGCATCCAGTCGGCGCTCGTGCCCGGCAAGGACAGCGTCATCACCGGCTATCGCGACCATGGCCACATGCTGGCCTATGGCATCGACCCCAAGGTCATCATGGCCGAACTGACCGGCCGTGAAGCGGGTATCTCGCGCGGCAAGGGCGGTTCGATGCACATGTTCAGCGTCGAACATAAATTCTTCGGCGGCCATGGCATCGTCGGTGCGCAGGTGTCGCTGGGCGCGGGCCTGGGCTTCGCGCACAAATATAATAATGATGGCGGCGTCTGCGTCGCTTACTTCGGTGACGGCGCGGCCAACCAGGGCCAGGTCTATGAATCGTTCAACATGGCCGAGCTTTGGAAGTTGCCGATCATCTTCGTGATCGAAAACAACCAGTACGCCATGGGCACCAGCGTCAACCGCGCGTCGTCGGAAGACCAGCTCTATCGCCGTGGCGAAAGCTTCCGCATCCCCGGCATCCAGGTCGACGGCATGGACGTTCTGGCCGTGCGCGGCGCGACCGAAGAAGCGCTGAAATGGGTGCAGGAGGGCAATGGCCCGATCCTGCTGGAAATGAAGACCTACCGCTATCGCGGTCACTCCATGTCCGACCCGGCCAAATATCGTTCGCGCGAAGAAGTCCAGGCGATGCGCGACAAGTCCGACCCGATCGAGGGCGTCAAGAAGTACCTGCTCGAAGCAGGCGTCAGCGAAGACGATATCAAGCTGATCGATCAGGACATTCGCAAGGTCGTGGCGGAAGCCGCCGACTTCGCCGAAACCTCGCCCGAACCGGAGCTGGCTGAACTCTATACCGACGTGTTGGTGGAGCAATATTAATGGGTATCGAAATCAAGATGCCGGCGCTCTCGCCGACGATGGAAGAGGGCACGCTGGCCAAATGGCTGGTGAAGGAAGGCGACGAAGTGAAGTCGGGCGATATCCTGGCGGAAATCGAAACCGACAAGGCGACGATGGAATTCGAAGCCGTCGATGAAGGTCAGATCGGCAAGATCCTGATCGCCGAAGGCAGCGAAGGCGTGAAGGTCGGAACCGTGATCGCCACGATGGCGGGCGAAGGCGGCGAAGAAGCGCCTGCACCAGCGCCCAAGGCTGCCGAAGCCCCCAAGGCCGACGCAGAAGCCCCCAAGAAGGCGGAAAGCGGCACGTCCAAGCTGGCGTCGGAAGCCCGCGCGACTGTGCAGGATCCGGACCTTCCCGAAGGCACCGAGTTCGTCAAGACGACGGTCCGCGAAGCCTTGCGCGACGCGATGGCCGAAGAAATGCGCAAGGATGAGCGCGTTTTCGTGATGGGCGAAGAAGTCGCCGAATATCAGGGCGCGTACAAGGTGACGCAGGGCCTGCTCGACGAATTTGGCGACAAGCGCGTCATCGACACGCCGATCACCGAATATGGCTTTGCCGGCATCGGTGCGGGCGCGGCCATGGGCGGCCTGCGTCCGGTCATCGAGTTCATGACGTTCAACTTCGCCATGCAGGCGATCGACCACATCATCAACTCGGCGGCCAAGACCAACTACATGTCCGGCGGCCAGATGCGTTGCCCGATCGTGTTCCGTGGTCCCAACGGCGCGGCCAGCCGCGTCGGCGCGCAGCACAGCCAGAATTACGGTCCCTGGTATGCCGCCGTTCCCGGCCTGATCGTCATCGCGCCTTATGACGCGGCTGATGCGAAGGGCCTGCTGAAGGCCGCGATCCGCTCGACCGACCCGGTCGTGTTCCTGGAGAATGAACTTCTCTACGGTCGCAGCTTCGACGTGCCTAAGGTCGACGATTATGTCCTGCCGATCGGCAAGGCCCGCATCATGCGTCCGGGCAAGGACGTCACGCTGGTCAGCTACTCGATCGGCGTCGGCCTCGCGCTCGACGCGGCGGCGACGCTGGCCGAGGAAGGTATCGACGCCGAAGTGATCGATCTGCGCACGCTGCGCCCGCTCGACACCGCGACGGTGCTGGAAAGCCTGAAGAAGACCAACCGCCTGGTGGTGGTGGAAGAAGGCTGGCCGACCTGCTCGATCGCGTCGGAAATCGCCGCTGTCGTCATGGAGCAGGGCTTCGACGATCTCGACGCCCCGGTCCTGCGCGTTACGAACGAGGATGTGCCGCTGCCCTATGCCGCCAACCTCGAAAAGCTGGCGCTGATCGACGCGGCCCGCGTGGTCGCGGCGGCCAAGAAGGTCTGCTACAAGTAAGACCGACTATCGATAGAAACAGGAAAGGGCGGCTGTTTCAGCCGCCCTTTTCATATCCGGTGCTTGGTGTTTCGTCAGCAGGCGGCCGTGGCCGATGTCGCCAGACTGCCGGCGTTCTTGATCTGCTGGTCGGTCCGTTCGCGCACGTTGAAGGCGCTGGTGTAGCGGATGACCTTTGCACCAAAGATCGAATTGGTGATCAGCGGCTGATAATTATAGGCGACTTCCACGAACATCACGGCAGTGCTGCTGGCGGATTTGACCTTAGTGGCGGCGGTGGTGCCTGGCCCCATGCCGTCTTTCATGCTGCTGTTGGTCTTGCCGTCATTGGCAACGCCGTAGCTGGAGGTGAAATTGCCGGTACCCCAACAACGCTGCCAGCGAATAAACTGGCCCTCATTGGTTCCGGTAAGGCCGTTGGGTTCCAGGTCGGACAGGAAGATGCGACCGTTTGCTTTGAGCTTCAGCGAGTCGGTGGCAAGGTCGGCACCGGTCATGATCTCGTTGACGTCTGACTCGTCTATCGAGGTACGGACACGCGCGGCATTGTCGGCCACGAGCATCGCCACCTGACTGACGCGCATATGCGCCAGCGCCAGATTTGCACATTCCAGACCAGACATGCACAGCACGACCAGCACCGGCAGCGAAAAAGCGAACTCGATCAGCGCCAGACCGCGATCGTCGCGGTGCAGGCGGCGCAGCCGGGTGCAAAAAGCGTGAAGGCGAGTCATCAATTGCACCTGATCGTCGGTGTGCCCTGATTGGCCCAGGGCTGGTTGCGGACCATGGTGGAAGCGGTGGCGGACTGGGTCGCGCTCCAGCCCAGCATCTTGGCGAGCGGGAAGAGGCGCGGCATGGATATCGTCACTTCATAATAGACGATATCGTCCGCACCGCCCAGACCACTGGCGCCGCTATTGGTGTCATAGCTGCCATTCCCATTGGCATCCTCATAGCAGTCGCCGCTATTATAGGTGCCCAGCGGTGCGGTGTCGGTGGTGATCTTCTCCGGCTTGCCGACGCGGGAAAAATTATAATAGCTTTTCTTGGTGGTCGATGTGGTGCCGTTCTTGGAATTGATCGCCGCCATCTGCGCCTCGATATAGGTGTCGATATCCGCACTGTTCAGCGTGCCGACCGAGGCGGATCGCGCCGCCTTTTCCAGCACGCCGCGCGTCACGGCGCGCAGATAGGATTGATAGCCCAGATCGCCGATCGCCATGATCGTCAGGATCAGCGGCCCGGCGACCAGACCGAATTCCAGCAGCGTCGCGCCGCGCATATGATCGCGCAGCCGGGCCAGGAAGCGGGCAGTGCGGCCGATCATTGCGACAGCCTCAACCCGCCGATATTCTTGGCGATATCCTTGAACTTCTGGCGCAGGGTCGACGGCTTGTAGGCCATGAACCAGTGGTTGCTGCTGTTGGCGCAGGATTGCAATTCGGTGTCGAGCATCGCGGAGTCGAGCGTGCCGAGGGGGGGCTGATCCTTGAAGCCGACGACCCAGATGGTGATGCCTTTGCCCTTGATGGCGTTGCACATCATTTCGAGCCGTCGCTTGTGGATGGCTTTCAGCCTGTCATTGTCCGTGCTCGTAGGCGCGACTCTTCCATCGAGTTTCTGGTAGCCATAAGAGCCATAGACCGCGTCATAGGCGGTCAAGTCTCCGTCGGTCATGAAGATGATATGACGCGAAATGTTGAAACCATTGGGCGCGCTGGCATTTTCGCTGGCGAAGATGCCCGTGGGTGACAGGAAGCGGGCGCCCCACATCATGCCGATGTCGTGATAGGTGCCGCCGATTGCGATCAGACTGTCGATATAGGCGTCGAAGCTGCTGGACATGCCGGCAGGTGTGGCCGACCGGCTGGAATAGCTGGCCAGCTTGCGCGCTTTGCTGGGGCAGGCGTTCCAACCGCCGGTGCCGGAACGGTAATCCGGATAGACATTGTCGTTCAGCCAACGGCCACTGCGATCAAATTCAACTTCGGGCCAATGTGGCCTCCATTTGGTAGCCGTGTTGGTCGGTATCGTATCGATCTGCAAATCGTAGGCGCCCGATGGAATGGACGAAGTTGATGTGGTCGCCGTGATGCTGCTGTCGGTGTCGCGTTCCTCAATGCAACCGGACCAAGTGGAACTGGTACCGTCAGTAAAGGCGGGATTGGTGGTTGAAGCGCCGGTTATGTAGGTGGAGACATCTGTGGGGAAATCATCGTAAGCCCACTCATTCAGTGACGTATTGCCGGCGCCGCCGGTAACGTTGGTGGTGTGCGTGGTCGACACCTCTTGGCGGACGCATTTCTGGTTGCCACTGCCTGATGTCGGGAAGGGGTTGGTCCCGTTCCAGCTATAGGCCGAATAGACGATCTTGGTCACCGTACCGGGGTAGTCGCCGTTAATGGACGTGGTCGCATTACCCCAGGTCTGGCAGCTCGAACGCGACACGCTGCTCGAATCGCTCTGAGCAGTAGCAGCGGTGCTGCGGCATGAGTTGGACCCGGTGGCCTTATAGCCCCGGTAGCAAGTGCTGGTCGTCGATGGCGTATCATTATAATAAGTCATGCGCCGGGTATTATAAATCCAGGTTTCCCCAGAAGACCCACCGACCATGTAGCTGGCTGGCAGCGAATAGCCGACATTCACCGCCGAACTATAAGGCACGAAGCCGTAGCGGATGCGGCCGGTCGTATCGGAACCTGCGCCCAGCGTGTCGTAGAAATCCTTCACCGCCAGCTTCAGCGCGGCGAGGCGCGTCATGGTGGTGCCGTCGGTGTCGGTCATGTTGCTGGACATGGAACCGGTCGTGTCGAGCACCAGCATGACGTCGGTATTGCCGATGTCGAAACGGCTTTCGCAGGTCACGCTGAGCGGCAGCGTGGTATAGCCGAAAATCTTCATCAATGTGGTGGGCATGGTCGATTCTGCTGTGACCTGCACCGTGGTCGTCTCGCCGGGCTTGCTCTGGATGACCGGGGTGAAGGTCGCGGTCTGGAACGTGTTCTGCGGGAAGTTGAAGTCGAAGAATTTCTTCGCTTCATCCTTGTCGGACTGGCTCATGGACGATCCGGTCATGGCGCGTCGGCCGGCCAGCGCGGCGGCGTCGCAGGCCTGCTGCATGCGGGCGCGGGCCATATAGGCGCGGCTCATGTCCAGGCCGCCGCCGATCAGCGCGGCCAGCGGAATGATCGCCGCGGCGACCATTGCCATGACGTTCCCCGACTGGTTGCCTGCCAACCGCCGCAGAAAACCCATAGGATGCTCGTTTGTCTTGCCCATTTGCCTGCAATCACCCATGTCGCGCCCGATACCCCCCGATAATGGGCAGGGCAGCCTGTCCGCCTATGCAGGCGCACTCGTTAGAATGTGTATGAGGAAGATGGTTAAAGGACCGATAACGCGAGAATTCGGCTGTATCGCAGGAGTCGCGCAATGAGCCTGGGCGATGATGCGGTGCCGCCGCTGGCGATGCTGCTGAGCGCGCATGCGGCCGCCGGGCAGGTGGACCGGCACCGGGCGCTGTGGGCGTTCGACGCGCGGCTGGCCAAGGTGGCGCGGACCACCAGCGAAGCGATGATCGGGCAGATGCGCCTAGCCTGGTGGAATGACGTCATCGACGATGGCACGGGCATGAAGGGGACGGGCGAGCCTGTGGTCGATGCGATGCGGGCGAGCGGGGCGATGGACGCGCCGGCCCTGTCGGCGGTGATCGACGGGTGGGAGGTTCTGGTGGTCGAGCCGGAAATCGACCTGATTGGCCTGCGCGACTATGCCGCCGGGCGTGGCGGTGGATTGTTCCGGGCGCTGGCTGATGTGGCGGAGGCGCCGGATTGGCTGGAGGCGGCGGGACGGGTCTGGGCGCTCTGGGATCTGGCTGGGCATGTCGGCGACGCGGCTTTGGGCAAGGCGGCGCTGGAATTGGCGCAGGAATTGCTGCCGCAGGTCGATGGCGCGCGCTGGACGCGGGGCTGGAAGCCGCTGCGCATCGCCTTCACCCTGGCGCGGCAGGATGTGCTGGAGGGTCGCGGGGCATCGACCGGGATATCGCGGGCGCTGGCGTGGCGGTTGCTGCGAATAGCGCTTGTGGGGCGCTAGGCGGTCGGGATAGGCTGCCCCAACGCATCGAAGGGGGCAGGCATGGGGCGATTGCTGGCGGGCGGCATGGCGGCGCTGTTGCTGGTCGCGGGCGGATTATTCTGGTGGCAGGGGCGGGCGGACAATGTGCCGGTGCCCCAACTGGCCGTCGCACCGCCGCCGCCGCCCGAAGTGGAGAGCCTGCCCGAGGGCGATCCCGATGCCGTGGGAGATGCGCCGCCCATGCCGGGCGAGGCCAGTCCGCAAAGCCGGGAGCAGAAGCGCTTCGCCCGTTACGATCGCAACCGCGACGGCGTCATCACCCGGATCGAGATGTTGGGCAGCCGGACCAAGGCTTTCAAGGCGCTCGACAAGGATGGCGACAATCTGCTGTCGTTCGAGGAATGGGCGGTGGCGACATCGGACCGGTTCGGCGCGGCGGATGCCGACAAGGACGGCAAGCTGACCCCCGCCGAGTTCGCCGCGACCGCGCCCAAGCGGGCGGTGAAGGCGAAGTGCAAATGCTGAAATTCTGGACCCCGGCCTTCGCCGGGGAACAGGGGGTCAGGCGATCTCCATGTCCCCCATCCACACGCCGAAGGAGGCGCGGGCGCGGGCGGTATAGGCTTCCTTGCGGCTCTTCTTCTTCACGTCCGCCAGCGTCGGAAACAGGCCGAAATTAACGTTCATCGGCTGATAGTCCGCGGTTTCGACATTGCCCGTCACATGGCCGAGCAGCGCGCCGAGCGCCGTGTCGGCCGGGGGTGGGGTCAGTTCGCGGCCCAGCAGTTCGGCGGCGGCGAAACGCCCGGCGATCAGGCCGATCGCGGCGCTCTCCACATAGCCTTCGCACCCCGTCATCTGCCCGGCGAAGCGGATATGCGGCGCACTTTTCAGGCGCAATGTCGGGTCGAGCAGCTTGGGCGACTGGATGAAAGTATTGCGATGCAGCCCGCCCAGCCGCGCAAATTCGGCGTTCTGCAAACCCGGGATAGTGCGGAAAAGCGCGACCTGCGCGCCATGCTTCAGCTTGGTCTGGAAACCGACCATGTTCCACAATGTGCCGCTGGCATTATCCTGCCGCAACTGCACAACCGCATAGGGCCAACGGCCGGTGCGCGGATTGTCCAGGCCCATCGGCTTCATCGGCCCATGGCGCAGCGTTTCCGGCCCGCGTGACGCCATGACCTCGATCGGCATGCAACCTTCGAAATAAGGAGTGTTGCTCTCCCATTCCTTGAACTCGGTCTTTTCGCCGTCCAGCAATCCCTGGACGAAGGCCTGATATTGGTCCTTGTCCATCGGGCAGTTGATATAATCCTTGCCCTCGCCACCGCCGGGACCGATCTTGTCCCAGCGATTGGCCATCCAGCATTGATCCATATCGATGCTGTCATGATGGATGACGGGTGCGATCGCGTCGAAGAAAGCCAGATGCTCCATGCCTGCCGCCTGGCCGATGCTCTGCGCCAGGCCGGGCGCGGTGAGCGGGCCGGTAGCGATGATGGTCATGCCCTCGGTCGGCACCATGTCGATCCGCTCGCGCACGATTTCCACATTGGGATGATCGGTCAGCGCGCGGGTGACGGCGTCGGAAAAGACATGGCGATCGACCGCCAGAGCGGAGCCGGCGGGCACCTTGGCCGGTTCGGCACTCGCCATGATCAGCGATCCCAGCCGGCGCATTTCCTGATGCAGCAGGCCCACGGCATTCTTGTCCGCATCGTCGGACCGGAAGCTGTTGGAGCAGACCAGCTCTGCAAGGCCGTCCGTCTGATGTGCGGGCGTCGTATCTCCGCTACCGCGCATTTCGGACAGGCGAACCTTGATGCCTGCCTGCGCCAATTGCCATGCCGCTTCGGTACCGGCCATGCCGCCGCCGATGATGTGAACCTGATGCTGTGTCATGGGGCCGTCCATGGTCCCACGCGGGCGTCAGGTCAACGCTTGTTCGCCGGTCGGATCGGCGGCGCCATAATAGGCCGCCTCGTCCAATATCCCCTCGCGCTTGGCGACGATGACGCCGACCAGCACCTGCCCCGCGACGTTGACCGCCGTGCGGCCCATGTCGAGGATCGGGTCGATGGCGAGCAGCAGGCCCACGCCCTCCAGCGGCAGGCCGAGCGTCGAGAGGGTCAGCGTCAGCATCACGATCGCGCCGGTCAGGCCCGCCGTCGCGGCCGAACCGATGACGGATACGAACACGATCAGCGCATAGTCGATGAAGTGGAGCGGGATGCCGTAGAAGCCCGCGACGAAGATCGCCGCCAGCGCGGGATAGATGGACGCGCAGCCATCCATCTTGGTGGTCGATGCCAGCGGGATGGCGAAGGCGGCATAGCCCTTGTCGACGCCCAGCCGCTCGGTCACGGCTTCGGTGACGGGCAGGGTGCCGACCGAGGAGCGCGAGACGAAGGCCAGTTGGATCGCCGGCCATGCCTTCGCGAAGAAGGGGCCGGGTTTCAGGCCATTGGCGATCAGCAGCAGCGGATAGACGACCAGCAGCACCAGCGCGAGGCCGAGATAGATGGCGGCGGTGAAGGTGCCGAGTTGCGCCAGTGCGCTCCAGCCATAGGTGGCGATGGCGGTGCCGATCAGGGCGGCCGATCCGATCGGCGTCAGGCGGATGACCCAGCCCAGTATCGCGCGCACCACGGCCAGCAGCGAGCGGACGAAGCCGAGAAAGGCATCGGCCTTTTCCCCGACCTTCAAGGTGGCGAGGCCGACCGCGATCGAGATGACGAGCAATTGCAGGATGTTGAAGCTGATGCTGGTGGATGCGCCGCCGTCGCTGATCTTGGTGCCGGCCGACAGCGCCAGGCTGTTGCCGGGGACCAGGCCCTTCAGGAAATCGAGCCAGCCGCCCATGCTGTCACTCTTGCCCATGGCCAAAGCCGTGCCTTGCAGGCCAGTGCCCGGCTGGACGATGACGCCTATGGTGATGCCGATGGCGACCGCGATCAGGGCGGTGATGGCGAACCAGAGCAAGGTCTGCCCGGCAAGGCGCGCCGCATTGTCCAGCGCCCGCAGATTGGCGATCGACGCGACGATGGCGGCGAAGACCAGAGGCGGCACGATCGCTTTCAGCAGGGATACGAAGATCGATCCCACCGTCTTGAGCGCGGTCGCCATCCAGTTGAGGTCGCCATCCGGCCCCGCGCCGATCTGACGCGCGACCAGGCCCAGCAACAGGCCCACGACCATGCCGGCCAGCACCTGAAATCCGAAACTGCGATAGTTGATGGCCATGGGTATCGTTCCTGTGGGCGTTTCGACGCGCAATATGGGAATCGGCGACCCGATTGCGCGCAAGCAATTCTTTCAGGGGGATGCAACGCAGATAAGGTGGTCCTCTTTCCGCATGCACGTCAGGTCAAACGCATTGGCCCGGCCGATCCGCTATGCCAGATATGACGGATCAATCCATCCGGGAGTTTCAATATATGATGATGCGGGGCGCGATAATGGGGGTGGCGTTGCTGGCGGTGCCGCAAGCGGTGCAGGCGGCGGCCGATGCGGGCGCGGCTAAGGATATCCTCATGCGCTCCGTGGCGATCAAGACGGTACAGGGTGAGGGGCAGGTGCCCAAGCTGGCGGCCTATTATGCCGGCGTGCTGAAAAAGGCGGGCTTTGCCGACGCGGATATCGTCATCACGCCGATCGGCGAAACGGCCACCCTCGCCGCGACGATCAGGGGCAGCGATCCCAAGCTGAAAGCGCTGGGCCTGATCGGCCATATGGATGTGGTCGCGGCCGACCGGGCGGACTGGACCCGCGATCCCTTCGTGCCGGTGGAGGAGAATGGCTATATTTTCGGGCGCGGGTCGGAGGATAATAAATATGATGTCGCGATGATGGTCGCGACCCTGGCGCAGCTGAAGAAGGAAGGCTGGAAGCCGCGCCGGTCTGTGACCCTGCTTCTGTCGGGGGACGAGGAAACCGACATGGTGACGACCAAGGCATTGTCGCAGCAATATAAGGATCTGGAGCTGCTGCTGAACGGCGATGGCGGCGGCGGGCTGCTGAACGACGAAGGCAAGCCGGTGCTGTACCAATTGCAGGCGGGCGAGAAGAGCTATGCCGATTTTGAATTCGCCTTCACCGATGCGGGCGGTCATTCGAGCGCGCCGACGCCGGGCAATCCTATCTATCGCATGGCCAGGGCGATCAACGCGATCGCGGCGTACAAGTTTCCGCCGATGCGCAACGAACTGACCAAGGCGTCGCTGGCGCTGTCCGCCGACCGGATCGGTGGCGAGGTGGGGCAGGCGATGAAGCGCTATGCGCAGAGCGGCGATGCGGCGGCGGCGGACCTGCTGTCGACCCGCCCGGAATTTATCGGGCAGGTGCGCACCACCTGCGTCGCGACCATGGCGCAGGCGGGGCATGCGCTCAATGCCCTGCCGCAAAGCGCGAAGGTCAGTGTCAATTGCCGAATCTTCCCCGGCGTCAGGATTGAGGATGTGAAGGCGCAACTGGTGAAGGTGGTGAATGACGCCAGCGCCACGGTGAAGACGCTGGGCGATCCATTGGCGAGCGATGCCTCGCCCCTGCGCGGGGATGTGATACGGGCGGTGCGCGGCGCCGTGCTGGCCCGGTCGCCGGGCATCGCGGTGATGCCGGGCATGTCGGCGGGTGCCACCGACAGCCTCTATTTCCGTGCTTTGGGCGTACCCAGCTATGGCGTGTCCAGCCTATTCATGAAGGCGGAGGACGGTTTCGCTCACGGCTTGAACGAGCGGGTGCCGGTGGCCGGCATCCCGGAATCGCTGGAGCAGTGGGACCGGGTGGTGCGCGCTTTGGCGAAGTAGCGCAGTCTGTTCCCCGGCGCAGGCCGGGGTCCAGATTCACGCACAGAACTGGACCCCGGCCTGCGCCGGGGAACAGCCAATTTAACCCCGCACCGCAATCCCGTTGGCGGCCGACAGCACGGCCTTGACCGAAGCGGTCGCGACGTCGCTGTCGGTGCCGACGCCGAACACCGTCCGGCCATCGGGGGTGCGGCATTCGACATAGGCGGCGGCGTTCACGTCGCTGCCTGCGCCGATCGCATGTTCGCTATAGTCGGCGATTTCCAGTTGTACGCCAAATTCGTCGCGCAGCGCGGCCAGCACCGAGGACAGCAGGCCGTTGCCGCGCCCGGAAATGGAGCGCTCTACGCCTTCATGCGCAATCTTGCCGGTGAAGATGCGGTCGCCCGCCGTGCCGCTCTCATGATAATCGATCAGGCTGTAGGCCTGATCGCCGGTCAGGCAATAATGCGTCTCGAACGCGTCGCCGATATCGGCGGCGTTGAGTTCGCGGCTGGACTGGTCGGCCAGGCCCTGCACAACCTTGGAGAAATCGGCCTGCATCTTCTTGGGCAGCTTATAGCCCTTGTCCTGTTGCAGCACCCAGGCGACGCCGCCCTTGCCCGACTGCGAATTGACGCGGATTACCGCTTCATAATCGCGGCCCAGATCCTTGGGGTCGATCGGCAGATAGGGGACGTTCCAGAACAGATCGTTGCGCGCGTCCTGCGCGGCGAAGCCCTTCTTGATCGCATCCTGATGGCTGCCGGAGAAAGCGGTGAACACCAGTTCGCCGGCATAGGGATGGCGCGGGTGGACGGGCAGCTGGTTGCAATATTCGACGGTCTGGATGACTTCGTCGATGTCGCTGAAGTCCAGTTCCGGATTGATCCCCTGCGTGTACATATTCAGCGCGACCGTCACCAGATCGCAATTGCCGGTGCGTTCGCCATTGCCGAACAGGCAGCCTTCGACGCGGTCGGCGCCGGCCATGATACCCAGTTCAGCGGCAGCGACCCCGGTGCCCCGGTCATTATGGGTGTGCAGCGAGATCACGACGCTGTCGCGGCGCGAGATATTGCGGCAGATCCATTCGATCTGATCGGCATAGATGTTGGGCGTGGCGCACTCGACGGTGGCGGGCAGGTTCAGGATCAGCGGGCGTTCGGGCGTCGGCTGGAGAATTTCCATCACCGCTTCACAGCATTCCAGGCTGAAATCCAGCTCGGCGGTGGAGAAGGTTTCGGGCGAATATTCGAAATGCCAGTCAGTGTCGGGCTGCTTGGCAGCATTGTCGCGCAGCAGCTTGGCGGCGTGGATCGCGATGTCGCGGATCTGCGGCCGCTCCATCTGGAACACGATGTTCCGCCAGGCGGGCGAGATCGCGTTATAGACATGGACGATCGCCTGTTTCGCGCCGCGCAGGCTTTCGAAGGTCGTGGCGATCAGGTCTTCGCGCGCCTGCGTCAGCACCTGAGGCATCACATCGTCGAGGATCGCGCCGGTCTTCACCAGCCCGGAAATGAAATCGAACTCGGTTGCGCCGGCGGCCGGAAAGCCGACCTCGATCTCCTTGACGCCAACCTTGAGCAGCAGGTCGAAGAAGCGGCGCTTCTTTTCCGCGTTCATCGGGTCGATCAGCGACTGGTTGCCGTCGCGCATGTCGGTGGACAGCCAGCGGGGCGCCTTGGTGATGACGTTCGACGGCCATTGCCGGTTGGGCAGGTCCACCTGCGGGAAGGCGCGGTATTTTTGTGCGGGATCGGTCAGCATCATGGGATCAAACTACTTCCTGACACGGAGCGCGCATAAGGGCGCTTCCGGGGTACGACTTGACTGTGATGAATGCCCTTAGGCGGATCGACGCTGCCCTTAGCCGGAAGGCAGCACAAAAGCCACGCCTAAGGGCGTGTAAGTCGTAGCAGGGTAAGAAGCGAGACGCGCTGCATGATGCCGCCCCTTAACCCTTTTCGGGGGCGGGGGTAAAGATATTTCTGTCGTAGAGGCGTTCAGCCGCGACGGAATATTGCGTCGATGGTCAGGTCCACATGGTCGGATACGAAGGGGCGGCCGAAACCCATGCCATAATGGCTGCGCTCCACCGTCATGGTGCCGGTGAAATGCAGGACGGACAGGCCCGGTGCTTCGTCCGGGGTCGTGCCGACCAGCCGCACGGACAGCGTGACCGGGCGGGTCTGCCCATGCATGGTGAGTTCGCCCGCGACCGGGGTCGGGGCATCGCCGCCGACCAATGGCGCATCCTTCGCGGTGAAGCGGATGGTGGGATATTGGCCCATGTCGAAGAAGCTGTCGCCCTTCAGCATCGCATCGGTGGACGCGTCGCTTGTGGTCAGTTTTTCGACCGGGAAGCGGATGTCCACGGTGGCGCGATCGGGCCGGGCGGCGTCGATGACGACGCTGCCTTCGGGCGCTAGGAAGTCGCCCTCATAACCGCCGACCAGCGCCTTTACATGGAAATGCACCTTGGTCGCTTCGCTATCGACCGCATAGCGACCGGGCGCATAGAGCGCCGCCCGCACCATGGGCGCGGGCGGCGGTATGACGGGTGGCGCAGCGGTAGCCGGCACGAGCGCGACCATGCTGGAAAGCAGAGCGAGCCGTGCCGGCAGGCGCATCGCCCTTACTTCTGGAAGGCTGCGATGATCTTGAGTTCCACCGCGTCGCCGACGACCGGCACCGCCATGCCCATGCCGAAATCGCTGCGCTTGATCGTGCCGGTGGCGACGAAGCCGATATTTTCCTTCTTGTTCATCGGGTTCGCACCGGCACCGTAAAATTCGGCGTCCAGCGTCACCGGCTTGGTGATGCCCTTGATGGTCAGATTGCCGGTGATGGTCGCGCCGGTCGGGCCATCGGTCTTCACGCCGGTCGACACGAAGGTCGCCTTGGGGAATTTGGCTACGTCGAAGAATTCCGGCTTGGCCAGATGCTCGTTCAGCGCCGGGATGCCGGTGGTGAGGTTCGCGATCGGCACTTCGATCGACACCTTCGACGCGGCCGGGTTGGCCTTGTCCAGCGTCAGCGTGCCGGTGGGCTGCGCGATCACGCCCAGATTGTTGGTGAAGCCCATATGGTCATAGGCAAAGACGATCTGGGTATGGCTGGGTTCGACGGCATAGGTGCCGCCGGTGACCTTGGCGACGTCCTTGGTGCCAGGGGTGGCCGCACCCTGGGCGATGACGACGCTGCCACCGGCAATAGCGATCAGGGCGGCGGCGGGGATCAAAAATTTACGCATGAAAAAAGACTCCGAAAACGGTCAAGGGGCGCAGCAAGAATATGCTGCGCCCCTCGATTGTGCCAGAGCCGTAACCGGAAACGGTTCGTTCCGTTTCCGGCCTGATTGAAGGTCTGGCATCGGCCGCTTTGGACCCCGGCGTTCCCCGGGGTGACGGCCGATCCGTGGCCGTCAGTTCTTGTCCTTGTTCACCAGTTTGTTGGCGCCGATCCAGGGCATCATGGCGCGCAGCTTTTCACCGGTCTGTTCGATCGGGTGACGCTTGGCGGCGATGCGGCTGGCCTTCAGCTCCGGCTGGCCGGCGCGGTTGTCGAGGATGAAGTCCTTGACGAAGCGGCCCGACTGGATGTCGGCCAGAACGCGCTTCATTTCCTTCTTGGTTTCTTCGGTAATGATGCGCGGGCCGGTCTTGATGTCGCCATATTCGGCGGTGTTCGAGATCGAATAGCGCATGTCGGCGATGCCGCCTTCATACATCAGGTCGACGATCAGCTTGAGTTCGTGCAGGCACTCGAAATAGGCCATTTCCGGGGCGTAGCCGGCTTCGACCAGCGTTTCGAAACCGGCCTGGACCAGCGCGGTGGCGCCGCCGCACAGCACGGCCTGCTCACCGAACAGGTCGGTTTCGCATTCTTCGCGGAAATTGGTTTCGATGATGCCGCTGCGACCGCCGCCGACGCCGCTGGCGTAGGACAGGGCGATGTCATGTGCGTTGCCGGTCGCGTCCTGATGGACCGCGATCAGGCAGGGCACGCCGCCGCCGCGCTGATATTCGCCGCGCACGGTGTGACCGGGGCCCTTGGGCGCGATCATGATGACGTCGATGTCGGTGGGCACTTCGATCAGGCCGAAATGGATGTTCAGGCCATGGGCGAAGGCGAGCGCGGCGCCGGGGCGCAGATTGCCCTTGATGTCGGCTTCATAGATGGCGGCCTGATGCTCGTCGGGTGCCAGGATCATCAGCACGTCGGCCCACTGGGCGGCTTCCTTGTTCGGCAGCACCTTGAAACCGGCGCCTTCGGCCTTCTTGGCGCTGGGCGAACCGGGGCGCAGCGCGATCGCGACTTCGGCAACGCCTGAGTCGCGCAGGTTCTGCGCATGGGCGTGACCCTGCGAACCGTAACCCAGAATGGCGACCTTCTTGCCCTTGATCAGGCCGATGTCCGCGTCGTGATCGTAATAAACCTTCATGAGTGTCTCTTCCCTCGAACAGATTTCCTCGCCCCGCCGGGGGAGAGGATATGAAATCTTGGTTCGGCGAAGCCGGACCTAGATGGAGTTGGAGGGGGGCGGACGAGCGTCGCTGCCCCTCTCTCAGCTTCGCCTAGGCAGCAAGCTGCCAAGGCTGTGCAACCCTCTCCCCCAAGGGGGAGAGGGAAATTAATTCGCGTCCTTGCCGCGGATCAGGCCGACGACGCCGGTGCGGCCGACTTCGACCAGGCCGATCTGGCGCATAAGGCCGACGAAATTGTCGATCTTGTCGGTCGTGCCGGTAATCTCGAAGATGAAGCTTTCGATCGTCGTATCGACCACCTTGGCGCGAAATACGTCGGCCAGGCGCAATGCCTCGATCCGGTCCTCGCCGGTGCCGGCGACCTTCACCAGCGCCAGTTCGCGCTCAACGAAGGGGCCGTTTTCGGTCAGGTCGGTCACCTTGTGAACGGGCACCAGCCGGTCGAGCTGGGCTATGATCTGATCGATCACCTTGGGCGGGCCGTTGGTGACGATGGTGATGCGGCTGACGCCATGGTCCTGCGTGATGTCCGCCACGGTCAGGCTGTCGATATTATAGCCGCGCGCGGTGAACAGGCCCGCGATGCGCGCCAATATGCCCGCCTCGTTCGAAACGGTCAGCGACAGGACGTGCCGCTGGCTGAGTTCTTCCTGAATATGCATCAGATGGTCGTCCCGTTATCCGTATCTTCGTGCCCGTCATGGCCGTCTTCATCGGCCTTGTCGTGGCGCTGCGAAATCATGGCGGCGAAGGCGAAGTGCCAGCCGCCGTCCTGGCGATGGGCGAGGCGGACGGGGAAGCCCGCCACAGCGTCGAACATGCGGCTGAGCTGTTCGCCGACATAACGAGGGCTGACCAGCAGGGTGCCGATATGCCGATCGTTAAAGTCGAACCCGGCATCCAGATGCACTTCCCATTCCTCATTGTCCGGGTCGACATGGTCGATGGTCCAGCCATTGAGGTCGGCGGTGCCGGCGATTCTCTCGAAATCCCACGGCTCCGTCACATGGATGCGCAATTTCAGATGCTGGGTCACAGCGTCACCTTCAGACCAGAGCCTTTGCCTCGTCGGACATTACGCCCTCCACCTGGCTGGGGTCGAGCAGCATGTCGGTATGCGCCGCGCCCGATGGGATCATCGGGAAGCAGTTCGACATCTTGGCCACGCGGCAATCGACGATCACGGGGCCGTCGGTTTCCAGCATCTGGCGAATACCGGCTTCCAGATCGGCCGGTCCCTCGATACGGATGCCCGTCCAGCCATAGGCTTCGCCCAGCTTCACGAAATCGGGCAGGCTGTCCGAATAGCTGTTGGAATAGCGGCTTTCATAGGTGAGTTCCTGCCACTGGCGGACCATGCCCATATATTCATTGTTCAGGATGAACAGTTTCACCGGCAGGCGATATTGGCTGGCGGTGCCCAGTTCCTGAATGTTCATCTGGACCGAGGCGTCGCCCGCGATGCAGATGCACAGGCTGTCGGGATTGCCCATCTGCGCACCGATGGCGGCTGGGAAGCCATAGCCCATGGTGCCAAGGCCGCCGGACGTCAGCCACTTGTTGGGCGCGTCGAAGCCGAAATGCTGGGCCGCCCACATCTGGTGCTGACCGACTTCGGTCGTAATGATGACATCCTTGCCGGTCGCCTTGGTTGCCGAATACAGGTCGGCGATCGCGCGCTGGGGCATGATCTCGACGCCGTTTTCGGCATAGTCCAGGCTCTTGCGCGCGCGCCAGCCGGCGATCCGCGACCACCATTCGGTCAGGTCGACCTTCTGGTGATTGCGTTGCTTCCACAGGGCGATGATGTCATCCAGCGCGCTGCCGACATCGGCCACGATGGCGACGTCAACGTCGACGATCTTGTTGATCGAGCTGCGGTCGATATCGATATGGATCTTGCGGCTGTTGGGCGCGAAGGCGTCGAGCCGACCGGTCACGCGATCGTCGAAACGGGCGCCGACGCACAGGACCAGATCCGCCTGGTTCATCGCCCAGTTGGCTTCATAGGTGCCGTGCATGCCAAGCATGCCCAGCCACTGGTCGGATGACGCAGGGAAAGCGCCCAGACCCATCAGGGTCGAGGTGACGGGCGCGCCGGTCAGCGCCGCCAGTTCGCGCAGCAGCGCAGCCGCCTGCGGACCGGAGTTGATCACGCCGCCGCCGGTATAGAGGATCGGGCGCTCGGCCGCGGCCAGCATCTCGACGGCTGCGTCGATGCCTGCCGCATCCGCCTTGGTCTGCGGATGATAGCTGGCATGGACCTTCAGTTCCGGCCTGGCATAGGGCGCGGTCGCGATCTGGACGTTCTTCGGAATATCGACGACGACCGGGCCGGGCCGGCCGGTGGTGGCGATATGGAAGGCTTCATGCACGACCTCGGCCAGCTTGGCCGGCGACTTCACCAGATAATTATGCTTGGTGCAGTGGCGCGTGATGCCGATCGTGTCGGCTTCCTGGAACGCGTCCGTGCCGATCAGCTGCGTGGGCACCTGCCCCGTGATGACGACCATCGGGATCGAATCCATCAGCGCGTCGGTGATGCCGGTGACGGCATTGGTCGCGCCCGGACCGGACGTGACCAGAACGACGCCGGGCTTGCCGGTGGAGCGGGCATAGCCCTCCGCCATGTGGGTCGCGCCCTGTTCGTGGCGGACTAGCACATGCTTGATCGTGGGGTGATTATAGAGCGCATCGTAAATGGGTAGCACCGCGCCACCCGGATAACCGAACACGACTTCGACGCCCAGATCGACCAGGCATTGAACCAATATGTCCGCGCCGCTCTTTTCGGCCACGATGATACTCCTCCGTTTGATGCAAAATCGCCGATACGGGCGTGCTTTGCGCCCGCATGCCTTTAATGGCAAGGCGCCTGCCTCTAGTGGACAGAAAATGACGGGTCAAGCGCTAATGTTGTAATTTAGTTGCTAATTCGCCAATGATCTTATCATTAATTGCGCGTTCTTCGCGCGGCCAGCCGGGCGGGGGCTGGTTGGTGAACCAGGTATATTGGCGCTTGGCATATTGGCGGGTGGCCAGGCTTCCTGCCGCAATAGCGCTGTCCAACTCGCTGTCTCCGCGCAGATAGGCGGCGATATCCGGCACGCCGATGGCGCGCATGACCGGCAGGTCGGGGTTTAAGTTGCGGGTCAGAAGCGCCTCGACTTCCTCGATCGCGCCGGCCTCGACCATCTGGGCGAAGCGGCGGTCGCACCGCGCGATCAGCCAGTCGCGCGGCGGGCGCAGGATCATCGGGGCGAGGGTGATCCGGTCGGCGATGCCGCCTTCCTTATGCTGCTGCCATATCTTGAGCGGTTTGCCGGTCGATCGCACCACCTCCAGTGCGCGGGCGACGCGGGTGGTGTCGGCCGGGGCGAGACGGGCGGCGGCTTCGGGGTCTTCACGGGACAGGGCCTCGTGCGCCTCTGCCACTGGCAGGGCACGGACGGTGGCGCGAATGTCCGGGTCGATCTCCGGCACCGGCGCGATGCCGTCCAGCAGGGTGCGGATATAAAGGCCGGTGCCGCCGACCAGCACGGGTAACTTCCCCGCGCCATGGGCGGCGGCAATTTCCGCTTTCGCCTCGGCCGCCCAGCGTGGCGCGGTGCAGGCCTCCGCGCCATCGATATGGCCGAACAGGCGGTGGGGGACGTCGCCCATTTCCTCCGGAGAGGGGCGGGCGGACAGGATTGCCAGGTCGGCATAGACCTGGCTGGCGTCGGCATTGATGACGATGCCGCCGGTCGCTTTGGCAAGGGCAATGGCCAGCGCGCTCTTGCCGCTGGCGGTCGGCCCGGCAATAAGCGCGACCCGTGGGCGAGATTCGCCGGTTTCTGGTTCGGAGTGTAGCATGTTCGTCGCGACCTTAGTGGCAAGTGGCTCGATCGGGCAGGGGGATATTGCGCTGGCGGTCGATCGGTTGCGCGATGCCGGTTGCCAGCCGGGCGATGTCGCTTGGCTGGATCAGGACAAGGCGGCCGATATCTTCTTCGCGCTCGATCCGGTCGCGGCCCGCGCGGCGCTGACCGGCGTGGGCGACAAGGTGGATGTCATCGTCCAGCCGGTCGCGGGGCGCGAGAAGACATTGCTGATCGCGGACATGGACTCCACCATGATCACCGTCGAGTGCATCGACGAACTGGCGGACTATGCCGGGATCAAGCCGCAGATTGCCGAGGTCACCGAACGGGCGATGCGCGGCGAGCTGGATTTCGAGGGCGCGTTGCATGGCCGGGTCGCGCTGCTGAAGGGCCTGCCCGACAGCGCGATCGACCAGTGCCGCACCGAGCGTGTCGTCATCATGGGCGGGGCCAAGGCGCTGGTCCGCACGATGAAGGCGCGCGGCGCACGGACGTTGCTGGTGTCGGGCGGCTTCACGCGTTTTACCGGACCGGTCGCCGAAGAGATCGGCTTCGACGTGCATGTCGCCAATGTGCTGGAGATTGCCGACGGCGCCTTGCTGGGCACCGTGACCACGCCGATCGTGGACGCCGCGCGCAAGCGGACGGAACTGGAGGCAGCCATCGCCGATGGCATCGACCGCACGCTGACGCTGGCGGTGGGTGACGGCGCCAACGATATTCCGATGATTCAGGGTGCGGGATTGGGCGTCGCCTATCATGCCAAGCCCAAGACCCGCGAGGCGGCGGCGGCGGAGATCGTTCATGGAGACCTGTCGGTGCTGCTCTATGCGCAGGGCATCCCATCGGCAGAGTGGGTGGTCGCATAACGGACTGACGCTGTTGCGGCACCGTTCGCCGTCATTTCGATACGGTAATGGATTGAATCCCTCCCTGGAACGTTAGCGTCGAGCCGCATGGGTCGCGGCGAGATGTCTAACGGCGCAGGACGGCTTTGCCGCCCCCGGCGTACAGGGAGTTTATATGCAGTATAAATATCTGGCTTTGGCCGCTGGCGGGCTTTTGGCCCTGAGCGCCTGCTCCAAAAATGAAGCGCCGGTGACGTCCGCACCGCCCGTCGGCCCCGGTGCCATCGCCGGTACGGTCGCGGCCGACCGCGACGGTGACGGCTATGTCGACGGCTATTACACCGCCGATGGCATCTATCATGCGGTTCAGGGTCCGCCATGCCCGCCGCCACCCCCGCCGCCGGCGCCGTCGCGTCGGGGAGAACGCGGCTGATCCACGCAGCTTTTCGGGCGCGGCGACTCGGTCGCGCCCACTCGCTTGTCCCCGCGCTGATCGCTGGCTTGCTGGCCGTGGCCGCCGCGCCTGCACCCGTTGCGCTGGCGCAGGGCAAGGCGGTGGGCGACGCCGCCAAGTCGAGCGTCGCCGCCGAAATTCGCGCGGGGGTCAGCGGCAAATATAAGGATTTCTACGCTCCGCGTGGCTATTGGCCGCTCTGGGTGGAAAAGGATCGTATCGGTCCGCAGGCGGACGCGCTGCTGGCGCTGATCGCGCAGAGCGATGCCGACGGCCTCAACCCGCGCAGCTATGGCGGGCGCGATCTGGAGAAATTGATCGAGGCAGCGGATAGCGAGGGCACGCCCAAGGCGCTGGCCCGCGCCGATCTGGCGCTGTCGCGCGCCTTTGCCGACCTGGTCGCCGACATGCGTCGGCCGGCCCGTGGCGTGAAGATCCGCTATCTGGATGCGGAACTGGACACCAAGCCACCCGGCCCGGCCGATATCGTGCGCGCCGCGTCCCTCGCGCCGTCGCTGACCGACTATATCCAGTCCGCCGGCTGGATGAGCCCGCTCTACATGCGGCTGCGCGCGGCGCGGGCGGGCTATATGGACAAATGGGGCGGGCTTCCTGCGGTGCAGATTCCGCCGGACGTGAAGCTGCGCCCCGGCGGGAAGGTGCCGGAAATCGCGCTGCTGCGCCATCGCATGGGGCTGAGCGACGGGGTCGCCTATGACAAGGCGCTGGTGGCGAAGGTGAAGGCGTTCCAGACCGACCATGGGCTGAAGCCCGATGGCGTGGCCGGTGCGATGACGATCGGCGCGCTCAACGATGGGCCGGCGCGGTACGAGCATCTGCTGGCGCTCAATATGGAGCGGGCGCGGCTGTTGCCCGGACCATGGACGCGGCATGTGGTGGTGGATGCGGCGTCCGCCCGGCTCTATTATTACAGCAAGGGCGCGATGGACGGGACGATGAAGGTCGTCGCCGGCGCCAAGGAATCGCCGACGCCGTTGATGGCGGGGATGATCCGCTATGCGACGCTGAACCCCTATTGGAACATCCCGACCGATCTGGTGGAGCGCAAGGTCGCGCCCAAGATATTGGCGGGCGGGTCGCTCAAGAGCATGCGATACGAGGCGCTGACCGACTGGACCGCCGACGCCGCGCCGCTGGCGCAGAGTGCGATCGACTGGCGGGCCGTGGCCAGTGGCCAGGGCGAAGTGCGGGTGCGGCAATTGCCGGGCGGCAGCAACGCGATGGGGCGGATCAAGTTCATGTTCCCCAATGACCTGGGCATCTACCTGCACGACACGCCGCAGCGCGACCTGTTCGCCAAGGAGGACCGCCATTACAGCAATGGCTGCGTCCGGCTGGAGGATGCGCAACGGCTGGGCCGCTGGTTCTTCGGCAAGACGCCCACGACCGACAGCGATGCGCCGGAGCAGCATGAGCCGCTGCCCCAGCCAGTGCCGGTGTACCTGACCTATCTGACCGCGGTGCCGACCGCGACCGGGGTGCAGTTCCTTCCCGATGTCTACGGGCGGGATGGGAACTAACCAACCTCCGTTCGTTTCGAGCCTGTCGAGAAACAGGAAGCGCTGTGCTGGCCGCTTCTCGACTTCGCTCGAAGCGAACGGGTTTTAGGGATCAGTGCCCAACCCCGACCAACATCCGTGTTTTGGTCAGTGGACCCCCACCAGCATCCAAAGCGCCATCGCGACCATCATCACATTTTCGGTCAGCGACACGAAGCCCAGTGGTACATTGCTGTTGCCGCCGACGCAGGCGCATTTGAGTTCCCGCTTTTCGATATAGACCGCCTTGAACACCGATACGGCGCCGATGCCGCCGATGAACAGGGCGACCGGGATGGAGAGCCAGTCGAGCGCCCGCGTCAGCATCAACAGGCCCGCGCCGAGTTCCAGAAAAGGATAGGCCAGGCCATAGGGCGGTAGGCGGCGGGCGAGCAGGTCGTAGTTCAGGAACATGGTCGCGAACCGATCCACATCCTGCAATTTCAGCATGGCGAGCAGCATCATCGCGATCGCCACGAACCGCTCCAGCGTGATGAAGGAAACAAGCGGCAGAAAGGTCAGCCAGTTGATGCCCAGCGCCAGCAGCGCAGCGACGAGAAAGACGGCCAGCACCGGCACATAGCTGGTGGCCTTGGGATCCTTGACCTTCAGGCCGAGGTGGCGGCGCAGATCGTCATGACCGCCGATCCGATGCCCGTCGATGAAGATTTGCGGCGTGGTCTTCACATCATGCTGCGCCTTGAAGGCGTCGGTTTCCGCGCGCGTCGTCAGACAATGATCGTCGACGTCATAACCATGGCGCTTGAGCAGCCAGCGCGCCTTGACGCCGAAGGGACAGGTGTGGCCGGGCATCACCATGCGGTAGAGGCTGGCGCTTTTTGGAGCGGGGCTGGTCATCGGGGCATCCTTGCCGGTTGATCGGATGCCGCCCATATAGGGGCCGTACCATGGTCCGGAGTCAAGGGATGAACATGACGATTTCCGCGCTGGCGCAGGCCGGCGGCGTCGGGGTGGAAACGGTGCGCTATTATCAGCGGCGCGGGTTGCTCGACACGCCGGCGCGGGGGACGGGCATCCGCCGCTATGGCGCGGGCGACGCACGGCGGTTGGCCTTCATCCGGTCGGCGCAGGCGGCGGGCTTTACGCTGGAGCAGATCGGCGAATTGCTACGGCTGGATGCGGGGCAGGACAGGGCGCGGGCGCGCGTGCTGGCGGCGGAACGGATCGCGGCGCTGGACCAGAAGATCGCGGAATTGCAGGCGGCGCGCAGTGCGCTCACCCGGCTGGCGCGGCAATGCCATGCTAGCGAGGAAGGGCCGTGCCCGATCATCGCGGCGTTCGAGGGGGAAGGCGCTTAACTTCGCACATTTCCAGTAGATTCGGACATTTGTTGCGTGCGCTTGATCCTATCGGGAAGCGGCGTGCTGACGATGGAAAGAGCCGGGTGGATTTTAGCAGGCGGGCGGCGTGTAGGACAGGTTGGTGGTTGCTGGCTGCGACCAGTTTTGACCTTCCGTCTCCCTTGGAGGGAGAAGGATATGAAGCCTTGGCGACGAAGGAGCCTAGGCGAAGTTGGATGAGGGGGACAGGCGCAAGGCTGGCGTATTACCGTGAGGTTGTCCCCCTCACCCAGCTACGACTAGGCAGCAAGCTGCCAAGTCTGCGCAGCCCTCTCCCTCAAGGGAGAGGGGTAAAGGACGACCGCTCTTCACCCCAACAGACCATCACCTCACCGCTTCTTGCGCGCCGCCTTCTTCTTCGCTGGCGCTTTCTTCGGCGTCGCGCAGGGCCAGGCCTTGCGGGTGGCGGCGAAGACCTGGGAGGAGGCGGATTTCTTGCGGTCGATCGGGTTCTTGCTCAGATTATTGACCGTCGTGGTGCGCAGTTCGTTGATCGTCACGCCGCCGGGAAGGCAGCTTTTGAGATTATTGGCTTCCCGCGTCGTGTTGAACGCGTCCACCGCCCCGCTGATATAGCCCAGGCACTCATAGCTTCGCTCGAAATAATCCTTGCCGTTCTTGTCCGCCGTGCAGGCCGCATAAAGTTCGTCGCCGCTGTAGAAGCCGGCGTTGGCAGCAGCGGGGAACAGGGCGGCTGCGGCGAGGATCGCGCAGCGGAAAAGACGGGGGTGCATGCTCATATGTCTCTATCTCTAGCCTTGGCGCTTTTGGGCCTAAGACCCCGGCCTGCGCAGGGGTGACGGATAAACAGGAGAGGGTGTTTACTCCAGCCCCGCGACCAGCCCGTCGATCGCGCCCTGCAATATGTAGCTGGCGGCGAGTTTGTCGACCAGTTCGTCGCGGCGGGCGCGGCTGGCGTCGGCTTCCAGCAGGGTGCGGGTGACGGCCTGGGTCGACCAGCGTTCGTCCCACAGCAGGACCGGGCAACCCAGATCTGCGACATTATGGGCGAAGGCGCGGCTGGACTGGCTGCGCGGGCTATTGGTGCCGTCCAGATTGAGCGGCAGGCCGATGACGATGCCCTTCACCATCTGCTGCTCGATGAAGGCGGCCAGGCCGATCTTGTCCTTGCTGAACTTGCCGCGGGTGACGGTATAGGCGGGGCTTGCGATCGACCATTGCGCATCGCATAGGGCGAGGCCGATCGTCTTCGTGCCGACATCCATGCCGATCAGGCGCCCGCCCTGCGGCAGGGCCTCGCGAAAGGCGACGCGATCGGTGGTAACCAGTTTGATGGGTGCAGAAGTCATGATGGCGCCCTGTCACGTCCTGCGCCTCAAGTCACTTCTTTAGGAAGGCTGCCAGTCGTTTCTGCGCATCCTGCCGCACATTGCCCCAGAACAGGCTGTAGTCGTAGACATGGTAATTATTGCCCGGCAGCGTGAACGGCCCCATGTCGACCGGCTCCCCGATCATCAGCACGCCGCTGGTGTCGCAGCGCGCCGGTACGACGCCGGTGACCAGCTTGGGCGGCTGGCCCTGTTCGCGGGCGTCGAGCGTGCCGAGATTGGCGCTGGCCGGGGCGGCGCCGTTGAACGCGCCGGTGATGGGGTTGGTGCAGAGCATATGCGTGCCTTTGCGCGGGCGGCCGGTGTAGCCGGTCTTGCGCTCGAAGCTTTCGACCACGGCGGACGGATCGGCCGGTTCGGCATAGCTTTGCCAGCTGACGATGCAATGCGCCTGATCCTGCCGTGCGCAGGCAGGCAGGCCGAGCGCGGGCAGATCCGCCTCCACCGACACCGGCCAGCCCACGACATAGGCGGCGACGACACGGTCGGCGACGGGTTTGCCGGCGACCTGTTCGCGCAGCAGTTGCAACAAATGGCGCGACCCCTGGCTGTGGCCGGCCAGGATCAGCGGACCGGTGGGATTGGCCTTGAGGAAGGCCGCAAAGGCCTGGGCGACGTCGCGATAGGCGTCGGCCAATGCCTTGTCCCCGGCTGGCTTGTCGGTCAGGAAGGCGCCGTAATTGGCCTGGCGATAGCGCGGCGCCCAGACCGCGCCGGCGGCGTTGAAGGCGCTGGCCTGGCCCATGACGAAGCGGCGGGCGGTGGCATCGGCATCCTTGTCACCCAGGCGCGCGTTCCAGTGAGCATCGCCGAAAGTGGTGATATAGCTGGTCGGGTGGATGAAGAAGATGGCGGCCGGCTGCGCCGCGCGGGGCGTTGCCACGCCGGCGGGCGTCCAGAGCGCGACATTATCCTTCACGATGTCGGGCCGGGCGATCCACATATCCGCAGCATCATAAGCGTCGGCCGGCAGCGGTTGCAGTTGCGCATAGGCTTCGCGCGGCACCATCACCAGGCGGATGAGCTGCATCCCCCAGATCCGGTAGACGAGCAGCGCCGCGATCACCAGCACGACCAGTGTCGCGATGACATAGAGGAATTTGCGGGCCACCCATGCTCTCCGAAATATTTATGTCATGTCTGGCGCATGGGGCGGGCGGGCGCAAGGGGTGCGCTAAAGCGGCTTGAAGCGGGCAGGTGCGGGTGCTAGCGGCTTGCCCATGTCGATAGACCTTCAGACCGTGAAAAAGATCGCCAGCCTCTCGCGCATTTCGGTGACCGACGCCGAAGCCGAAGCCATGGTGCCCGAATTCAACAACATCCTTGGCTGGGTGGAGCAATTGGGCGAGGTGGATGTCACCGGCGTAGAGCCGATGACCGCCGTCATCCCCAACCATCAAAGGCTGCGCGTGGATGCCGTGACCGACGGCAATGTGCGCGACAAGGTGTTGGCCAATGCGCCGCAGGCCGAACATGGCTTCTTCGCGGTGCCCAAGGTGATCGAATAATGACGAATCTGACTGATCTGACCGTTGCCGAAATCCGCGACGGTTTTCGCGCGGGCGATTTTTCGGCGCGTGAAGTAGCCCAAGGTTTCAACGCCAATGTCGCGGCCGCCAAGGCGCTGAACGCCTTCATCGTCGAAACCCCGGAAAAGGCGCTGGAAGCGGCCGATGCCGCCGACAAGGCGAAAGCCGCCGGCGAAACGCTGGGCGCGCTTTCCGGCGTGCCGATCGGCATGAAGGATCTGTTCTGCACCAACGGCGTGCAGACGACCGCGGCTTCGCACATGCTGGAAGGCTTCGTGCCGACCTATGAATCGACCGTGTCGGGCAAGCTGTGGACGGCCGGTGCGGGGATGCTGGGCAAGCTGAACCTGGACCAGTTCGCCATGGGATCGTCCAACGAGACGAGCTATTATGGCAAAGTCATTTCGCCCTGGCGCCGGGCTGGTGGCGACAATGCCGCGCTGGCGCCCGGTGGCTCTTCGGGTGGGTCTTCGTCGGCGATTTCGGCGCGGCTGTGCCCGGCGGCGACCGGCACCGACACCGGCGGTTCGATCCGCCAGCCGGCGGCCTTCACCGGCATCAGCGGCATCAAGCCGACCTATGGCCGCTGCTCGCGCTGGGGCATCGTGGCGTTCGCCTCGTCGCTCGATCAGGCCGGGCCGATGGCGCGCACGGTGCGCGACAATGCGATCCTGCTGGAAGTCATGGCGGGCTTCGACCCCAAGGATTCGACGTCGCTCGACCTGGAAGTGCCCCGGTGGGAAGCGGGATTGTCCAGCGACCTGCGCGGCAAGACGGTCGGTATTCCCAAGGAATATCGCCCCGATGGCCTGAACGCCGAAATCTCCGCCATGTGGGATCGTGGGATCGCTTGGTTGAAGGACGCCGGCGCCGAGGTGGTAGAGGTGTCGTTGCCGCATACCAAATATGCGCTGCCGACCTATTATATCATCGCGCCGGCCGAGGCTTCCTCGAACCTCGCCCGCTATGATGGCGTGCGCTATGGCCAGCGCGACCTGCCCGATGGGGCGGGTTTGCAGGATATGTATGCCGCCACCCGCGCCGCCGGATTCGGACCGGAGGTCAAGCGCCGCATCATGATCGGCACCTATGTGCTGTCGGCCGGTTTCTACGACGCCTATTATACGCAGGCGCAGAAGGTCCGGGCTTTGATCGCGCGCGATTTCGAACTGGCGTTCGAGAAATGCGACATATTGCTGACGCCGACTGCACCGAGCGCGGCCTTCGCTTTGGGTGAGAAGCAGGCCGATCCGCTGGCCATGTATCTGAACGACGTCTTCACTGTGCCGGCGTCGCTGGCCGGGTTGCCGGCGATGGCGGTGCCGGGTGGGCTGGATTCGGCCGGACTGCCGATCGGCTTGCAGATCATCGGTAAGGCGCTGGATGAACAGACGGTGCTGAACGCCTCCTTGGCGATTGAAGAACGATCGGGCTTTGCGGCTCGCCCGGACAAGTGGTGGTAATATGACTGAATCAACCTATCGCATCCAGGGTGCAACCGGCGAGTGGGAGGTCGTGATCGGCCTGGAAGTCCATGCGCAGGTGACGTCGAACGCCAAGCTGTTTTCGGGCGCGGCGACCGCGTTCGGTGCGGAACCCAATACGCAGGTCAGCCTGGTCGACGCGGCCATGCCCGGCATGTTGCCGGTGCCGAACATGGAGTGCATCCGCCAGGCGGTGCGCACCGGCATGGCGATCGACGCGCAGATCAACAAATGGTCGCGGTTCGACCGCAAGAATTATTTCTACGCCGATCTGCCGCAGGGCTATCAGATCAGCCAGCTTTATCACCCGATCGTGGGTGAGGGGCAGATCGAGATCGTGCTGGACGAGAAGAACCCGGACGCCAGCAAGAAGGTGATCGGCGTCGAGCGTATCCATGTCGAGCAGGATGCCGGCAAGCTGATGCACGACCAGCATCCCACGAGCAGCTATGTCGACCTCAACCGGTCGGGCGTGGCGCTGATGGAAATCGTGTCGAAGCCGGACATGCGTTCGCCTGCCGAAGCAGGGGCTTATCTCTCGAAGCTGCGGACGATCCTGCGCTATGTCGGATCGTGCGACGGCAATATGGATCAGGGGTCGATGCGGGCCGACGTGAACGTGTCGGTGCGTCGTCCTGGCGAAGAATTCGGAACCCGGACCGAGACGAAGAACGTCAATTCGGTGCGCTTCGTCATGGCCGTGGTCGAGCATGAGGCGAGCCGTCAGGTCGACGTGCTGGAGGCCGGTGGCAAGATTGTGCAGGAAACCCGCCTCTACGATCCGGACCGTAACGAGACGCGCTCGATGCGGTCGAAGGAAGATGCGCACGACTATCGCTACTTCCCCGATCCCGACCTGTTGCCGCTGGAACTGGACGACGCCTTCCTGGAGGCATGCCGCCAGTCGCTGCCGGAACTGCCCGACGCCAAGCTGCGTCGCTACGCGCAGGATCTGGGCCTGAGCGCCTATAATGCCGCGACTTTGACCGCCGACGCCGATACGGCCCGCTGGTTCGAGGCGCTGCTGGCGGAAGCTGCACGCATCCAGAAGAAGAGCGAGGGCGAGGTCGCCAAGGCTTCGGCCAACTGGCTGCTGTCGGAGCTGTATGGTGCGCTCAACCGCATTGGCAAGTCGTTGGAAGACAGCCCGGTAAGCCCAGAGGAAGGCGCCGAATTGCTGGCGCTGGTCGCCGATGGCACGATCAGCGGCACGATCGCCAAGCAGGTGTTCGAAATCATGCTGGAAACCGGCGAGAAGCCCGGCAAGATCGTCGAGGACAAGGGCCTGAAGCAGACGTCCGACACCGGCGCGATCGAGGCGGCGGTGGCCGATGTGCTGGCGAAGAATGGCGACAAGGTCGAGCAGTATCGCAGCGGCAAGGAAGCGTTGTTCGGCTTCTTCGTCGGCCAGACGATGAAGGCGATGCAGGGCAAGGCCAATCCGCAAGTCGTCAACGAACTGGTGAAGAAGGCGCTGGCGGCTTAAAAAGCCTCGCCTCTGGACGCAGAAAAAGGGAGCGGTTCGATGGAGCCGCTCCCTTTTTCGTTGCGATAAAAGCCGTTCCCCGGCGTAGGTCGGGATCCAGTTGATAGCGTGGAACTGGACCCCGGCCTGCGCCGGGGAACAGAAGGGGGGCCATCGTCGCGCAGAAGGTAAGGCTTGCGCGTAACAGCATAAGTCCCTGTCCACGTGTATAAAATAAGGGGCGCCGCCGGGGGGACCAGCGACGCCCCTCTTTTATGCCCGGCGCCCTTGGGGAGGGAATGTTGCCGGAGCGGAAGGGACGGACCGGGAGGGTCTGTGGGGTTTGGCCCGTCCTTTCATCTTCAAGACGTCACAGGACGAAGTTCACCGTCGCCCTAAATGAGATGGCGACGTGATTTTGTTGCTCCTCCGCGCCAAATTCACCACCGACGCGGAAGGTGTCGGTGCCGCCATAGAGGCGGGCGCGGCCGGTCCAGCCATTGGTGCGGTCTTCCGATACCAGGGTGAAGCGATCGCCGCCCTTGAAGTAGGCGGTGGTGTCGCCCAGCGACCCGCCCACGATCTGGCGACGGCCGCCTTCCAGTTCGACGCGGACCCAGCCATCTTCCTTGTTCAGGCTGCCAAAGTCGTAGCCGGCGGTGACCGTGCCGTTGGCGGTCAGTTCGTCGCTGGTGCGGCCCAGCACGGTCAGGTTGAACGCATCGCCGCCGCCGGTTTCGCTATAGCCGTCTTCCTTGAGCCGGTAATAGTCGATGCCGACCGCCGGACGCAGGCTGAAGCGGCCCATGTCGATCTGGTAGGCGGCGCCGGCCGTCGCGGACATGAGCGTGCCGTTCCACTTGCCATCGGCGGTGCGGGTGACGTCGCCGCTTTCGAAATGGCGGGTGCCATCGAATTTGATGCGCGCGGCCGACAGGCGGGCAAAGCTGAGCAGCGGACCCCATTGGCCGCGCCAGTGCGCCGCCATTTCGAACTGGTCGGAATCGACGGCGTTGTTCGCCCCGCCGCTGTCGCTGCCATGGATATAGGCGAAAGAGCCGCCGAACGCCCCGATGTCGCTCAGATATTCCAGACCACCGCCGGCGCCCCAGCCGGTGATGTCGTAGGATGCGGTGCTGCCTACGCTCTTGGCGCTGCCGAACGCGACCTGTTGCAGCCAGAAGCCGAGGCGCCCGTCCTTCGTGCGGTAGATGCCGTTCGGGTCGGACAATATGCGGGCGGTGGCGCGCGATCCCGACGTGACGGCTTCGAAGGTGCCGCCGGCATGATCGGGCAACATCTGGCGCAGATTGCCGGTCAGGGTCGATCCGTCGGTGACCGCCAGATAGGCGGCGGCGACGGCGGCATCCTTGTCCAGTGCGTTGAAGATCGCGGAATAGGCGCTGGCGGTCGATCCGCTCAGGCCCAGTTCCGACACGCTCTTGGCCGCGATGGAAAGGGTGACGGTGCCGGCGCTGTTGTCACCGGTGACGCTGCTCTTGAACATATAGGGCAGGAGAGCGGCGCTGGTGAGAGTCGGCGATCCGCTGAGCGATCCGGCCCGCACGATGACATAGTTGCCCACCGATCCGCCGACCTGGGTCAGGTTGACCTTGACCTGCGATCCGCTGGCGAAGCTGGCCGCGCCGGCAACGTCATAGACGGTGCTGGCGCCGGTCGCGCCGTTGATGGTGATGCCCAGCGTGGAGGTGCCGCTGGCCGACAGGGACGCGAGCACGACCGAGCCGGTGTTGCTGGCGGTGAGCGCGCCACCGTTCAACGCCACGGCGACATTGCCGCTGTTGCTGATCGCACCGGTCAGCGACGATGTGCCACCCAGCGTCAGCGTGCCTGCGCCACCGCCGAAATCGACATTGCCCGCCACCTTCGACGTACCCGTCAAGGACAAGCTGTTGGTGCCGGTGCCAAAGGCGATATTGCCGGTCAGGCTGGATGCTCCCGACAGGACGATGCTGTCATTGCCGGCGCCCAGGCTGAGGTTGCCGGCGATGGCGCCGGCCGACACGGTCAGCACGTCATTGCCCGACCCCAAGCGAATGTCGCCGACGATGCTGGGCATGGTGGTGGCGGTGGCGGACGCCGCCGCCTGCGTCAGGGTGACGCCGCTGCTGTTGGCGCTCAGGTCAATCGCGACGTTGGAGCCGCTCTTGCCGCCGGTCGCGCTGATCTTGCCCGTGTTGGACAGGCTGGACACGCTACCGGATGAATCGAGGATCGCGATGGCGCTGCCCTTTTCGGTGCTGCCGGCCGCTGCCGCCACGCTGCCGCTGACGACGATCGACCCCACGGTCGCACCGGAGTCGATCACCAGGCCGCGCGCGACGGTGCCATCCTTCGTCGATCCGCTGGCGGCTACCGAACCGCCGACCTCGATCGTGCCGGCGCTCGCGCCGGATCCGACGCGCAGCGCCGTGGCGTTGCTGTCGTAGGAAACTGCCGCGATCGTGCCCTTGACCTGTACCCCCTTGGCGATCGACACGGCGCCGCCCAGACCCCCGATGACCAGGCCGTTGGCATCGACGCCATCATAGACGCCATAGCCGGCGATGCCGCCGTTGACGATCAGGCCATAGCCGGTGTTGCCAGCCGCGACCGCGCCGATCGTGGTGGCGCGGTCGGCCGCGCCGATCTGTACCGCTGCGGCCTTGCCATAGGTGATGACGGCGGCGCTGCCTTCCGTTGCATCGGTCAGGCCGTCGCCATCGACGTCGGGCTTGGTGCTGTCCAGCGTGGGCGGTATGTCGAAGATGATGCCGCCGGTCACATTGCCGGCGATGACCAGCGCTGAGCCGCCCTGGAGCAGGTCGTCCGCATCCAGCTTGGTCACGTCGCTGGGGCGGCTGGTGCTGCGATAGCCGGTGCTGGTGATCGTGCCCTGAAT
The DNA here is from genome assembly GCF_008710165.1 of Sphingobium limneticum. Lineage (NCBI taxonomy): Bacteria > Pseudomonadati > Pseudomonadota > Alphaproteobacteria > Sphingomonadales > Sphingobiaceae > Sphingobium > Sphingobium limneticum. Next base: position 118,699 of record NZ_VYQA01000002.1, on the reverse strand, counting down.
CTTGACCGCGCCGGTGACGTCGCCCAGCAACGCCGCGCCGATGCTGTTGGCGCCCACGGCCGAGGTCGAGCCGCGCAGCGTGACGTTGCCGGTGACGCCGTTGGCGACCACGCCATAGCTGTTGTCGCCGATGACGCTGGTGGTGCCGCTGGTCGACAGGTTGCCGGTCAGCGCGCCGTCCAGCCGGATGCCGGCGGACTGGTTGCCCTCGATCGTGATGGTGCCGCTATGGTCGATATTGCCGACATGGGCGGCGCCGGACTGAACCCAGATGCCGTTCTTGCTCGAACCCTTGGCGAAGGGGCCGTCGATATCGCCGTCGCTGTCCGTGTCGGTCGCGGTATAATCTTCGGTCAGCGTGATGGTGCCGGTGTTGGCGATGGCGCCGCTGGTGCCGGGGGCGACCAGGATGCCGGTGACGTTGTTTGCGTCGTTGATGGTGATGGTGCCGGCGTTCGACACCTTGTTGTTGCTGTCGACCGTGACGGCGGCGCCGCTGGTCAGCTTGATCGAGCCGGCCGAACTGATGGTGATGTCGTCAGCCGCACCGTTGGCCACGGTGGAGGTCTTGACGGCAGCGGTGGTGGCGGTGGCGATCGTCGTTTCAGCCGCCGCATCGGCCACGGTAAGGGCCGCCAGCACGGGCGCGATCGCCGTGCAGGCCAGTAGATGTCGCATGATGTCTCCTCTGCGTGTCGCGCTGTATCAAGTGCGCGCGTCCGCATGGGACGTCGCCGGGCCGTGGCTTCCGTCAGTCGATGCGATGAATAGTTGTTCAGAATTGATTTGGGTCGGGGGATCGCCCCGAAAACCCGTTCGTCCTCAGCCTGTCGAAGGACTTTTCTTTCTGGAACCGCGAAGAAGGGCGGGGCTTCGACAGGCTCAGCCCGAACGGAGGAGGGTGGGCTGAATGACGCTATGCTCAGAAAGCGAGATCTAGGCCGATGCGCACGGTGCGGGGGCGCAGCGGGGTATAATAATCGGTGCGCAGGTCGAACGGCGTGCCGAGCGAGAAGCGGTTGCCGTTGCTATCCAGCAGGTTGGTGAGCGAGAGCGAATATTGCACGGCCCCGCGGGTCAGGCCGGCGGACAGGCTGGTATCGACATAATCGCCCTGCGTCTGGCCCAATATCGGCCCGACGCCCAGGCGCGACTTGCCGACATAGCGGGCCGAGCCGGACAGGTTGAAGCGCATGTCGTCGCCGATGGTCGTGCGATAATCGAACGCCAGCCGCCCGCTCAGATTGGCGACATTGGGCAGGCTGAGCGAGCGCCCTTCATAAGATAGCATGCGCACGAAATCGGTCGGCTGGGTCAGGCGACTGTCATTATAGATGGCGCTGCCGTCGAGCGTGAGTTGCCGCAACGGTCGCACGACGATGCGCCCTTCGACCGTGTAGATGCGCCCGTCGCCGATATTGGCGGTGGTGGGCAGGCCAATCCGGTCGGTGACGTCGGCCTGGATATTGCGCCAGTCGGTATAGGCGATGTTGGCGCTGGCGGCGAAGAGGTCGCGGCCCGGCACGCCCTTGCGCGCGCCCACCTCCACGGTGGACGCGCGATCATTCTGGTAACGGCGTACCCGTTGGTCATCCACCGCCAGCCCGCCGGGGCGGAAGCCCTGCTGGAAACGGGCATAGAGGGTGAGGCCGGGGATGGCGTCGGTCAGCAGCGAGGCCGATGGCAGGAAGATGGTTTCGCTGCGGTCGGCCTGCGCCTCCGCCCGCGCCAGTTCGCTGAAGGACAAAGCGGCCACTGGATCGAGCGCTTCGCCCGACAGGCGGCTGTTGGTCAGGCGGCCGCCGACGGTCGCGATCAGCCCCTTGACCGGTTCGAAGGAGGCTTCGCCGAACATCGTCGCTTCATTGACCATATTTTGCACGCCAGTCGCCGCCGCGGCCATGCCCCGGCCGTACATGGGGACGCCGGGAATGATGGCGGGCTGGACTTCGGCCGTGCCGAAGGAGGTGAGCGAGCGATGGAGGTCGGACGTGCTTTGCAGATAGGAGGCGCCCAATATCCAACCCAGCCCATTGTCCAGGTCGCGCACCAGCCGGTTTTCGGTCGAGAAGATGTCGACCCGGTTGCGCTGGCGGAACAGGGCAGGCGGGCCATTGGGCTGGGTCGCGTCGTAGCTTTCGGCCAATATGTGGCGGACGTAGCCGGTGGAGGAGACGAAGCGCAGGCTGTCCCACTGTTTTTCGATCCGCAGATTGGCCAGCAGATAGTCGGAATAATAGGGCTGAGCGACGGCGGAGGCGCGTTGCAGTCGGCCGACCGACCGGCTGGCATATTGGGCGTCGTCGCCGTCGATATGCTGGTAGACGCCGTTCAGGTCGATGATCCAGCCGTCACCGGGGGCGAAGCGCAGCGCGGCGCGGCCGCCATAGGTACGCACCCGGTTGACGTCGTCCTTGCCGCGATTGACGTCGTCGATATAGCCGCCGTCCTGCACGCCATAGCTCACGACGCGCAGCGCCAGCTTCTCCGAGACGATGGGGATGTTGAGCGTGGCGGACAGGTCGCCGCCCGGATCGCCATGCTGGGTGGCGGACAGGCCGGCCGACATCTGCCCGCCATATTCGGCAAGGTTGGGGGCGTTGGGCATCAGGCGGATGATACCGCCCAGCGACCCGGCGCCGTACAACGTGCCCTGCGGCCCTTCCAGCACCTCGACCCGGCCGACGTCGTAGAGTTTGAGGTCGGGGTCGGGCGCGGCATAGTTCAGCCGCATGTCGCCCAGATATTGGCCGGTGGTCGCCTGGGTCGGCCCGGCGACACCCGAATCCGCGATGGCGCGGATGAACAGCTTGTTGCGGCCGGTGCCGGCATGGGTGGAGCTGAGGCTCGCCACCCGCGCCAGCAAGGTAGCGGTCCCGCCCGATGCCTCGCCCGAGGTGAACAGGCTGCTGTCCAGCGCTTCGACCATCCCGGCGTAGCGGGGAAGCGGCGTGTCGCGCTTGGAAGCGGTAACGATGATTTCGGCGGGCGGCTGATCGGCCAGCGGGGCGGCCTGGATCGGCGCGGGGGCGGCCGATGGCGGGGGCGGGGATTTGGCGCGAACGATGCGCCAGCCATTGGCGCCGATGCGTTGTGCCTTGGCGCCGCTGCCTTTGAGCAATATGCGCAGCGCAGATTCTGCGCTCATCCGGCCCTGAATAGCGGGGGTGCGCAGGCTGGCGAGCGACTGGTCCGACATGCCGATGCTGGCACCGGTCTGACGGCCGAGCGCTATCGCCGCGTCCCCGAGCCTGCCGGGGGCGATGCTGATATCCTGTCTGTCCGCCCCTAGAGCGGGCGTTGCTGTCGCTGCGGCGATCGCGAAGAGGGGCGTGGTGACGATCAGAAGGCTAGTTCTGCGGCCCATTTCCCTCCTTCAACAGCCATGCGTCCCCCTGACGCACGGCAGACAAGCCCATCAGCGGCGCGGCCTGCGCAAAGAAGCGCTCAGGATCGCGGTCCAGCCGCAGCGTGCCGGTAAAGCGCATCCCCTGCACCTGCGGCGTGAACTGCACGGTCAGGCCCAGCGAACGGGCGGCGTCTTCGGCTACCTGCGTGACGGGCGCGTTGCTGTAGACCAGTTGCCCCTGACGCCAGCTGGCGACGGCGGCGGGGGCGATGTCCATGACGCGCAGGCCCTGCGCATCGTCGGCCAGCGCGCGGCCGGCGGGCAGGGCGATCGCTTCGGCCTGCGGATTGTAGATCACCTTGCCCTCCGACACGCCGATGCGGGTCGCGGCGTCGGTGTGCACGATGTTGAAGACGGTGCCGGCATCTTCGAACACCGCGTCGCCCACGGTCACGCGGAAGGGATTGGCGGCATCATGGCGTACGGTGAAGGCGGCCTCGCCCGCGTCCAGCGCAGCGAAGCGGGCATCCTTGCGATCGAAGCGCATGGTGGTGCCGCCGTTCAGCTCTACCTTCGTGCCGTCGTCCAGCGCGATGAGGCGGGTTTCGCCGGGCCGGGTGGTGACGCTGTAGATGTCACTGCGGTTTGCGACACCGAGTGAGACAGCCGCAACGAGGGCCGCCGCGACCGCACCGCCGCCGATCCAGCGCAGCGGATGACGCGCGCGGACACCCGGATCGTTGGCGGCGATGGGTGGCATGGCGACGGGTTCGGGCGGCACGAGGCTGTCCAACTCGCTGTCCGCCAGCATCAGCGCGTCATAGGCGGACGCATGCGCAGGGTCCGCCTCCAGCCATGCGGTGAAGCCGTCCCAGTCGCTAAATGCCGGATCGCGGGTTTGGATGACCCAACCCAGCGCCTCCTCGTTGATCATGGCTTCAGCCCCGTTCATTTTTTGCCCCTTGCGAGACAGGACGCCGCCGACCCGCTCATTCCGTATCCATTTTCTGTTTGAGCGTCAGCATGGCCCGATAGGCCTTTTGCAGATCCTTCTCCACCGTGGTCAGACTGACGCCCAGCTCATCGGCAATGACCCGCTGGCCCACCCCCTCGATCCGAAAGAGTCGGAACACCAGTTCGACGCGCGGGCCAAGATCGCGCAGCACGGCGCGCGCCTCGTTCAACTGCTCGTTCAGGACCATGCGATCGTCGACGGCGATATCTTCGTTCGGGTCGGCCATCACGCCGCCCGCACCCTCGGCCCAATCCTGTTCGCGCCGTTCGCGCCGCGTGGCGGACCGATAGCGGTCCAGCATCAGATTGTTCGCCATGCGATAAAGATAGGGCAGCGGATCGGAAACCGGGCCAAGATCCTTGGCCTCCAGCTTCATCCACATATCCTGCAACAAATCTTCGGCATCGTCCCCCGCGCCGCGCGCGCGCAGGAAACGCAGCAAGGCGGGGCGGTTGGCCATGAAGATAGCGGAGAGGCCGGTGGCCATGCCTGTGGTGGTCCAGTTATGCTGTTCTGGCGCGTTGCCATAGAGGGGCGGACGGGGTCTTGGCAACGGCCAAGCTGTTTACGCGCCCGGCCCGCTGCGTTAGCGGGGAGGGGGCGACACGGGAATGGCAGGCGGCATGGTGGACGGAATCGACGGCAAGGCGGCTTCGGCGGCGGGGATGGACCCGGATCGACTGGGCGCGCTGGTCGATCATCTCGATCGCACCTATCTGGCCAGCGGCAAGTTGCCCCATATGCAATTGCTATTGTCGCGCGATGAGCAGGTGCTGCTGTCGGTGGTGCGCGGGCAGGCGCGGGCGAGCGGAGAGGTGTTGCAGGCGGACGCGCTCTATCGCATCGCATCGATGACCAAGCCGATCACCTCCGTCGCTTTCATGATGCTGGTGGAGGCGGGCAAGGTCGCGCTGGATACGCCGGTGGCCGATATCATCCCCGAATTTGCCGATCTGCGGGTGGGGCAGGCCAACCGGGCCAAGCCTAAACGACCGATGCTGATGATCGACCTGCTGCGCCATACGTCAGGGCTGACCTATGGTTTGCAGCGCCAGACGCCGATCGACGCGCGCTATCGCAAGCTGGGCCTGGACGAATTTCAGCAGCCGCGGACGTCCGACCGGTTCATCGCCGATCTGGCCACGCTGCCGCTGGAATTTTCGCCGGGCGACAAGTGGAATTATTCGGTGTCGACCGATGTGCTGGGCGTCGTGGTGGAGCGGCTGAGCGGGCTGGATCTGGAGACATATTTTCGGTCCCGCATTCTCGATCCGCTGGGCATGGTCGACACGACCTTCATGCTGCCGGACGATAAGGCGCATCGCATGACCGACGCCTGGCGACTGGACGAGGGCGGCGGCATCAGCGTGGCCGATCTCGGCGCGCGCAGCGGCTGGCGGCGGACCGGGCGTTTCCTCTCCGGCGGTGGCGGGCTGGTGTCTTCGGTAGCGGACTATCATCGCTTCGCGCGCATGCTGCTGCGCGGCGGGGAACTGGACGGCGTGCGGCTGCTGACGACGGAGACGGTCGATCAGATGCGCAGCAACCAGTTGCCGGGCGGCGGCGACCTGTCCAGCATGTCGAGCGCGATGTTCAGCGAGGCGGATTATCAGGGCGTCGGCTTCGGGCTGGGTTTCGCCATGGGCCTCCAAACCCACGAATATTATTGGGGCGGCGTCTTTTCGACCTATTTCTGGATCGACCCGGTCGAGCGGTTGATCGGCCTGTTCATGACCCAGCATCTGCCGTCCGGCACCTATCCGGTGCGGGCGCAATTGCGCGCCGGGGTGGCGGACGCGATCATGATGCGACGTACGGCCTGAACGGATCGAAATCGGGTGCGGTAAGTTATTGCTGCACCGCAAAAATGGCATGGCGTGGCGCGGAGCGCTGTGCCATCATCCGCGGTGACTCATCAGGGGGATTGCGCGATGACTCTCAAGGGCCAGACGAAACTTCCCAAGCCTGCACCCCGTCAGGTCGATCCGGAAGTCCTGGCGCATGAGATTGTCGAGCGGCTGACCTATCGCATCGGCAAGAATGCCGCCGCCGCCAAGCCGCACGACTGGCTGCATGCGGTGATCCTGGCCATTCGCGACCGCGTGATCGACGCCTGGATCACCTCCACCCAGAAAACCTATGAGGAAGAAGGGCGGCGGGTCTATTATCTGAGCCTGGAATTCCTGATCGGTCGGCTGATGCGCGATGCCGCGTCCAACATGGAAATGCTGGACGATATGCAGGCGGCATTGGCGTCGCTGGGCGTGGATATCGACATCATCGCCGCGCTGGAGCCGGATGCGGCGCTGGGCAATGGCGGTCTGGGTCGGCTGGCCGCCTGCTTCATGGAGAGCATGGCGACGGTGGACGTGCCGGCCTATGGCTATGGCATCCGATACGTCAACGGCATGTTCCGACAGGAAATCAGCGACGGCTGGCAGGTCGAATTGCCCGAAAACTGGCTGGCGCACGGCAATCCGTGGGAGTTCGAACGGCGCGAGGCGAGTTACGAAATCGGCTTCAGCGGCCGTGTCGATCCGGCCGAGGGTGAGGATGCCGGGGCCCATCAGATGCGCTGGCGGCCCGCCGAACGCGTGATCGCAACCCCCTATGACACGCCGATCGCGGGCTGGCGCGGCAAGCGGATCAACACGCTGCGCCTGTGGGAAGCGCAGCCGATCGACCCGATCCTGCTCGACAAGTTCAATGCGGGCGATCACATCGGCGCGCTGTCCGAAAGCAACCGGGCCGAGGCGCTGACGCGGGTGCTCTATCCCGCCGACTCGTCGCCCGCCGGGCAGGAGTTACGGTTGCGGCAGGAATATTTCTTCTCGTCCGCATCGTTGCAGGACATCGTGCGGCGGCACATCCAATATTTCGGCAGTATCGAAACGCTGGCGGACAAGGCGGCGATCCAGCTGAACGATACCCATCCGGCGGTCGCCGTGGCAGAATTGATGCGCATATTGCTGGACGATCATGGGATCGATTTCGGCGCGGCGTGGGACATCACCCGGCGGACCTTCAGCTACACCAATCACACGCTGCTGCCCGAGGCTCTGGAAAGCTGGCCAGTGCCTCTGTTCGAGCGGTTGCTGCCCCGGCACATGCAGATCGTCTATGCGATCAACAGCAAATTGCTGGGAGAAGCGCGCCGCCTTAAAAAAGAGGATGGGTCCGGTCATTTCGACGATGGCGCGATCGGCGCGATTTCGCTGATCGACGAAGGTGGCGAGCGGCGCGTGCGGATGGGCAATCTGGCCTTTGCCGGGTCGCATAGCGTCAATGGCGTGTCGGCGCTGCACACCGACCTGATGAAGGTTACGGTCTTTGCCGACCTGCACAAACTCTATCCCACGCGGATCAACAACAAGACCAATGGCGTCACCTTCCGCCGCTGGTTGATGCAGTGCAATCCGGGGCTGACCGGCCTGATCCGCGAAGCGATCGGCGACAAGTTTCTGGACGATGCGGAGGCGCTGCGCGATCTGGATGCTTTTGCCGACGACAGTGCGTTCCAGGAGAAATTCCTGGCCGTCAAAAGCGCAAACAAGGTGGAGCTGGCGAACCTGCTGCGCAAGCGGATCAATGCGCGGATCGACCCGGCGGCTTTGTTCGACATCCAGATCAAGCGCATCCACGAATATAAGCGGCAGTTGCTCAATATCGTGGAGGCGGTGTCGCTCTACGACCAGATCCGGTCGCACCCGGAAAAGGACTGGGTGCCGCGCGTGAAGCTGTTCGGGGGCAAGGCGGCGCCCAGCTATCATAATGCCAAGCTGATCATCAAACTGGCGGGCGACGTCGCCCGCGCGGTCAATCATGATCCGGCGGTACAGGGCCTGCTGAAACTGCAATTCGTGCCCAATTACAATGTTTCCATGGCGGAAGTGATGATCCCGGCCGCCGACCTGTCCGAACAGATTTCGACGGCGGGCATGGAAGCGTCCGGCACCGGCAACATGAAGTTCGCGGTCAATGGCGCGCTGACCATCGGCACGCTGGACGGCGCCAATGTCGAAATGCGCGACCATGTGGGGGATGATAATATCATCATCTTCGGCCTGACCGCGCAGGAAGTGAACGAGCGGCGCGCGCAGGGCTATGTGCCGCGCGATGTCATCGGCCAGAGCCGGGAGTTGGGACAGGCGCTGGATGCCATTGCCAGCGGCGTCTTTTCCCCCGACGATCCGGATCGGTACAAAGGGCTGGTGCAGGGCATTTACGACCATGACTGGTTCATGCTCGCGGCCGATTTCGACAGCTATTCCGCCGCGCAGCGCCGGGTCGATACTTTATGGTCGGATCAGGCGTTGTGGGCGAAGAAGGCGATCCATAATGTCGCGCGGATGGGATGGTTCTCATCCGACCGCACGATCCGCGAATATGCGGCCGACATTTGGAAGATCGCACCATGATGAGGATGAAGGGATAGGATGGCGTTGAAGCCCGAACAGATCGACCGATTGATCAACGGGCTGGACGACGATCCCTTCGCCGCGCTTGGCGTCCATCCGGTGGAAAAGGGCTTCACCGCCTGCGTTCTGTTACCCGAGGCAGTAGGCGTGGAGGCGCAGACGCTGGACGGCAAGAGCGTGGGTATGCTGGAGCAGGTCCATGGCGACGGGCTGTTTTTCGGCAAGGTCGCAGTCAAAAAGCGTCAGCCGCTCCGCTATGTCGCGACCTATGGCGATGGCGGCAGCTATGCGCTGGTCGATCCCTATGGGTTCGGACCGGTGCTGGGGCCGATGGACGATCATTATCTGGCCGAAGGATCGCATGGCCGGCTGTTCGACAAGCTGGGCGCGCATGTCATCACCCATGAAGGCGTGACCGGCACGCATTTCGCGGTCTGGGCACCCAATGCTTTGCGGGTGTCGGTGGTCGGCGACTTCAACCGATGGGATGGGCGGCGCTCGCTGATGCGCCACCGCGCGGACGCGGGCCTGTGGGAGATTTTCCTGCCCGAGGTCGGTCCGGGCAGCGCCTATAAATATGAGATTGTCGGCGCGGACGGCGTGCTATTGCCGCTCAAGGCCGATCCCTTCGCCTTTGCGGCGGAGTTGCGCCCGTCCACGGCCTCCATCGTCGCGGCGCCGGCGGACCATATATGGGGCGACGACCGCCATCGCGATCATTGGCGCACGGCCGACGCGCGGCGCCAGCCAATAACGATCTACGAAGTCCATGCCGGGTCATGGCAGCGGAACGAGCAGGGCGATTTCCTGAGCTGGGATCAACTGGCCGATCGGCTGATCCCCTATGTGGCGGGCATGGGCTTTACCCATATCGAATTTCTGCCGATCAGCGAATTTCCCTATGATCCCAGCTGGGGGTACCAGACGCTCGGCCTTTATGCGCCGACCGCGCGCTTTGGCGACCCGGATGGGTTTGCGCGTTTCGTCGATGGCGCACATCGGGCGGGGATCGGCATTCTGCTCGACTGGGTGCCGGCCCATTTTCCGACCGATGAACATGGGTTGGCCCATTTCGACGGCACCGCGCTGTACGAACATGCCGACCCGCGCAAGGGTTTCCACCCCGACTGGAACACGGCCATCTATAATTTCGGTCGGCGCGAAGTGGCGCAATATCTGGTCAACAATGCGCTGTTCTGGGCCGAACGCTATCATGTCGATGGCCTGCGGGTCGATGCCGTCGCCTCGATGCTCTATCTCGATTATTCGCGTGCGCCGGGCGAATGGATACCCAACGACCATGGCGGCCGGGAAAATGTGGAGGCGGTCGCCTTCCTCCAGCAGATGAACAAGGCGCTCTATGGCGCGCATCCCGGCATCATGACCATTGCCGAGGAATCGACCAGCTGGCCCGGCGTGTCGCAGCCTGTGGATACCGGCGGGCTGGGCTTCGGCTTTAAATGGAATATGGGCTTCATGCACGACACGCTGCGCTATTTGCAGCGTGATGCCGTGCATCGCGCCCATCATCATGACGACATCACCTTCGGCCTGCTCTACGCCTTTACCGAGAATTTCGTGCTGGCATTGAGCCATGACGAGGTGGTGCATGGCAAGGCGTCCATGCTGCACAAGATGGCCGGCGACGACTGGCAGAAATTCGCGACCCTGCGGGCCTATTATGCCTTCATGTGGGGCTATCCCGGCAAGAAGCTGCTGTTCATGGGGCAGGAGTTCGCCCAGCGCAGCGAATGGAGCGAGGATCGCGCGCTCGACTGGGATCTGCTGGACCATGGGCCGCATCTGGGCGTGCAGCGGCTGGTGGGCGATCTCAACCATCTCTACCGATCCCGCCCGGCGTTGCATGCGCGCGATTGCGAGGCGGAGGGGTTCGAATGGGTGCTGGTGGATGGCGCGGCGGACTCCGTCTTCGCCTGGCAACGGCGTGCGCCGGGTGTCCGGCCGATCGTCATCATCAGCCATTTTACGCCGGTGCTGCGCCATGGCTATCGGATGCGGTTGCCGTCCGGCGGATTGTGGCGCGAGATATTGAACAGCGACGCGGCCGATTATGGCGGCAGCGGCGCGGGCAATATGGGGCAGGTGGAAGCCGATGAGGAAGGATGGGCGAACATCACCATTCCGCCCTTCGCAACCTTGATGCTGGAACTGGATTATTGAACACCGACGGCGCGTGCAGGCAGTCGCGGGCAGGATGAGGAGAGGCCCTATGCAGAGCAAATATCAGCCGATCGCGCGTGACGCCATGGCCTATGTCCTGGCCGGTGGTCGCGGCAGTCGGCTGGCGGAATTGACCGACCGGCGCGCCAAGCCGGCCGTGCATTTCGGCGGCAAGGCACGGATCATCGACTTTGCCCTGTCCAATGCGCTCAACAGCGGCATCCGCCGCATCGGGGTCGCGACGCAATATAAGGCCCATTCGCTGATCCGCCATTTGCAACGCGGCTGGAACTTCCTGCGCCCCGAACGCAATGAGAGTTTCGATATATTGCCCGCCAGCCAGCGCATATCGGAAAGCCAGTGGTATGAGGGTACGGCCGACGCGGTGTACCAGAATATCGACATTATCGAGGCTTATGCGCCCGAATATATGGTCATTTTGGCTGGCGATCATGTCTATAAGATGGACTATGAGCTGATGCTCCAGCAGCATGTCGATAGTGGCGCGGACGTCACCGTCGGCTGTCTGGAAGTGCCGCGCATGGAGGCGGTGGGTTTCGGCGTGATGCATGTGGATGAAGCGGACGTCATCACCGCCTTCATCGAAAAGCCCAAAAACCCGCCCGGCATTCCGGGGCAGCCGGACATGGCGCTGGCATCGATGGGCATCTATGTTTTTCGCACCCGCTTTCTGATCGAGCAATTGCGGCGCGACGCCGACGATCCGGCCAGCAAGCGCGATTTCGGTGGCGACATCATCCCCCATATCGTCAAGCATGGCAAAGCGGTGGCGCATCGCTTTTCCAGCAGCTGCGTGCGGGCCGAAAGCGAGCTGGTCCCCTATTGGCGTGACGTCGGCACGATCGACGCCTATTGGCAGGCGAGCATCGACCTGACCGATGTGGTGCCCAGCCTGGACCTGTACGACCGCAGCTGGCCACTCTGGACCTATTCGGAGGTCACGCCGCCGGCCAAGTTCGTGCATAATGAGGATGGCCGGCGCGGGTCGGCCACATCCTCGCTGGTGGCGGGCGGGTGCATCGTTTCCGGCTCATCGCTGGATCGCAGCCTGCTTTTTTCGGGCGTGCGGACGCATAGTTTTTCGTCGGTGACGGACAGCGTCATCATGCCCGGTTGCGAGATCGGGCGCGGGGCGCGGCTGCACAAATGCGTGGTGGATTCGGGGATACTCATCCCGCCCGGCCTGATCATCGGGGAAGATCCGGTATTCGATGCGCAGCGTTTCCGCAGGACCGAAAGCGGCATTTGCCTGGTGACGCAGGCGATGATCGACCGGCTGGCGGCTTGAGCGACGCCATGACGATCAAGCTGATGTCGGTTGCATCCGAAATCTACCCCCTCATCAAGACCGGCGGACTGGCCGATGTCGTCGGCGCGCTGCCCGGGGCGCTGGTGGGGCAGGGTGTGTCTGTGCGAACATTGGTGCCCGGTTACCCGGCGGTCATGGCGAAGCTGGGCAAGATCAAGATCGTGCATCGCTACCCCGACCTGTTCGGCGCGGCGGCCAGCCTGCTGGCGGCGCAGGTCGAGGGGCTGGACCTGCTGGTGCTGGACGCGCCCGGCTTCTTCGCGCGGGAAGGCGGCCCCTATGGTGATCATGGTGGTAATGACTGGCCCGACAATTGGCGGCGCTTCGCGGCGCTCTCGCGTGCGGGAGCGGACGTAGCGGAGGGCGTGTTGAAGGGCTGGCGGCCCGATGTCGTCCATGTCCATGACTGGCAGGCGGCGATGACCGCGGCCTATATGCGCTTCGGCCCGGCGGCCCATGTGCCCAAGCTGGTGACGATCCACAATCTCGCCTTTCAGGGGCGGTTCGCGGCGGACATCTTTCCGAACCTTGGCCTGCCACCCGAAGCCTGGGGCGTCGATGGCGTCGAATATTATGGCGGCACCGGCTTTCTGAAGGCGGGGCTGGTGTCGGCCGATGCGATCACCACGGTCAGCCCCAGTTACGCGCAGGAAATCCGGTCGCCGGTCCATGGCATGGGGCTGGACGGCCTGATCAACGGACGGGTCGACCGGCTGCATGGCATATTGAACGGCGTCGATACCGATATATGGAATCCGGTGGCCGACGCGCTGATCCCCAAAGCCTATGGCGCGCGGGGGCTCGGCAAGCGGGCGGCCAATCGCCATGCGCTGGAGGACCGGTTCGGGCTGGATCATGACGATGCGCCGCTCTGCATCATCGTCAGCCGCCTGACCTGGCAGAAGGGCATGGACCTGATGATCGACGCGGCCGAGCATCTGGTCGCGCTGGGCGGTAAGCTCGCCGTGCTGGGATCGGGCGACCATGTGCTGGAAGGCGCGTTGCTGGGCGCGGCGGATCGGCATCGCGGGCGGATCGGCGTGCAGATCGGCTATGACGAGCCGCTGTCGCACCTGATGCAGGCGGGCGGCGACGCGATCCTGATCCCGTCGCGATTCGAACCGTGCGGACTGACCCAGCTTTATGCGCTGCGCTATGGCTGCGTGCCGGTGGTGGCGCGGGTCGGCGGGCTGGCCGATACGGTGATCGACGCCAATGAGGCCGCGATCGGCGCGGGCGCAGCGACGGGCATCGTCTTCGCGCCGGACGCTGCGGCGGCTTTGCATGGGGCGATCAACCGGCTGGCGGCGCTGCATGCCGACAAGCCGCTATGGGAGGCGATGCAGCGGGCGGGCATGCGCGCCGATTTCAGCTGGACGCAGAGTGCCGCGCGCTATGCCGATCTCTACCGGTCGTTGATCGCGGAGGCGGCGTGACATTGGGACCGGTGATCGGCGCGGACGGCACCCGCTTTTCGGTCTGGTCGCCCGATGCGGCGCAGCTGTGGCTATGCCTATTCGATGACGCGGACCGGGAAGTGCGATTGCCGATGCTGCGCGATGCCGATGGCTGCTGGCATGGCGAGGCGGCGGGTGTGGGAGAGGGCGCGCGATACGGGTTTCGCGCCGATGGCCCCTATGATCCGGGCGCGGGTCTGTGGTTCGATCCCGACAAGCTGCTGCTCGATCCCTATGCGCAGGCGATCGACCGGGCGTTCGTGTATGACGCCGCTCTGGCCGCGCCGCGCGGGGAAGGCGGCGATACGGCGCCGTTGATGCCAAAGGGCGTGGTGACGGCGGGGTTGCCGACGGTTGCGCCCGAACCGCCGCGCTTTACGCCGGGCGGGCTGATCTACGAAGTGCAGGTTCGGGGCTTTACCATGCTGCACCCGGACGTGCCGGAGGCGCAGCGGGGCACGATCGCCGCGCTCGCCCATCCGGCGGTGATCGCGCATCTGCAAAAGCTGCATGTGTCGGCGATCGAGCTGATGCCGATCAACGCCTGGATCGACGAGCGGCATCTGGGGCCGCTGGGGCTGACCAACGCCTGGGGCTATAATCCGGTCAGCTATTTTGCCATCGACCCGCGACTGGCGCCCGGCGGCATGGCGGAGTTGCGGGAGGCTGTGGCAGCGCTGCATGACGCGGGCATCGGCGTCATCCTGGACATGGTCTATAATCATGACGGGGAAAGCGACGCGCAGGGGCCGACTTTGTCGCTGCGCGGGTTGGATGCGTGCGGCTATTTCCGGCACGCGGCCGATGGCGGCCTGATCAACGATACCGGGACGGGCAACAGCATCGCCTGCAACGCGCCTATCGCGCGGCGGTTGATTCTCGATTCGTTGCGGCATTTCGTCACTCAGGCCGGCGTCGATGGCTTCCGCTTCGACCTTGGCCCGGCGCTGGGGCGGATGGCGGATGGGTTCGATCCAGACTCGCCTTTGTTGCAGGAGATTCGCGCCGATCCGGTGCTGGCGGACCGGGTGATGATCGCCGAGCCATGGGATATTGGCCCTGGCGGTTATCAACTGGGGCGATTTGGTGACGGCTGGCTGGAATGGAACGACCGCTATCGCGACGATATGCGGCGTTTCTGGCGTGGCGATGCGGGGACGCTGGGGGCGCTGGCCACGCGGCTGGCGGGATCGTCGGATATTTTCGGTGGCGGGCGGACCCGCAGCGTGAATTTCCTCGCCGCACATGACGGTTTCACGCTGGCCGATCTGACGGCCTATGAGCAGCGGCATAATGAAGCCAATGGCGAACAGAATCGCGATGGCCATGGTGAGAATTTCAGCTGGAATAATGGCGTCGAAGGACCGAGCGACGACCCCGCGGTGGACGCGGCGCGGCGGCGGGATCGGGAAGCGCTGCTCGCCACCCTGTTCGCGTCGCGCGGCACGATCATGCTGACCGCCGGCGACGAGTTTGGGCGCAGCCAGCAGGGCAATAACAATGCCTATGCGCAGGATGGAGTAATCGGCTGGATCGACTGGGTGGGCCGTGATCGGGCGCTGGAGGCGCAGAGTTTTACGCTGGCGGCGATCCGGGCGGGGGCGGCGGATTTGATGGCCGTGGACTTGCTGTCCGACGCCGATGTGGAATGGCTGGATGAGGACGGGCAGGGATTGACGGTCGGCCAGTGGGAAGATCCGGGCCGCCGCCGGCTGGCGATGCGCTATCGGGCAAGCGGGCTGGCGATCTGCGTCAATGGCGCGGACGAGCCATGCCGGTTTCATTTGCCCGAAGGCGAGGTGGCGGTGGATGCGCGATCGGTGCGGATTAGCCGACCGGAACGCTGAACAGGTCGGGCCGCCGCAGCCGCAACGCCATCAGCGTGATCGCGAGCTTGCCATCGCCGATCTTCTTGTCGGCAAACAGCGTCCATAGCTCGTCGAGTGGCAGTTCGTGGACGCTGATATGTTCCTGCTCCTCGTCCAAGCCGCCGCCTGCTGCGATCCTGTCTTCGGCGCGATATTCGGCGAGGAAATAGTCGATCTTCTCGGTCACGACGGTGGGGATGCTCCAGATCTGACCGAGATGGGTCAGTTCGCCCAGGCGCACGCCCGCTTCCTCCAGCGCCTCGCGCCGGGCGCAGTCGTCCGGTTCATCTTCCAATATGCCGGCGATCGGCTCCAGGAAATCGGGGAGGCCCGCCAGCATGATCGGCGTACGCGGCATGGATACGACCAGCGCGACGCGGCGATCGGGATCATAGGGGAGGACTACGACGGCGCGGCGCATTTCGACGACATGGCGTTCGAAATGCTCACCATTGGGCGCGCGCATCGCGACCAGCAGCAGATTGAGCCATCCCTGATACAAGGGGCGCGTCGAAATTATGCTGGTCATCGGGCGTTCTCCAGTTCCGTCCGCCTTTAACGCAGCGACGGCGAGACGCCAATGACAGGAGATGGTGAGTCCAACTGGGTTCGAACCAGTGACCTACTGATTAAAAGTCAGTTGCTCTACCGACTGAGCTATGGACCCCCTAAGCGGTGGAGGTCGCCCTAAAGGCGACGGGCCGGATGGTCAACCTTGGCGTGCGGCTTTTTTCAGGCGGGCATGCAGATGGCGGACGGAATGACCCGATTTCGGGTCGCGCCAGTCGGGTGCGACACATAGCAACGGGGTCAGGACGAAGTCGCGGGCATGCCAGGCGGGATGCGGAATGGTGAGCGTGCGACTGGCCCACGGGCCGCCCGACCACAGGATGATGTCGATATCGACGCTGCGCGCGCCCCATCGGCGATAGCGGCGGCGACCTAGCTGGTTTTCGATGCTCTGGAGGAAGGCGAGCATGGCGGGTGGGGGCAGGGCGCTTTGCACCAGCAATGCGCCATTGGCAAAGCGGCGTGTCGATGGGCCGAGTGGCGGCGTGGAGAAAGTGGGGGACAGGCGCAGTATGCGGGCTTGTTCGCCGATCAGCGCGGTGGCGGCCTGTAGCAGGCGCGCGGGGGTCAGGCTGGCGGATAGCGGTCGGTTCGATCCCAGCGCGAGTGCGTAGTTATGGGAACTGACGTCTGCCATTGTCCGGCAACCCGGAATTTCAATCCGTTCGCTTCGAGCGAAGTCGAGAGGCGGCCAGCGCTGTGCATGGTTTCTCGACTGCGCTCGAAACGAACGGATGTAGGTGGTTAGGTTCTGACAGGGGCACGCCCTTAGCGGACCTTGTCCCGCACATGCGCCTTCATCTGCGCATAGGCGGATTCGCGGGCTTCCTCGTCCAGGGACAGCAGATAGCGTACCGCCTCCCGGTAGCTGATGAACTGGCGTTCGTCGGCGACGACCGGTACGGTGCGGGCGTTGTAGAGGCGCTTCAACAAGCGTTTCTGCGGGCGGCTGAGGTCGCCCGGCTGTTCGGGCGCCGTGTCATCCGTCGCTTCGATGATGGTTTCGTCGGTTACTTCGATGTCGGTCATGTCGAATCAGATATCCTGCGCGATGCGGCCATAAAGTTCGGGCCGGCGGTCGCGGAAGAAGCCCATGCCGGCGCGATGGGTGCGGGCCTTGGCCAGGTCCAGTGTCGCGACCAGCGCGCCATGATCCTTCGCATCGGCTTCGGCGGCGAAATCGCCCCATTCGTCGGTGATGAAGCTGTGGCCGTAGAAAAGCTGGCCTTCTTCGTCGCCGATGCGGTTGGCGGCGATGACGGGCATGCAGTTGCTGACGGCATGGCCGATCATCGCGCGGCGCCACATGCGGCTGGTGTCGAGGTCGCTATCATAGGGTTCGGAGCCGATGGCGGTCGGGTAGAAAAGCATTTCCGCGCCCATCAGAGCCATGCAACGCGCGGTTTCGGGATACCATTGGTCCCAGCAGATGCCGACGCCGATGGTGCCATATTTGGTCTTCCACACTTTGAAGCCGCTATTGCCGGGGCGGAAATAATATTTTTCCTCATAGCCGGGGCCATCGGGAATGTGGCTCTTGCGATAGACGCCCATAATCTCGCCCTCATCATCGATCATGGCGAGCGAGTTGTAGTAATGATGGCCGTCGCGCTCGAAATAGCTGGTCGGGATATAGACGCCCAGTTCCTTGGCGAGCTTGCGCATTTCCTGCACGGCGGGATGTTCATCGGTAGGCTGCGCAGTGGCGAACAGCGCTTCATCTTCGACCCGGCAGAAATAGGGGCCTTCGAACAGTTCGGGCGGCAGGATGATCTTCGCGCCGCGGGCGGCGGCTTGGCGCACATGGTCGGCCACCAGCGCGATGTTCGCGCTCATGTCGTCCGAGAAGGCGAGTTGCAAGGCGGCGACGGTCACGCGGGACATTCTTCACTCCATGGCGGGGAACAGCGCGCCATATAGGGAATGTCGCCCCGACATGCTACCGCCCAACGCGGCGATCGGTCAGATCAGCGATCCGGCGTGGCGCAGCACCAGATCGCAGGCCTTGGTCTTCACCTTGTCCTTCAGGCCCGCGATGGGCAAGGCGCCGCCGTCACCCTGAATGGTGCCGGTCTGGCCCAGCTTGAAGCCGCTTGATTCCTTGACGCCGGGCTTGCCGGTCAGCTTGCCCAGGATGGACGAAGCGCCGGTCGCGTTCACCAGCTTGTTCTTCACGCAATAGCTCAGCACGCCCGCCGCATTGCCGGCGCCGACCGAGGCGATATCGGGCATGGCGCCGCCGAGCAGGCCGCCCAGATTACCAAGCTGCGCGGACGATGCACCAGCCCCTGCCAGCAGGGCGATGGCCAATGCGGTGCGAACGGACGTGCGAATCATGATCTTTCTCCCCATCCGGCGACTCCGGCCGGACCGGGGTGAAGCCTGATCCCATCCGCGCCCGTCCGCAACCGGCTTTGGCCAAGCACTTTTGCTCAGGCGCCCTTGCTCAGACGAGCGTGGGCATTTGCTGGCTGCAACAATGGAAGCTGCCGCCGCCCGACAATATGGCGTCGCTGCGCAGGCCCACGATGTCGCGGCCGGGGAAGAAGGGACGGAAGGCGTCGAGCGCGGCCTGATCGTTGGGCTGGCCATAAATGGGCACGATGACCGCGGCGTTGCCGACATAGAAATTCATGTAGCTGGCCGGGATCGCCTCCCCATCCACCAGCACCAGGCCGGGGGAGGGGATGTCGATCACTTCGACGCCATGGGCCTTCGCGCGGGCGCGGGCGTCGGCATAGAGCGCGGCATTGGGATCGTCCTGCGTCGATGCCATCGGCAGGGCGAGCTTGCCGGGGGCGACGAAGCGGGCGAGATTGTCGACATGGCCATCGGTATGGTCGTTCAGCAACCCGTCGCCCAGCCACAGCATGTCCGACAGGCCGAGCGCGCCGGCGAGCAGCGTTTCGATCTTGCCGCGATCCAGATCCGGATTGCGGTTGGGATTGAGCAGGCATTGTTCGGTCGTCACGAACAGGCCGGTGCCGTCGGTGTCGATCGCGCCGCCTTCGAACACCCAATTCTGGGTCGAAACGGGCAGGTCGGTGGTCGCGGCCAGCCGCGCGCCGATATCTTCGTCCCCCGGCATCTGATATTTGCCGCCCCAGCCGTTGAAACCGAAATCGACCAGCGCCTTGCCGCCGGCGCCATTCAGCACGGCGATGGGCGCGGTATCGCGCAGCCAGACGTCGCCCAGCCTGTGGACGATGACCGACACGCCCGGTGCGACGAGCGCGCGGGCGGCATCCGCATCGCCTTCGTTGGCGACGACCAGGCGGACTTCCTCTCCCTTGCCATCGGCATGGAGGGCGCTGGCGAAGGCAGCGATCTGTCGCCGGGCTTCCTCGAACGCGCCGGGCCATTCGGCGGGGTTGGTCGGAAAGCCGATCCAGGTCCAATCGTGCGGCGCCCATTCGGCAGGCATGCGGAAAGTCATGGCTTTTATCCTTGCTCGGTTGGAGAACCGATCCGTAGATAGGGGAAAATGATGCGCGCTCCATAGCGTGCCCGACCGGGTCTGGACAGAGGGCGAAAGCCATGCGGAAACACATTTCGATCGTTGCGGCGACCTTGCTGCTCACCCTGTCGCCGCCGTTGTGGGCGGGTGAGCTGCCCGACTGGCTGACCGGCGAATGGCTGCAAAATGCCGGCGATCGGTGGAGCGAGGAGGTCTGGACCCTGCCGCGCGGCGGCACGATGATCGGCATGGGCCGGGTCGGCCGTGGCGAGAGCCTGCGCAGTTGGGAAGTGATGCGCATCGTGCGCGCGGCCGATGGATCGCTCACGCTGCATGCCGCGCCGGAGGGTGGCCCGGCGACCGTCTTTCCCGCCGTGGAGCAGGGCGTGCGCGACGTGACCTTCGCCAATCCCGACCATGATTATCCGCAACGCATCCGTTATTGGCGCGAAGGGCGGCTGCTGATGGCCGAAACGTCGAAGATGGACGGCAGCGGCGCGCAGAACTGGACCTACAGCCCGGCGACCCCCAACGGACAATAAGGCATCAGTGGCGCGGCGGTTGCGACCGTTGTGCTTCCGTCAGACTTTGCAGCGCACGGCCGCGCATATCGAGTTCGCGTTGCTCCGAATCCGAGAGGCCGTCGCGGGCATAGTGCTTAGCGAGCGCTTCGTTCATCCGAGCTTCCTTACGCAATGCGCGGGCCTGGCCTTTGTTGAGCGAGCCGCTTTTGCGCCCTTCGCGGATGCGTTCGCGCGCTACCTCATTTTCCAGACTGCCGGTTGCGCTGCTGTCTGGACGGATGGTTATCGGTCCCCGCGCGATCTGCGCCGAAAGAACGGCGGGACTTGCAATGAGCATGAGGGCGATCAGGCGGCGCATGGCTTCCCCTTCGGATTGGTTCGGATATTCATTTTCCCTGCGTGAACCATCCCTGAATTGTCAGGCGATGATGTGCGGGACGAAGCGCGCGCCATTGCCGGTGATCGGGCCATCTTCTCTTATGCCCATGCCGGCCGGTTCGCCGTCCACGACCCAGCTGCCCAGCACCGGTCGCCGATCGCCCTCGCCCGGCAGGGGGAAGAGCCGCTGGTAGACGAAGCCTTCCTCGCCATAGTCGCCGCCGCTTTGTGCCAGCGTCGCGCCGTCGCACACGATGCGGACATTGGCGCCTTCGCGGGCGAGCAGAGGCTTGATCACATGGTCGCCGGTCATGGCCTGCCGGCTGGCCTCCAGCAGGTTGGGATGGTCGGGGAACAGATCCCACAGGATCGGCAATATCGCCTTGTTGCTCCAGATCATCTTCCAGATCGGTTCGATCCAGAGCGTCGTGTCCAGGCTTTCCACCACTTCCCGGCCAAACGGTTCGTT
Organism: Sphingobium limneticum; assembly: GCF_008710165.1. NCBI lineage: Bacteria > Pseudomonadati > Pseudomonadota > Alphaproteobacteria > Sphingomonadales > Sphingobiaceae > Sphingobium > Sphingobium limneticum. The sequence goes on along the minus strand of NZ_VYQA01000002.1, from coordinate 97,683 downwards.
GACGATCCATTCCCAGGGGTAGAGATGATAGAGCGCGTCGATCGGCCGATAATCGAGGTCGACGAAACGGTGCCGTGCGCTGTCCCAGCCAAGGTCGGTGGTCAGGATCAACTGCGTGTCGATGCCGGCTTCCCGCGCCGTGTCGGCCATATAGGCGACCGTCACCGCATCCTCGCCCATATTGCCGTCGACATAGGTGAGGTGGAGCATGGATGTGCCGCGCGGCGGCGCGATCTCACGCCATCGGGCGACCAGCCGCTCGTGCAGGCTGTTAAACTGGTCCGCGTCCGGGAAGAGCGCTTCCTTCCAGTCCCATTGGATGACCGATGCCTCCAGCAGGCTGGTGGGCGTGTCGCAGTTGAATTCGAACAATTTGGGCGGCCCCGACCCGTCATAGCCAAGGTCGAACCGCCCATAGTTGAGCGCGGCCGGCTCCCCGTCCCAGCTTTGCCGGATCGGTTCGTGGCAGAAATCGGGAATGCCGAAGTCGCCCAGCAGGTCATGGTCCAGCACATGCTGACCCGCAGCGATGAACAGGCGATAGAGTTCGGCCGTGGCCGTTTCGATCGTGTCGATCTGCGCGGGGGTGAAGCGCCAGGCCGCGCCTTCGTCCCAATAGGGGCGGTCGTTGGCGCCGTGCCAGACGAGGCCGAGCGATTCCACCTGCGCCTGCCAGTCCGGGCGCGGCGTGCAGTCGATCCGCTCCATCAGGACAGGCCGCTGCCGCCCGACAGGCCAAGGCCGCCGCGCGTCACCGTGGACTGGGACGCCTCGCGATAATTTTTGCCGAAGGCCGGAGCGATGGATCCGCCGGCAAGCGGCTGGCCGACCCGCGGGACCGTGCTGCCGCGATTGAGATAATACCAGAGGAAGGCGCCCGTCGCGATGCCGCCGCCGGCATGGGTGCGACACTGGGCGTCGTCCACCCGGCGTCCTTCCGCATCGCGGCAGACGCGCACGTCGGCATTGGCGGTGTCAGGCTCACGCGAGCAACCGGTGGCGAGCAGGGCGGCCGCGACGGCGGAGGTGATCGGCAGGACGCGCCGGTCGAATTTCTGAGTCATGCCGGCAGTATAGACGGCAAGATGAAAGGCTGGCGACAAGCTTTTGCCCGCCGCCAGCGCAGAACGTCATTTGCCGGCGCGATCCTTGTCGCGGATGGCGCGGAATTCGTCGCCCTGCACCCAATTGGGCCAGTCGGTCGTCGTCGCCAGCGCCCGGCCGACATCATAATAGAGTTTCAGATCGGCCGAGATGCCGGTCCAGTCCCAATTGGGATCATATTCGTCTTTCGGCCCGTGATAGCGATGCTCGGTGTAATCCTCCGCAGCGGCCATACCGGCGGCGGTGCCGCCCTTCACCAGATCCTCGCCGCCCTCGAAATAGAGCATCGGCAGGCCATATTTGGCGAAGCTGAAATGGTCGGAGCGATAATAATAGCCCTTTTCCGGTGTCGGTTCGGTGGTCGCGACCCGGCCCTGCGCGGCGAGTGCGCGGTCGAGATAGGCGTCCAGCTGCGACTTGCCCTTGCCGATGACGACGACATTTTTGGCAAGGCCCGCGACGCTGAGCGCGTCCATATTCACGCCGCCGACGGTCTTGGCGAAGGGGAAGACCGGGTTCTTGCCATAATAGGCCGACCCCAACAGGCCCGATTCCTCGCCCGTCACCGCCAGGAACACCTGGCTGCGGTCGGTCGGGCCGGCCTTCACATTGGCCTGCGCCAGTGCGACCAGTGCGGCCGTGCCAGTGGCATTGTCGACCGCGCCGTTGCAGATGTCATCGCCGTCCGGCGCTGCCTCGCAATGGCCCAGATGGTCCCAGTGCGCGCTGTAGAGCACATATTCGTCCGGCCGCGTCTTGCCGGGCAGCAGGGCGACGACATTCTTTGAGCTATGTTTGCGCAGGTCGTTGTCGAAGGAGAGGCTGGCCTTCACGCCAGTCAATGGCACGGCCTTGAAGCCGGGTTTTTTCGCGTCGGCCATTTGCGCGGTCAGGTCCAGCCCGGCGCTGGCGAACAGGGCGGCGGCCTTGTCCTTCTGGATCCAGCCGATGGCGGCGCTCTGGTCGGCATTGCCGTTGGCGCTGTCGGCAACATGCTGCGCGCCGGTCCAGCTCGATTGCACGACGTTCCAGCCATAGGCGGCGGGCACCGTGTCATGCACGATGATCGCGGCGGCGGCACCCTGCCGCGCGGCTTCCTCGAACTTGTAGGTCCAGCGGCCATAATAGGTCATGGCGCGGCCGTTAAACGGGCCGGTCAGCCCCTTCGTCTCATAATCGGGATCGTTGACCAGGATGACGACTGTCTTCCCCTTCACGTCCAGCCCGGCATAGTCGTTCCAGCCCTTTTCCGGAGCGTTGATGCCATAGCCGACGAAGACGACCGGACTGTCCTTGACCGCGATATGTTGTTGCGTGGTGCGATAGGTGCCGGCGACCATTTCTGCGCCATAAGCGGCGGTGACATCGGCCTTGCCGCCGGTGAAGGTCAGCGGCGACACATTCTTGGCGGTGATTTCCACCAGCGGCACATCCTGGAACCAGCTGCCCTTGTTGCCGGGCTTCAGGCCGAGTTTCGCAAATTCGGCGGACAGCAGCGCGAGCGTCTTTTCCTCCCCGGCCGTTCCGGGCGCGCGGCCTTCATAGGCGTCGGAGGACAGTTCCTTCACCAGCCGTTTCATCGTGTCGACGGACGGCGCGGCAGCCGATTTGGCGGGCGCGGCATCGGCGATGACGGGCGAGGACAGGGCAAGGATGGCGGCGATCGCCGCGAGGGAAGTGCGCATGGGATGACCCCTTTGTTTTACGAATGCGCGGGTGATGCCACCGGGGCGAAAGGGGCGCAAGAATGTTGCGCAAAAGAAAAAGGGCGGCTCCTTGCGGGGCCGCCCTTTTTCGTAACTGGGATCGGAAAACCGATTAGCGCGAATAGAATTCGACGACCAGATTCGGTTCCATCTTCACCGGGTAGGGCACTTCGTCCAGCGTCGGCACGCGGACATAGCTGACCTTGGCGGCGCCGTCGGGGGCGACGTAGTCGGGGATGTCACGCTCGGGCAGGCTCTGTGCTTCCAGAACCAGCGCCATTTCCTGCGCCTTCTTGCCCAGGGTGATTTCGTCGCCCGGCTTCACCAGACGCGACGCGATGTTGCACTTCACGCCGTTCACATAGATGTGGCCGTGCGAAACGATCTGACGGGCCGAGAAGATGGTCGGCGCGAACTTGGCGCGGTACACGACGGCGTCCAGGCGGCGCTCCAGCAGACCGATCAAGTTCTGGCCGGTGTCGCCCTTCATGCGGCTGGCTTCGAAATAGTTCTTCTTGAACTGCTTCTCAGTGATGTCGCCGTAATAACCCTTCAGCTTCTGCTTGGCGCGCAGCTGGATGCCGTAATCCGACATCTTGCCCTTGCGGCGCTGGCCGTGCTGACCGGGACCATATTCGCGCTTGTTGACAGGCGACTTGGGACGGCCCCAGATATTCTCGCCCATGCGACGGTCGAGCTTATACTTGGCGCTGGTGCGCTTCGTCATGGTAATTCCTCATCAATTGCTTTTAACGTTGTTCCCGGTATCGCCTACGGCCGTTTTCAGGGGCAGGGCCACCGCTTCACCGGGATGCGGAGCCAATTGCGAAGGCGCGCCTATGACCAGATGACAGTTGGATGTCAACCCTTCATACTGGCCTCGACACGGCGCGCGGGGCGGCTTAATCGGGCAGGCATGAACCCAGAAGGCTACTCCACCATGGCGCAGGTGCGCGCCGGCGTCGACAATCTCGATCGGCAGATCGTCGCCCTGCTGGCCCAGCGCTTCGCCCATATGCGCGCCGCCGCCCGGATCAAGCCGGACCGCAGCGCGGTGCGGGATGAAGCGCGTAAACGCCAAGTGATCGACCAGGCGCGGGCGGAAGCTGAGCGGGTGGGGGCGCCGGGTGCGGTGATAGCCGATCTATGGGAGCAGTTGGTCGAAGCGTCGATCGCCTATGAAATGGAGGAATATGATCGGATTCGGGGTTAACCCCCGGACCTCATCCATCGCCATGGATAGATTACGACCGGCGCCCAAAAATGATGTAGGTGCCTGAATTGCAATGGCTGGTATTGATCAACGCCGCGGAGCGCTGGCTCGCAGCGCCATTCTGAAGCGATCTTCATCGCGTTTCATCTTGTCATAGGCCTGCCATTGCAGAATGGTTTCGCATGTTTTTATGCGTGAGTTGCGGAAACTATGCGAATTCACGATGTAGCGACAGGACACTTGTTCAGTCTGCTCGCCGGAATTATTTTCTGACAGGGTACCCTGCGTAGAAGTCGCCAATGCAAGAGAGAAAAGTAACGCGCCGATCGCCATGATGTCGCTCCTTTTTCAATCCTAGGTGAGCACAGTCAAAAATGTGCAGGTGATTGTCAACGCTCATGCGCGCAGTTTGAGCGCGGCGATACACTGCGTCGTGTCGCCACTTCTAGATGGTTCCAGCCCGGTCGGGTCAGAAGGTGAAGCAGCGGCAGTTGGCCATGCACGGCAGACAGGGCGCTGACATCATTCTCTCAATACGTAATAATTAACGAGACGGTCTGGGAAGAGAGCCGATCATCGTCGGGCTGCTGCTCATAGCTGCGCCTCTCTGCCATTCGCGTTGATCCCGTTCAGCCCATTGTCGTTGAGTGAGGCATGTCCGGCTACGCGCTATGCGCGATCCCAAACTGCGGACCTCACGACAAATGGGTTTTGCAGATTCGACCACGTCTTCGCTGGCGGCGGGCGCCTGGTAGGTTGTGCTGGCGCTAGCGACGCTTGGAAACAGTAATAAAGCCAGAATTACATATTTCATGGTCAGACAACTCCAAACTGTCTTCCCCCAACATCGGCAATCTTAAAAAATTGACGAAGCTTGTCAACGCTCCCGCGGTCGGTTCAAATGCGACAGGACGCCGCGCAGGGTCCGCACTTCCAGATGGTTCCAGCCTGGCTTGGTCAGCAAATTGCGCAGCGTCAGCTTGGTCGCGGGCGCGCGGTCCGGCGGGAAGAAATAACCGACCTTTTCCAGCAGCGTGTTGAGCTGGTCGATCATCCCTTCCAGCTCCACCTGCGGCGCGGGTTCGCCAAGGTCGGTGACGGTCGGCTGCTTGAGATCGGCATTTTTCGACCATTCATAGGCACACAGGATCACCGCCTGGGCCAGGTTCAACGACCCGAATTCCGGATTGATCGGCACGGTCAGGATCTTGCGGGCGACCGCGACATCCTCCGTCTCCAGCCCCGATCGTTCCGGCCCGAAGACATAGGCGCAGCGGCCCTGCGCGGCATGGATTTCGCGGGCGGCTTCCTCGGGCGTCACGACTGGTTTGGTCACACCGCGCTTACGCACCGTGGTAGCATAGACATGGGCGCAGTCCGCGACCGCATCGGCCAGCGTCTCATAGACCTGTGCCTTGTCCAGGATGAAGTCCGCGCCGGCAGCCGCCGGGCCGGCATCGGGATTGGGCCAACCATCGCGTGGCGTGACCAGCCGCATTTCGGTCAGCCCGAAATTCAGCATGGCCCGTGCGGCCTTCCCGATATTCTCGCCCAATTGAGGGCGGACGAGGATGATGACGGGGGGGAGGGGGGCAACTTCGTTCATATTTCCGTTCGTCCTGAGTAGGGGCTGAGCCTCTAGCCTTCCCGTTCGGTTCGAGCCAGGGTCGAGCGTAGTCGAGACCCGTGGTCGAGAACGGGCAGCGTCAGAGACTGCGTTCCAGTCGCCCCGGATCAGCGCCTCTTTCTTCTTGCGCGACCAATCTTTTACCTGTCGCTCCCGTTCCAGAGCATCGATCCGATCCGTGAAAGTCTCGCTGAACACTAACTCCACCGGACGGCGATCATGCGTATATCCCGGCAGTTCGCCCATCTGATGTTGGGCGATGCGCCGCTCCAGATCGTCCGTATGTCCGGTATAATATGTGCCGTCGGAGCAGCGAAGGATGTAGATCCAGAAACTCATGGTGCGCGTGGTTCTCGACAGGCTCGAACTGAACGGATTTTGAGTTAGGCCGGTTGGGCGCTTTCTCAAATATTGCCGTTTTGTTGGGTTTTCGACAAGTTCGAACCGAACGGGGGAAGTGGAGCTGCTATTCCCGCCCGACTTCCTTCACCGTGCTGGCGAATTCCTCGAAATCCTTGGCGTCGGTGAAGTCCTTATAGACGCTGGCGAAGCGGATGTAGGCGACGCTGTCGAGGCGTTTGAGCCCTTCCATCACCATCTCGCCGATCGCGCGGGCAGGAACTTCGCTGTCGCCGCTGGTTTCCAGCTGGCGCTGGATGCCGGAGATCAGTTTTTCCAGGCGGCTGGGGTCGATCGGGCGCTTGCGGCAGGCGATGCCGATGGAGCGGGCCAGCTTGTCGCGCTCGAACGCTTCCTTGCGGCCCTCGCTCTTCACCACCCAGATGTCGCGCAACTGGATGCGCTCGAAGGTAGTGAAACGCGCGGCGCAGGCTTCGCACTGGCGGCGACGGCGGATGGCGTTGCCATCTTCCGTCGGCCGGCTGTCCTTCACCTGGCTGTCTTCATGGGCGCAGAAAGGGCAGCGCATCATATTCTCCGCAAATAAAAGCCCCTCCCGATCGGGTTGGATCGAGGCGCTGCCTCCTTCAAACCCGATCGGGAGGGGCTTTGATAGTCTTTAGTAGATCGGGAAGCGCGCCGTCAGGCCCAGCACCTTTTCGCGGACATGCTGTTCGACCTGGCCGTCACCTTCGTCGCCATTGCGGTTGAGGCCCTCTACGACTTCGGCGATCAGGCGGCCGATTTCGCGGAATTCTTCCTCACGGAAGCCGCGCGTGGTGCCGGCCGGGGTGCCAAGGCGAACGCCCGACGTCACGAACGGGCTGGCCGTATCGAACGGCACGTTGTTCTTGTTGCAGGTGATGTAAGCGCGGTCGAGCGCCTTTTCCGCAGCCTTGCCGGTGGTGTTCTTGGGGCGCAGGTCAACCAGCAGCAGGTGATTGTCGGTGCCGCCCGACACGATCGACAGACCGGCATCGGCCAGCGTTTCGGCCAGCGCGCGGGCGTTGGCGACGACCTGGTGGGCGTAAGCCTTGAATTCCGGCGTCAGCGCTTCCTTGAAAGCCACAGCCTTGGCCGCGATGATGTGCATCAGCGGGCCGCCCTGAAGGCCGGGGAAGATCGCGCTGTTCAGCTTCTTGGCGATCGCCTCGTCATTCGACAGGATGATGCCCGAACGCGGACCGCGCAGCGACTTGTGTGTCGTGGTGGTGGTGACATGGGCATAAGGCACCGGCGAAGGGTGCGCGCCGCCGGCGACGAGGCCGGAGAAATGCGACATGTCTGCCAGCAGGTAAGCGCCAACCTCGTCGGCGATTTCGCGGAAACGCTTGAAGTCCCAGACGCGCGAATAGGCGGTGCCGCCGCAGATTATCAGCTTGGGCTTGTTTTCGCGCGCGATGCGGGCAACTTCGTCCATGTCGATCGTGTGGTCGTCAGGGCGCACGCCATAGGCGACGGGCTTGAACCATTTGCCGCTCATGTTGACCGGCGACCCGTGGGTCAGGTGGCCGCCCGACGACAGGTCGAGGCCCATGAACACGTCGCCCGGCTGCAACAGCGCCAGGAACACGGCCTGGTTCATCTGGCTGCCGCTATTGGGCTGAACGTTGGCGAACTGCGCGCCGAATAGCTGCTTGGCGCGTTCAATTGCCAGCGTTTCGACGACGTCGGCATATTCGCAACCGCCATAATAGCGCTTGCCCGGATAGCCTTCCGCGTACTTGTTGGTGAAGATCGAGCCGGCGGCTTCCAGCACGGCCTTCGACACGATGTTCTCGGACGCGATTAGTTCGATCTTGTCCTGCTGGCGCTTCAGCTCATTGCCGATCGCACCGAAGATTTCGGGATCGGCACTGGCGAGGTCTTCGCTGAAGAAGCCGGCCTGACGGATGGGGGACAGGGTGTCGGTGCTCATCAAAGATCCTTTCAGAGCGCGGGCTGGGAGAGCTTCTCGACGCGGCCGGCATGGCGGCCACCGCCGAAATCGGTGGTGAGGAAAGCGGTGACGCAGGCCTTGGCCATGTCCACGCCGGTCAGGCGGGCGCCCAGGGCCAGAACATTGGCGTCATTATGTTCGCGCGACAGGGCGGCCGACAGCGGCTCGCCCACCAGCGCGCAGCGGCAGGCGGGGTTGCGGTTGACCGCGATCGAAATGCCGATGCCCGATCCGCAGATCGCGATGCCGCGCTCCGCCGCGCCCGACGCCACGGCCGTCGCGAGTTTGTAACCAAAATCGGGATAATCGACGCGGTCGGCGGTCGCCGGACCCAGATCGTCGACGTCATGCCCTTCATCGCGCAGCCATTGGGCGAGTTCCGCCTTCAGGTCGACGGCGGCATGGTCGGAAGCGATGGCGATTTTCATGTGAGAAGCGTTCCTTCCCGGATGGGGGCCTTCACCGATGGGTGATTCGTTTCTGCGCGCCTCATAGGGGGAGCGGCAGGCAATTGCCACCGTCCAGCTTGCCGCTTATGGCATCTCCCATGGCTGGCACGATTTTATCCATATTGATGCTTGGCGGCGCTCTGCTCACGGGCGGCGGCATTTATGCGATCGCGAAGAAGGGCGACCGCAAGCGCGGCGGCCTGATGATCGTTGCGGGGCTGGTGATGTTCGGCAATGTCGCGATCAGCGCGATTCCGGGTCCGGACCTTCCGGTGATGGAGCAGCGTTGAGCCGAGGCTTGCGTAGCCAGTAGGAGGAGTGGACATAGCTCTTGTCTGGTCCGCCAAAACTGGCAGAATCGCCCATTAATCCGATCTTGGCGAGCGAATCAGCCAGTTCCCGGCCCTGTAACTCATTGGTCAATTTCGCCGTCTTTCGTAACGACAGGTCAAGCTTCATAGCAATCTCGCACGTCGTTTCGCCACAAAGTGCGCGGACGGGCTGGCGCACACCATATTGGCGCAACAGGATCGCATAGCGGGCGATCAGCGCCCTTTCTGTCGCGTCAGCCCAGACCGCATCTCGTTTTTCTGCGCGCAGCATGGCGTAGCGTTGTGATGGCAAAGGGCCGGAATAGGAACCTGACAGCAGCGGGTCGGCCTTTGCAGGATCGGACCAATCCTTTTGATCCGGTAATTGTTGCACAGGCGATGCGCTCTGGAGCAGATAGGCTCCGGCGGCCAGGGCTATGGCGGCGATGATGGTCATGGCAACTCCTCGAAACAGGACGGACCGGGATGGTCCGGCTACTTCGGGCAGTTCTGGCGCTGGCTGTTCGCCATCGTCCACTCCGATAATATTGTCCCGATTTTCTTGGGTCACAAATGTGCGAGACAATGTTCGGCTGCTGCCGATGCCGGTCTTGCGCCGGGCTTCGCGCAATCGTTCGTTGACGGAACTCACGGACCTTCCGGTCAGGCTGGCGATACTTTTGGCGGTATGCCCCTGCGCCAGCAGCCGCAATATCTCACGTTCATTTTCATTGAGTTGCGAAATGTCGGTCATGGCCTGATCCTGCCATGCGCGACCGTTCATGCCACCCCAAAAAAATTGGAAATGGCTCCTCAGCCCAGTCCGGTTGGCCTGTCAGTGCGCAGCGCCAGCGATGCCAGCAGGTCGGTCTGCGTCACCAGTCCTAGCAAGCGATGATCGGCATCGACCACGATGGCGGCGTGGCGCGTGCCGCTGCTTAAAGGGCCGATCAGCCGAGCGACGGGTGTGTCGGTGTGGACCAGCAGCGCGCGGCGGGCGATGTCGCCGGCGCTTTCCCCGTCCCGCGTCAGATCGAGCGCGCCGATGATCCCCTGCACGCGCCCTGCATCGTCCAGCACAGGCAGCGAGAGCAATTCGCGATTCTGCATCAGCGCGCGTACCTGCGCCATGGCCTGGCTGGCGGGGACATGGATGACGTCGCGCGACATGATTTCCGCGCATGGGGCGTTGCCGTGCAGCCGTTCCGCCGCGCGCAGTTCGGCGTCGGCCAGCAACTGGCGCAGGTCCGCCTGATCCACGTCCAGCGTGTCGCCATAGCCTTTCAGCGCGTCGGTGACATCCTGATCGCTGGGACCGGCGCGCAGCAGCGGGGCGGGATCGGTGGTGCCGTGACGCGCGGGGGCTTTTGGCGCGACATGGGGATAATTATGGCCTGCGATCCGGTGGAAAAGGATGGCGACGATCAGCAGGAGCAGCGTGTTCACGCCGACCGGCACCAGCGCGAACATATAGCTGCTCGCCACGCCCTTCACGCCGAGCGCGGCGGACAGCGCGACCGCGCCGCCGGGCGGATGGAGGCAGCGTAGCAGCGACATGACGGCGATCGCCGCGCCCACGGCCAGTGCGGCGGCGATGGTGGGATCGGGCACGGCCTTTGCCACGAAGATGCCGACCAGCGCGGAAATGACGTTGCCACCCAATACGGGCCAGGGTTGCGCCAGCGGGCTGGCCGGCACGGCGAAGAGCAGCACGGCGGACGCACCCATGGGAGCGACCAGCAGCGGGTGGGCCAGCCCATTGCCCAGCATCAACCCGCACAGCATGGCGGTGATGGCGATGCCGCCGATCGCGCCGCTGGCCGCTTTCAGCCGGTCGAACAGGCCGGGACCGGCCGGACCGGCGGGAATGAAGGCGCTGTAATAGCGGCTCCAGATCAGGCGGGCATTATTTTCGGGCGCGTCGGACATGACAGCGCCGCTAGTGCCGCGCGGCGGATGCGCCAAGCGGGAAAATATCGGCCGGGGTAAAGCGGGTGTTGGCCCGTCAGGCGGCCTTTTGTTCGGCGGGCGGGGGCATCAGTTCCTTGACCACGCCCCAATAGCCCTGCGTGATATGGGCGTGCGCCGCATAATCGGGGTCGGCCATCATGTGGACGTGCAGCCGGCGTAGATTGGTCCAGGGCACGGACGGGAACAGATGATGTTCCAGATGATAGCTGACGTTGAACGGCGCGATCAGCAGGCGGTCGAGCAGGGTGGGGATGACGGTGCGCGTGCCGTTCAGTTCCAGAGCGTCGGGCACGCCGACATGTTCGGCCATCGCCCGGATGCGGTTGAACAGGTTGGCCCAGATGAATTGCGGGATCATATAGAGGCCCAATATCTGCCAGCGCCATGGCGACCACAGGATCAGGCCATAGACCACCACGGCCCAGGCGACATAGCGCAGCCGCAATCCCAGCCGATAATCGAAACCGAAGCGGCCGGGATTGTGGAAATTGGCGATCGGCGACCAGACCCGCGCCGCACGCGCGACGCGATAATAATTCAGGCCGAAAAGGCTGCGGAAGAACAGCCGGATCATCCCCCGGCCGCTTTTGGGGAAATGCTGGTCGGGGTCTTTGCGCTGCACCCGATAGTCATAATCCTGCATCGTATTGGTGTGGCGGTGGTGGACCATATGGGCCACGCGATACAGGTCGATGCTCAGGACAAGCGGATAGGCGACGAAAAGATCGGCGATCAAATCGTTGACGCGGCGATTGCTGAACAACAGGCCGTGACAGGCATCATGCATCATGACCGCGAGGCACTGGATGCGGGTGCCCACGACCAGGCCGGCCAGAATGTAGACGGCGAAATGATCGACGCGGATCGCGATCGTGATCGCCCCGACCATGATGATCCATTGCAGGGCCAGCAGCAGCGCATTGCGGCGATTGTCGACGACGGACAATTCGCGGATCAGCGGCAATGTGCCCCGCCGCGAATAACGATAGCCCGGCGCGCGCTCCTTGATGTCCGTCATGAGAGAATGTCCCGCAGATGCCGTGCCAGTGACGGGATGCTATAGTTTCGCGCCAAAGGGCGTCAAGCGCGGTGCGCCCGGCCCATCCGTCCTTCACCTGTTAGACCAAGGTCTAATCAATCGGACGGGAGCGATGCCGTTATAGTCTATGGAACCCGGCAACACCCAGTCCCCACCCGCCGGGTTCCATCCTCTCTCCTGACGTAAAAAAGGCCGCCTTTCGGGGCGGCCTTTTTCGTTCGTGCGTGTCAGGCGCGATCAGCGGATCGGCGAATCCGGCGACAGGCGCATGTCGAGATAATTGTCGACCGACTTCATCAGCTGGTCGAGTTCATGTTCGAAGAAATGGTTCGCGCCGCGAATTTCGTCATGATGGATGGTGATGCCCTTCTGCGTGCGCAGCTTGTCCACCAGCTTCTGCACGGCGCTGGCCGTCACCACTTCGTCCGACGTACCCTGCACGATGATGCCCGACGAAGGGCAGGGCGCGAGGAAGGAGAAGTCGTACATGTTGGCGGGCGGGGCGACCGAGATAAAGCCACGGATTTCCGGGCGGCGCATCAGCAATTGCATGCCGATCCACGCGCCGAAGGAGAAGCCCGCGATCCAGGTGGTCTGCGCTTCGGGGTGGAAGCTCTGCACCCAGTCGAGCGCCGCTGCGGCGTCGGACAGTTCGCCGATGCCGTTATCGAACGTGCCCTGGCTGCGGCCGACGCCCCGGAAGTTGAAGCGCAAGACGGCAAAGCCGCGCTTCACGAAGGTCTTGTAGAGCGCCTGGGTGATGCGGTCGTTCATCGTGCCGCCGCCCTGCGGGTGCGGGTGCAGGATCATGGCGACCGGCGCACGCGGGCGGGGCGGGGGGCTGAAACGGCCTTCGAGGCGACCTTCGGGTCCGGTGAAAATGACGTCGGGCATGGCACCTGTTATCGTTCTGGGCCGGTCGGCTCGGATGAGCCGATGGCGAATGGATGCGGATCGCGCGCATCATTAGGCTAATGCTGGCGCTGCGCGGCAAACCGCCTATATAGATGCCGCCGCCATTTCCGCAATCAATGAGTAATGCCGCTTGGCCGCTATACGCCTTTATCTCGATCATGCCGCCACCACGCCCATGCTGCCCGCTGCCCAGGCGGCGATGGTGGGGGCGATGGCCAATTGGGCCAATCCGTCCAGCCCCCATGCCGATGGCCGCGCTGCACGCGCCGCGCTGGAGGATGCGCGCAGGCGCATTGCGGCGGCGTTGGGGTGGAGCGGGCATGTGATCTTCACTTCCGGCGCGAGCGAGGCGATCGCCATCGGCCTGACGCGTGCCAAGGCGAGGCGGGTGGTCACTTCGCCGGTCGAGCATGACGCCGTGCTGCGCGTGACGAAGGGCGCGGAACGGCTGGGGGTGACGTCTGACGGACTTGTTCTTCTTGGTCATTCCCGCGAAGGCGGGAATCCATCTCACCCCCCATCATCATCCGAAGCGCCGGAGATGGATCCCCGCTTTCGCGGGGATGACGATGGGGTGGGCGAGGGGAGAGTGCTGGCCATCCAGCATGTCAATAATGAGACGGGCGTGATCCAGCCGCTCGATGCGATCGATCGCAACGGCGCCATCCTGTTTGCCGACTGCGCCCAGAGCGCCGGCAAGCTGCCGCTGCCCGATGCGGACATGATCGCGATCAGTGCGCATAAATTCGGCGGGCCGCCCGGCATCGGCGCGCTGCTGCTCCGCGACCTGGCGCTGATCGAGCCGAGCGGGGGGCAGGAGCAGGGCTATCGCGCGGGCACCGAAAATCTGCCTGCGATCCTCGCCATGGCGGCGGCGCTGGAGGCGCGGGAGGATTGGTTGCCCCGTGCGGCTGCGATGCGCGCCCGGCTGGATATGGCGATCGAGGCTGCTGGCGGCATCATCGTCGCGCGCGACGCGCCGCGCCTGCCCACCATCGCCAGTTACCGCATGCCCGGCCTTTCGGCTCGCGCGCAGTTGATCCAGTTCGACATGAAGGGGATTTCCGTGTCGGCGGGCAGCGCCTGCTCCTCCGGTTCGCTCAAGACCAGCCATGTGCTGGGCGCCATGGGTTGGGACGATGCCGCCGCGTCGGAGGTGGTGCGGGTCAGCTTCGGTCCGCAGACGTGCGACAGCGAGTTGGACAGCTTTATCGAAATCTGGACCGCCATGGCCGCCAAGGCAAGAAATTGATCTATCTGGATTATCAGGCGACGACGCCACTCGCACCCGAAGCCTTCGACGCGATGGTGCCGTTGCTGCGCGATCAGTTCGCCAATCCGCATAGCGCCCACCGGCTGGGTCGCGCCGTTGCGGCACAGGTGGAAGTGGCGCGCGATGAGATCGCCCGCCTGCTGCCGCCGGGCGGCAGGCTGCTCTTCACCTCCGGCGCGACCGAGGCGCTGAATATCGCGATACAGGGCGCGGCGGCTGGCGGCATTGTCACCATCGCGACCGAACATGCGGCCGTGCTGGATACGGTGGAGGTGCTGCGCCGTAGTGGGCGGGATGTGACCATCCTGCCAGTCGGGTCGGACGGTCTGGTCGATCTGGCGGCCGCCGCGCAGGCGATCGTTCCGGGTGTCTCACTCGTTGTCGCAATGCTGGTCAATAACGAGATCGGCGTGATCCAACCGGTCGCCGCGCTGGCGGAGATGGCCCATGCGGCCGGTGCGTTGCTGCTGTGCGACGCGGTGCAGGGCTATGGCCGGGAGCCGATCCCCGCGACCTGCGACATGGTGGCGATCAGCGCGCACAAGATCCATGGACCCAAAGGGGTCGGCGCGTTGTGGGTGCGCGACGGGGTGCGGCCCGCGCCGCTGATCCATGGTGGCGGGCAGGAAGGGGGGCTGCGATCCGGCACGCTCTCGCCCGCGCTCTGTGCCGGCTTCGGCGTCGCCGCGCGGCTGATGCGGGAGCGGGCGGACGATGATCGCGCCCATATCGAAAGCCTTGGCCTGCTGGCGCGCAGCCTGTTTGCCGATTGGACGCTGAATGGGTCCGCGCTTCATCGCTATCCCGGCAATCTGAACCTGAGGCGGGACGGGATCGACGGCGCGCGACTGTTGTCCCATTGCCGCAATGTCGCTTTTTCACTCGGTAGCGCTTGCGCAAGCGGGTCCGGGCGGCCAAGCCATGTCCTGCGCGCACTGGGCCTGTCAGATGCACAGGCGCGCGGATCGGTGCGGATTGGCTTTGGCCGCTACACCACGCCGCAGGAGCTGGAGAGGGCAGCAGAAGCATTGCAGGACGCGGCAGCCGTACAAGCGGCGCCGTAAAAGGGAGCGCACGCAGAACATGACCAGGGTCACCTTCATCAGCGCCGACGGCGAACGGCGGCAGGATGTGGACGCGCCCGCAGGATCGGTGCTGCTCGACATAGCGCAGGGCGCCGGCCAGCCGCTGGAGGGAACGTGCGAGGGGCAGATGGCTTGTTCCACCTGCCATGTCATCGTCGATGCCGATGATTTCGTGAAATTGCCGCGCGCCAGCGAGGATGAGGAAGATATGCTCGACCTTGCCGCCGCCGCCACCCGCACCAGTCGCCTGGCCTGTCAGATCGTTCTGGATGGGGCGCTGGACGCGCTGACCGTCCGCATTCCGGGCGAATTCAACAATATGCAGGGCATGTGATGGCTTCCATGAAGATATTGACCGCTTTTACCGCACTGGCGCTGATCGCCACCCCGTCGCTCGCCGCCGACAAGAAGAAGCCGCCCGCCAAGGCGCCGGCGCCGACCGGCGCGCTCGATTCGCTGATGCCAGCCGCGCCGCGCTATCTGGTGCCGCAATCGGCGCTGACATCGGCCCGCAATCCGGCCGAGATCGAAAAGGAAACCGGCGGCCGGCTGGGCGTGGCGCTGGTCGACAAGACGGGCGCGCTGCTGCTGGGCTTCAACCGCGACGATCGGTTCGCGATGTGCTCCACCTTCAAGGCGCCGCTGGCCGCCGCCGTGCTGACCGGCGCGGAAGGGGGCAAGTTCGGGCTGGAAGGCACGATCGCCTTTAGCAAGGACGATCTGCTCGACTATGCGCCGGTGGTGAAGAAGAATCTGAAGCGCGGCCGGATGAGCATGAGCGAGCTGGCGCAGGCGGCGGTCGAGGTGAGCGACAATAGCGCGGCCAATCTGCTGCTGCCGATGCTGGGCGGACCGCCGGGGCTGACCGCCTTCATGCGCGCCCATGGCGACGCCGTCTCGCGGCTCGACCGCGATGAGCCGACGCTCAATGAAAATGCGGAAGGGGACGAACGCGACACCACATCGCCGGCGGCGATGGCCGGGCTGATGGGCCGCCTGTTCTTCCGCGATCTGGCGGCGGAGAGCGCCGACAAGCTGCGCGCCTGGTTCAATGCCAGCAGCACCGGCGACAAGCGGATCAAGGCCGGCCTGCCGCAGGGATGGACGTCCGGCAGCAAGACCGGAACCTGCGGCACCGCCTATAATGACGTGGCGCTGGTGAAGTCGCCGGACGGCGACGAATATATCCTGGCCATCTATCTCGACCGGCCGACCGTGGACACGAAGAAGGCCGAAGCCGCGATCGCGGAGACGGCGCAGGCGGCGCTGGCCTTTGTGGCGAAGGCGCAGAAGAGCGGGCTGGAGTAAGGTTGGCCTTTGTTGATGTCCGGCCTTTTTTGAGAATTATCGTCATCCCTTCGGAGGCGGGCATCCATCTCCGGACGTCAAATCAAGAGGATAGGGCGGGAGATGGATTCCCGCCTTCGCGGGAATGACGGCGGAAAATAGGTGGGAGACAGCTTTTGTCCCCCCTTGCCATCCTGTCATCACTTCTGCATATGCCGCGCCGGGAGTCGGGCGGACGTGATCGTCGCGAACCGGGTCAGGTCCTGACGGAAGCAGCCACAGTGATTTCGTCACGGGTCGTTCCGGCTCCTACATTTTCCAGCATCACCCGCTTCGACAAGAGCCGCACGAGCGGCTAGGACGTAAGCCATGTCCGATTCCCCGCAGCCCTACCGCGTCCTTGCGCGCAAATATCGATCGCGCAGTTTCAGCGAGCTTATCGGGCAGGATGCCATGGTCCAGACGCTGGGCAATGCGATCCGGCGCGGGCGTCTTGCTCACGCCTTTCTGATGACCGGCGTGCGCGGGGTGGGGAAGACCTCCACCGCGCGGCTGATCGCCAAGGCGCTGAACTGTATCGGTCCGGACGGGCAGGGCGGTCCCACGATCGATCCGTGCGGCGTATGCGAACCGTGCGTCGCCATTGCCGAAGGGCGGCATATCGACGTCGTGGAAATGGACGCCGCCAGCCATACCGGCGTGGACGATGTGCGCGAGATTATCGAGGCGGTGCGCTATGCCGCCGTGTCGGCGCGCTACAAGATCTACATCATCGATGAAGTCCATATGCTCTCCAAGAACGCCTTCAACGCGTTGTTGAAGACGCTGGAGGAGCCGCCGGCGCATGTGAAATTCCTGTTCGCCACGACCGAGGTGAACAAGGTGCCGGTGACGGTCCTGTCGCGATGCCAGCGGTTTGACCTGCGCCGTATTCCCGCCGATTTGCTGGCCAATCATTTCGCCAATATCTGCGACAAGGAAGGCGTCACGGCCGAAACCGACGCGCTGGCGCTGATCGCGCAGGCGGCGGAAGGTTCGGCCCGCGATGGCCTGTCCATCCTCGACCAGGCGATCGCCCATGCCGAAATGGGTGGCGATGCGCTGCTGGTGACGGCAAGCCAGGTGCGCGATATGCTGGGCCTGTCCGATCGCGGATCCACTCGCCGGCTGCTCGGCCTGCTGCTGGAGGGCGATACCGGCGCGCTGCTCACCGCCGTGCGCGATCAATATGGG
Source organism: Sphingobium limneticum (assembly GCF_008710165.1). NCBI lineage: Bacteria > Pseudomonadati > Pseudomonadota > Alphaproteobacteria > Sphingomonadales > Sphingobiaceae > Sphingobium > Sphingobium limneticum. The sequence goes on along the minus strand of NZ_VYQA01000002.1, from coordinate 80,132 downwards.
CTGGGCGTCGAGCCGCTGGCGCTGATGCGGGGCCTGCTGGAACTGACCCATGCGGTGACCTTGGTGAAGGCCGGGCGCGATATCGCCAGCCCCGGACAATCGGCCGAGGAGCGGGAGGCGATTGCCGAATGGGCGTCGCAACTAGGCTTCGCACCGCTGCATCGGCTGTGGCAGTTGCTGCTGAAGGGCCATGACGAGGTGGCGAGCGCGGTCCTGCCGATCGAAAGCTGCGAAATGGCGCTGCTGCGCGTGATGCACGCCGCGACCATGCCCGATCCGGGTGAACTGGCGCGGATGCTGCGCGAAGGCGTGCCGGCCGGGCTGCCCACGCCGCAGGGCGGTGAACAGGCAAGGCTGCCGTCCGAACCGTCGGCCGCGCTGCCCCGCACGATGCAGGATCTGGTCGCGCTGGTCGACCGGTCCAAGCCATCGCTGGCCAATCATCTGAACGATTGCGCGGCGCTGGTGTCGCTCAATCCGCCCGAGGTGGCGGTGCGATTGACCCATGACTGGCCGCAGGGCGATTTCAAGCGTGATCTGGCACAGGCGCTCAACAGCGCGGTGCCCGGCATGAAATGGACCGTGCGGCTGGAGGAGAGCGGCGGCGGCGCGACCCTGCAACAGCAGGAGCAGGCGGAGAAAGCGGCAGCCCGCGCCGAAATATTGGAAACCCCGGTGGTCAAGGCGGCGATGGCCGCCTTCCCCGATGCCGAGCTGGACGACAAGCTCGAACAATGGAGTGCGTGAGATATGAAGGACTTGAACGACATTTTGGGCATGGCGACCCGTGTTCAGGAAGAATTGCAGCGGGCACAGGATGGCCTGGACAAGCTGGAAGTCGAAGGCGCGGCCGGCGGCGGGCTGGTGAAGGTGAAGGCGTCTGCCAAGGGCCGTATCCTGGGCGTGTCGATCGACGACAGCCTGCTCGCGCCGTCGGAAAAGCAGATGCTGGAAGACCTGATCACCGCTGCCTTCAATGACGCGCGCAAGAAGGCGGACGAAGTCAGCAACGCCGAAATGGGCAAGATGACCGCTGGTCTGTCGCTGCCCCCCGGCTTCAAGCTGCCGTTCTGAACGCGGTTTTTGTCGTGGCAATGGATCATCATCTTTGGTTCATCGTTGCGCCATTATGACAACGGGCAATTGATTGCTGCGACGGCCATCCCCATAATGGCGATGAACCGTAGGAGAGGGCCGCGTCGCTTCGGCCCCGGAGACTGAATGACTGTGCAATATCCCCTTCTGCCGCTGCGCGACATCGTCGTCTTCCCGCAGATGATCGTCCCGCTCTTCGTCGGTCGCGACAAGAGCGTCGCCGCGCTGGAAGCGGCGATGGAAGGATCGAAGGAAATCTTCCTGGTGTCGCAACTCGACCCGGCGGAAGATGATCCGGGCCGGGATTCGCTCTACGACACCGGCGTCGTCGCCATCGTGCTGCAACTTCTGAAACTGCCGGACGGCACCGTCCGCGTGCTGGTGGAAGGCAAGCATCGCGCCCAGTTGGAGTCGATGGAGGCGAACGAAACCTATCTCGTCGCCAATGTCGATGATGTGGAAGAGATCGCGGCCGAAGGGCCGGAGGCTGCCGCGCTGATGCGTTCGGTCGCCGAACAGTTTGAAAATTACGCGAAGCTCAACAAGAAGCTGCCGGCCGAAACCCCGGTGCAGCTGCGTGAGATCGAGGATGCGGGCCGTCTGGCCGATGCTGTGTCCGCCAACATCAACGTCAAGGTGTCCGACAAGCAATCGCTGCTGGTGGAGGCCGATCCGGTCAAGCGGCTGGAGATGGTGTTCGCCTTCATGGAAGGCGAACTGGGCGTGCTCCAGGTCGAAAAGAAGATCCGTGGCCGCGTGAAGCGCCAGATGGAAAAGACTCAGCGCGAATATTATCTGAACGAGCAGTTGAAGGCGATCCAACGCGAGCTGGGCAATGGCGAGGGTGAGGAAGGCGATGAACTCGCCGAACTGACCGAGAAGATCGCCAAGACCAAGTTGAGCAAGGAAGCCCGTGCCAAGGCGACGGCGGAGCTGAAGAAGCTCAAGGGCATGCAGCCCATGTCGGCCGAAGCGACGGTCGTGCGCAACTATCTTGACGTGCTGCTGGGTCTGCCTTGGGGCAAAAAGGGCAAGGTCAAGAACGACCTGAAAAAGGCGCAGGATATCCTGGATGAGGATCATTTCGCGCTGGAGAAGGTCAAGGACCGGATCATCGAATATCTCGCCGTGCAGGCGCGCACCAACAAGCTGAAGGGGCCGATCCTGTGCCTCGTCGGCCCGCCGGGCGTGGGCAAGACCTCGCTAGGCCGCTCGATCGCCAAGGCGACGGGGCGCGAATTCGTGCGCCAGTCGCTGGGCGGCGTGCGCGATGAAGCCGAAATTCGCGGCCATCGTCGCACCTATATCGGTTCGCTGCCGGGCAAGATCGTCACCAACCTGAAAAAGGCTGGCACGATGAACCCGCTGTTCCTGCTGGATGAGATCGACAAGCTGGGTCAGGATTTCCGGGGCGATCCGGCGTCTGCGCTGCTGGAAGTGCTGGATCCCGAACAGAACAGCAAGTTCCAGGACCATTATCTGGAAATCGACGTCGATCTTTCGGACATCATGTTCGTGACGACGGCCAACTCGTTGAATTTGCCGCAGCCTCTGCTCGACCGCATGGAGATCATCCGGCTGGAAGGCTATACCGAGGATGAAAAGGTCGAGATCGCCCAGCGCCACCTGATCGCCAAGCAGATCGAGGCCCATGGCCTGAAGGACGGCGAGTTCGAGGTGACGGAAGAGGCCGTGCGCGACCTGATCCGTTACTACACGCGCGAAGCCGGCGTCCGCACGCTGGAGCGTGAAGTCGCGCGTCTGGCGCGCAAGGCGCTGCGCAAGATCCTTGAGGGCGCCTATGACAAGGTCGTCATAACCCCCGAAAACCTGGCCGATTTTGCCGGCGTGCGGAAATTCCGTCATGGCATGGGCGAGGAAGAGGATCAGATCGGCGCGGTGACCGGCCTGGCCTGGACCGAGGTTGGCGGCGAATTGCTGACGATCGAAGCGGTGACCGTGCCGGGCAAGGGCCTGATCAAGACGACCGGCAAGCTGGGCGAAGTGATGAACGAGTCGGTGCAGGCCGCCTTCTCCTACGTTCGCGCGCGTTCGCCGGGCTATGGGATCAAGCCCAGCGTCTTCAACCGCAAGGATATCCACATCCATCTGCCCGAAGGCGCGGTGCCCAAGGATGGGCCGTCGGCGGGTATCGGGATGGTGACGACCATCGTGTCGACCCTGACCGGCATCCCCGTCCACAAGGATGTGGCGATGACCGGCGAGGTCACTTTGCGCGGCCGTGTGCTGCCGATCGGCGGCCTGAAGGAGAAGCTGCTCGCGGCCCTGCGCGGTGGCATCAAGACGGTGCTGATCCCGCAGGAAAATGAGAAAGACCTAGCGGAAATTCCGGCCAATATTCGTGAAGGTCTGGAAATCGTGCCGGTGAGCCATGTCGACGAAGTGCTGGCCAGGGCGCTGGCATCCGTGCCCGAAGCGATCGCCTGGACGGAAGAAGACGACCTCGCCGCCCAGCCGAGCAATGTAGCGGGCCGCGACGGAGATCCCGCACTGCGTCATTGATGGAAGGGAAAGCGGCGGCGATCCGCGGGTTTCAGCCAATTGTGCAAGTGGGCGCAAAATTTGGCACAAGCCAGCAACTTTGTCGCTTTCCCTTTGACAGTCGCGGGAATCCGGGCCTTATTGCGCCCCCTACGCCGCGATTCCTACATACAACCAAACAGCACAAGGGGGTTCCCAAGGCATGAACAAGCAGGATCTGATCAGCGCAGTCGCTGAAAGCAGCGGCCTCAGCAAGAATGACGCGACGAAGGCCGTCGAGGGCGTGTTCGACGCCATCACCGGCGCTCTGAAGAAGGGCGACGAAGTGCGCCTCGTCGGTTTCGGCACCTTCTCGGTTTCGCAGCGCAAGGCCTCGACCGGCCGCAACCCGCGCACCGGCGAAACCATGACCATCAAGGCTTCGGCTCAGCCCAAGTTCAAGGCCGGCAAGGGCCTGAAGGATTCGGTCAACTGATCGGCGCGGCGCCTGCCGATCGGCGGGCGCCCACCGTTTGATGACCGTCCGGCATCGCGGCCGGAAGTTTTTGAGGAGAGTGTGCGGCGAAAGGAAGCATAGCTTCCGCGCCGTGAGACGCCGAATGGCGAAAGGGACGAAGGGGCATGGCCTTTTCGCCCCTTTCTTTTTGTCGGTGTGGGGCGGCGTTGGGTGGTTTCCTGCCGTTACTCATTCGTCATGCTGAACTTGTTTCAGCATCCATCACACCCAACAAGCCATTGCCCTGTGCTGAGAAATGGACCCTGAAACAAGTTCAGGGTGACGACGCAGGTTAGGGCAGTTTGCGGTTACGAGCGGACGTATCATGTTGCTTATGTCTAACCGCTTCCTGCCGAAGCGCCCCTCGACCCTGTCGGTGCGTGGCGCTAGGAAAGATGCATGACGGAACAAGTGGGCAGGACGATCGGATTTGTGTGGGCGCTGGGAGCGGCGCTGGCGCTATCCGCTTGCGGTGGTGGCAATTATCGGCCGGTGCGCGATACGCCGGTCAAGATCGGCCCGCCCTACAAGGTGCGCGGCACCACCTATGTGCCCGCCGCCGATCCTGGTTACGACATGCTGGGCTATGCCAGCTGGTATGGATCGGAGTCGGGCAACCGCACCGCCAATGGCGAGCAGTTCCGTGCCAAATGGGTGACGGGCGCGCATGTCAGCCTGCCGCTGCCCAGCTATGTCGAAGTGACGGCGCTGGATAGCGGGCGTACGATATTGGTGCGGATCAACGATCGCGGTCCCTTTGCCGGGCGCGGGCGGGTGATCGACCTGTCGCGCGGCGCGGCGGAGCAGCTGGGCATCCGCGCGCAGGGCCATGCGGCGGTGCGCGTCCGCATCGTCGATCCGCCGGAAAAGGACCGGGAGAAGCTGCGCAAGGGCAAGGCCGCGCCGGAGCGGCCGCTCGTGCCCGAACGCATCCTGGCCAAGCTGCGCGCGCAGTTGCAGGCTTCCATCCCATGACGGCCCCGGTGTGAGCGAAAAGGCGGCGCAGGAGCAGGCGGTGTGGGGCATCGCCATGGACCATGTCGTCATCGGCCCGATGCTGCGCCGCTGGCCGCTGCTCGGCCTGCCCGATGCCTGGCTGTCCGGCAGCATGCTGGCGCAGGCCTGGTGGAATATCCGCTTCGATTTGCCACCGCTGCATGGCATCGACGATGCCGACATCATCTATTTCGATTCCGACGATCTGTCCGAGGCGGCAGAGGCGCGCGCGGCGGCACATGCGGCGCAGCTGTTCGCCGATCTGCCGATCCGGCTGGACGTCAAGAATCAGGCGCGGGTGCATCTGTGGTATCCCGATCGCTTCGCCATTCCGATCCCGCCCTATCGTTCGGCCCGTGCCGCGATGGAGACGTTTCCGACGACCGTGTCGGCTGTGGCGATCAGCGATGTGCATCTGTCCGCGCCCTTTGGCCTCGACGATTTTCTGGCGCCGCTGGTGCGGGCCAATGCGGCATTGATCGACCGGGCCTTTTATGAGCGCAAATCGCGGCGCTGGGCTTCGCTCTGGCCCGATCTCACCATCTTGCCCTGGGAGGATGCGGTGCGGCGCCCGGCCGACAAATGACAGGATAATCCGCATCATTGCAGCATGATGGCAATTGTGCGCTTGACGCCTGCTATCGGGCCGCATATGTGGCGCTTCTCTCGGGGCTAAGGCCCCTGTGGCGGTTGTAGCTCAGTTGGTTAGAGCGCCGGTTTGTGGTACCGGAGGTCGCGGGTTCGGATCCCGTCAATCGCCCCATTTTTCAAATATTTCCTCCGCCTAAGGTGCGTATCCACACTCGGGACAGGCGCGATTTTCCTGCGTCGCGCCATGCAAAAGCGGTTCCCACTTTTCGGCCCGATGCTCTATAGCCCCCGGATGACCGACGCGCGCGACACGGGGCTGACCCTCAATCCCAAATATGACGATAATGGCCTGATCACGGCCGTGGTCACCGATGCGGCGGGCGGCGACCTGTTGATGGTCGCGCATATGAATGCGCAGGCGCTGGCCCTGACGATCGAGACGGGGCTGGCCCATTTCTGGTCGCGCAGCCGCCAGTCGCTCTGGAAGAAGGGCGAGACGTCCGGCCATATGCTGGAGGTGCGCGATATCCGCATCGATTGCGATCAGGACGCTGTCTGGGTGAAGGCGGCGCCGGCCGGCCCGACCTGCCACACCGGTGCGCGATCCTGCTTCTTTCGCCGGGTCGGGCCGGATGGCCTGACGCCTGTCGATGCTGCGGCCGATCCTGTGGCCGATGCGGCGAATTAGCCTCGCTATCCTGTTCCTGCTGGCGGGGTGCCAGCGCGCGCCGGTGGCGGCCGATGCTGCGCCGGATGCAGGCGGTGCGCCGGCCTCCGGGCTGGAGCGCGCCGCGATCGAGAGCGGTGCGATCACCGACAGCAGCAAGACGTCGCCGGTCGGCCTGTATCAGCGCAGCCATGAGGCCGGTCGCGACCAGCTGTGCGTCATGCCGGCCAAGGATGCGGCCTTCCGCTTCGGATTACAGGCTAATTTCGGCGAGGATCAAAGCTGCAAAGGGCAGGGGACGGCGCGGCGCGCGGGCGACAAGCTGATCCTGAGCTTCAAGGGTGGCGATCGCTGCATCGTGGTCGCCCAATATGATGGCGATCAGGTGGCGCTGCCCGGCGTGGTCGATATGGCCTGCGCCGACCTGTGCCAGGGCCGCGGATCGCTGGAGGGGGTCAGCTTCCCGCGGATCGCCAGCGACGCCGCCAGCGCCCTGCGCGCCCGCGACAGCGGCGGCGACGCGCTGTGTGAGGGTTAATGCCCGATATAGCGGCCCGGCCTGTGATTGACGATCAGCACCATGTTCATGGCGGCGGCGGACAGGACCGACAGGCCGAACCGCTCGAAACTCAGCACCGGCAGCGACGCCAGCAGGATCATGATATCGCATAGCATCTGCGTGCGGCCTGCATTCCACCCGCGCCGCCGTTGCAGGATCAGCGCGACCACGCCCACGCCGCCGACGCCCGCGCCATGCCGGGCGATCGCCAAAATGCCGAACCCGATGATCGACCCGCCGAACAACGCGGCGAAGAAAGGGCTGACCCGCGCGATCTGAAGCGCGGTCGGCATGGCCAGGCCCACGCCCATGATCGCGACATTGGCGAACAGGGTCTTGAGGCCAAAGGCCATGCCCATCGCCCGCCCGGCGAAGATGAAGAAGGGAATGTTGATGAGCAGGAACAAGGCCGCTGGCGACCAGGGGATGAGGTAGGAGAGCAGCAACGCAATCCCCGCCATGCCGCCCGTCACCAGATTGGCGGCCTTCAGCAGCATCAGCCCCATGGCGATGAACGCGCAGCCGATGGCGATGGCATAGCCGTCTTCGGCCAGGCTGTGGGGCCGGGCGGTCGTCTGCTGGGTGGGGATGACAGGGGGCATGGGCGATATCCGTAAAGCTATGGCGCCGTGGACATCCCCTGTTATATTGTTGCGCTTGCCTATAACGACATTACGCGCATCTGCAAAGGCTCAGCCGCCGGTATCGACCTGTGCCGGGCCGAAAAGGTCGATCGCCTGGAACAGCCGGGTTAGTGCCTTCCGTTCCTCCGCGTCGATCTCCGGCCGCCACACTTCGAACAGCAAGACGACGCGGGTGTCGGTGCTCCGATTCCAGGCTTCATGTTCGATACTGTCGTCGAACAGCAGCATCTCGCCCTTGCGCCAGGCGCGGGTGTCCGCGCCGACGCGCAACGCGCAGTCGTCCGGCACCAGCAGCGGCAGGTGACAGATCAGGCGCGTGTTGAGCAGGCCATGATGTGGCTGGATATGCGTGCCGGGCTTGAGCAGGGACCAGAGCGCGGAGGGCGATCGTCCCGCGATGACCGGCATGGGGGCCAGTGCCAGAGCTGCCATGACCGATGGGCAACGCCGGGCATTCTCCTCGACCGGGGCGCCGTTCTGCCAAAAGTACAGCGCGCCCCAACTGTCATCGTCGCGCAGAGGATTGTTGGGCGCGGGGCGATCCGTCGGGGTTTGTACATAGGGGGCGAAGTCCGCCTGCTGCGTGCGCACCGCTGCCAGTTCCGCGATGATGGCGTCGGTCATCGCCTCCATCGGTGCGACCCAGTCGAACTCGGCGCGTTCGTAGAAGGCGCGCTGGGGCAGGTCGGGGAAATAGAACATGCTGGGCTGTTGCAGATAGAGCGTGCGCTTGCCGAGCAGCAGGTCGGTGGCATGGGAGATGCGGGGCAGCTGCGGCAAATCGCGGATCGCGGCGGTCAGATGATTTTCGAAGCGCTGGCCCGATTGCGCGATGCTGGCCTGCGCCTGTTGCAGCAACGGTTGCAGCTGGGGCGGCGCCCCGGTTGCGGCAGCCTGCGCCAGGGCGGTCTGGAACCAGCTGGTCGATCCGCGTTCGTCGCCCCGGCGCAGGGCGTTCTGACCCATGGCAAGCAGCGCGGGCAGGCTGCGCATGTCGGCGTCCAGCATGCGCCGCAGCGCCGCCGCCTCGCCATCCAGGTCGCCGCTGCGGTTGCATGCCTGCGCCATCAGCATCGCGGGCGGATCGGTCATTTCACGGAGCGTCGCCAGCGCCACCGGAATATCGCCGCGCCGCAGCGCCGCCAATGCGGCGTCCGCCAGTTTCGCTTCTCTCGCCTGATCGTTCATGATTCCGCCTTATCGGGCGGGCGAGCAGGGGGAAAGCGGCTTATTCGGCGGCGGCGGGGACCATGCCGGACGATCGTCGCTCCAGCGTAATCGCCAGCAGGAAGACGGCGAGGCCACCTAGCGCCAGCGCGGCGCCGATCCAGCCGGTCGACACCAGCCCATAGCCCGCCGCAATCGACAGGCCGCCCAGCCAGGGGCCGATCGCATTGGCGACGTTGAAGGCGCTGTGGTGCAACGCGGCAGCCAAGGTCTGCGCGTCACCGGACACGTCCATCAATCGGGCCTGCAACGGCGTACCAAGGCCCCCGCCGATACCGATCAGGAACACGATCAGGCTGAGCGTCCAGATATTGCCGGCCATCAGCGGGAACAGCGCCAGCGACCCCGCACTCCATAGCAATACGCCGATGACGGTGCGGTTGCGCGCCTTGTCCGCCAGCCAGGCGATGACCAGATTGCCTAGCGTCATGCCGACGCCGAAGATCGCCAGGATCAGCGGAACATAGGTTTCCGATACATGGGTGACCTCCATCATGGTGGAAGCGACATAGGTATAGACAGCGAACAGGCCACCGAAACCGATCGCACCGGTCAGCAGCGTCAGCCATACCTGTCCTTTGCCAAGCGCGGTCAGTTCGCGCATCGGGCTGGCCTTGGCATCGCCGGCGTCACGCGGGGCGTAGAGTGCTACCAGCGTCACGGTCGCCACGGCCAGTGCCGCGACGACGAAAAAGCCCGAGCGCCAACCCAGCGACTGACCCACCCAATTGGCCACCGGTACGCCCAATACGGTGGCGACGGTCAGGCCTGACATCACCTTGGCAATGGCCAGCGTGCGCTTTTCGATCGGCACCAGGTTGGCGGCGACCAGCGCGGCGACGCCGAAATAGGCGCCATGCGGCACGCCGCTCAAGAAACGGAACAGCAGCATCCAGTGATAGGTCGGCGAAATGGCGGACAGCGCGTTGGCGATGGCGAACATCGCCATCAGGCCGATCAGCAACGTCCGGCGCGGCAGGCGCGCACCAAGGGCGGCGATCACCGGCGCGCCAGCCACTACGCCCAGCGCATAGGCGCTGATCGCATGGCCGGCGGTGGTGATATCGATGCCTAGGTCGCGGGCAAAGAAAGGCAGCAGGCTCATCGCCGCAAATTCGGTGGTGCCGATCGCAAAGGCACCCACCGACAGGGCAAACAGGACGAGCGCAGGATGCGCGGTCTGGGGACGGATGCCCATGGCAAGCTCCATGCTGCGTTGCAAAAAGATACGGAAGTCCCGCAAATGGGCCTGATGACAGCGTTGGTCAACCCTGCATTCGTATGAGATTATTGCACTTGCGGTGACGAACGCTGCAATCAATTGCGTTTAGCCATGCGCATCGATCGGCTATAGCGCCCGCCATGACAGAGAAAATCGCGCAGGATGGTCGGGCGGTCATTATCGGGGCGGGCGCCGTGCTGGCGTCGCTGACTTCGGTTACGCTTGGTGCCGCCATCGCCAAGACCCTTTTTCCGCTGGTCGGTGCCTATGGCATCACCAGCTTGCGGGTGGGGCTGGGTGCGATCCTGCTGTTGCTATTCCGTCGGCCTTGGCGGCGCGCGGTGCCGTCTGCATTGCTTTGGCCGCTCATCGCCTACGGTGCCGTGCTGGGGCTCATGAATATCCTCATCTATCAGGCGTTCGCCCGCATCCCGATCGGCATCGCCATTGCGATCGAAGTGATCGGGCCGCTGGCGGTCGTCCTGTTCGGATCGCGCCGGCCGCGTGATTTTCTGTGGCTGGCGGCGGCGGTAGGCGGGTTGCTGCTGCTGTTGCCCGTACGCAGCGATGCCGCGCTCGATCCGCTGGGGGTCGGCTTTGCCCTGGCGGCGGCGGCCTGCTGGGCCACCTATATCCTGACCGGCAAGCGCGTTTCCGGCGCCTTGGGCGGAGACGCGGTCGCCTGGGGCATGGTGATTGCGGCGATCCTGATCCTGCCCGTGGGTGTCGCCCATCAGACGGCGGCGCTATTCAGCGCCCATGTGCTGTTGTTGGGCATGGCGATCGCTTTTCTGTCGAGCGCCTTGCCCTATTCGCTGGATATGGAAGCGATGCGGCGATTGCCGGCCCCGGTTTTCGGCCTGATGGTCAGTTCCGCGCCGGCCGTAGGGGCGGTGATCGGCTTTGTCCTGCTGGACGAGCGACTGACGCTGCTTCAGTGGATCGCCGTCCTGTGCATCATGGCGGCGTCGGGCGGGAGTGCGCTCACGGCCGGGCACAAGCCGGCGATCGAAGATGCGCCGCAATAAGGTGCGCCGCAATAAGGGAGGTCAGCCGACCTGCGCCTTGCTGACGTCGAGCATCTTGCCATCGGTTATCACCACCAGGTCGCCCACCTTGGTCACGCCGAACAGCTTTTCCGCAAAAGCCTTTGGCACGCCGATGCAGCCGTGAGTGCCCCGGCCCCATTGCACGTCGCTGCCATGGATGAAGACGCCGTCGCTGGTCAGCCGCTGAGCGAAGGGCATGGGCGCATTGTCGTAGGTGCGCGAATAATAGTCCGCGATCTTCTGCGTGATTGGGAAGGCGCCCTTGGGGCTGGGCTTGTCGGTCGCGCCGTAGAGGATGACCGCCGCGCCGATTTCATAGCCGTCGCGGAACACCGACAAGGTTTGCGCGCGCAGATCGACGGTCACGATGACGCGGCCCGTGGTCGGTGCGCCTTTCTCGTCCCAGGCAAAGTCGCCATGGCGGAACGGCCCGTCGATCTTCAGCACCCGCTTCACGCGCAGGGCATTGGGATCGACTGTCATACCCTGATCGCTGCGCAACTCTGCGGGCTTGGCCGGGACAGGGGGCGGAGCGGGCGGGGAGGCGGCATTGTCTGCCGCCGCCGTTTCAGGCGCTGCCTTGCCCTCGAACGCCTGCCGGTCGATCGAGACGGCGACCACCAGCGCCGTAAGCGCCACAACGCCGCCGATCGCCAGCGTCGGTCCGAACCTTTTCAGGAAGCCCGCCATCTTCGTCCCATTGCCTCCATTTCAGCGGCAGCATAGGCGCAGAAGGTTAAATTCAGCCTTCCCGCGCCACTTCGGCCGCCGCGATCGCAGTGAGGTTTAGGATGCCGCGCGACGTGACGCCGGGCGTCAGCACATGGATCGGCTTGCTCAGGCCCATCAGCATCGGCCCGACCGTGGGCGAGCTGGAGGAGGCCGCCAGCGCGGTCAGCGTGATGTTGGCTGCGTCCAGATTGGGCATGACCAGCAGATTGGCCGGGCCCTCGAACCGCGAATCCGGGATCAACCGCTCGCGCAGCGACTGGCTGAGCGCCGCATCAGCATGCATTTCGCCATCCACCGCCAGGTCGGGGGCGGCATCGCGCACGATCTTGAAGGCGCGGCGCATCTTGCGCGCGCTGTCGGTGTGCGAGGCGCCGAAATTGGAGTGAGAGAGCAGCGCGGCGCGCGGCGTCAGGCCGAAATGCTTGAGTTCCGCCGCAGCCGCCAGCGTCATTTCCGCAATCTGCTCCGGCGTCGGGTCCGGCACCATATGGGTGTCGGTGATGAACAGCGCGCCGGCGTCCAGGATCAGGCCCGACAGCGCATAGACGCGGCTATGGCCCGGCACCCGGTCTATGATGCGCAGCACATGTTCGACCTGACCCCAATATTCGGACCGACCGCCGACCAGCGCGGCGTCGACCCGGCCGGTCTGCAACAGCATGGCGGCGGTGATGGTGGGCCGGCGATAGACATGGCGCAATATTTCATCGGCGGGCACGCCCCGGCGCGATGCGACCGCGCGATAGGCCTCGACCAGTTCGCCCATCACCAGATGATCGGTTTCGGGATCGACGATATCGACGTCGCGGTCCAGTTCGAAGCCCAGACCCAGTTCGGGCAGCTTCTGTTCCAGGATGCGACGGCGCGCGACGACGGTGGGGCGCACGATGCCTTCGTCCAGCGCGTCGCGAATGGCACGCAGCACGCGCTCATCCTCGCCTTCGCCATAGACGATGCGGACGCCGCTGCCGCGCGCGGCCTCGAACACCGGCAGCATCAACTGGCCCGATCGCGTCGCCTGACGCGACAGGCTGCGCTTATATTCGTCCAGGTCCAGCGTCTTCTTGGCGACGCCGCTGTCCATCGCCGCGCGGGCGACGGCCACTGCGATCTCACCGATCAGGCGCGGGTCGAACGGGGTGGGGATGATATAGTCGGCGCCGAACACCAGCTTGCGACCGCCATAGGCCTGCGCCACGCTGTCATGCGCGGGCATGCGGGCGAGGGCGGCGATCGCATCGGCGGCGGCGACCTTCATCGCTTCGTTGATCTGCGTCGCGCCCACGTCCAGCGCGCCACGGAAGATATAGGGGAAGCACAGGACGTTATTGACCTGGTTGGGATAGTCCGACCGGCCGGTGGCGATGATCGCGTCCGGGCGTACTTCGCGCGCGGCTTCGGGGCGGATTTCCGGCTCCGGATTGGCGAGCGCGAAGATCAGCGGATTGGGCGCCATCAGCGGCAGCCATTCGGCCTTCAGCACGCCCGGCGCGGACAACCCTAAGAACAGGTTCGCGCCCGGCAGCACGTCGGGCAGGGTGCGGGCGTTGGTGTTGCGGGCGTAGCGCGCCATGTTGGGCAGCATGCCTTCGCGACCCGAATGGATGACGCCATCCTTGTCGGTCATCGTCACATTTTCGATCGGCAGGCCCATCGACACGAGCAGGTCGACGCAGGCGAGCGCAGCGGCGCCCGCGCCCGACGTCACCAGCTTTGCATCGGCCAGCGTCTTGCCCTGCAGCACCAGCGCGTTGCGCACGGCGGCGGCGACGACGATGGCGGTGCCATGCTGATCGTCATGGAAGACCGGAATATTCATCCGTTCCTTCAGGCGGCGCTCGATCTCGAAGCACTCAGGCGCCTTGATGTCTTCCAGATTGATGCCGCCGAATGTCGGCTCCAGCAGGGCGACGGCTTCGACGAAGGCGTCCGTATCGGTCGTGTCCACTTCGATATCGAACACGTCGATGTCGGCGAATTTCTTGAAGAGGACGGCCTTGCCTTCCATCACCGGCTTGGAGGCGAGGGCACCGATCGCGCCCAGGCCCAGCACGGCGGTGCCGTTGGAGATGACGGCAACCAGATTGCCGCGCGCGGTATAGTCCATCGCCTTGTCGGGATCGGCAGCGATCTCCACGCAGGGCGCGGCCACGCCTGGCGAATAAGCCAGTGCAAGGTCGCGCTGATTCACCATGCGCTTGGTCGGCTCTATGCGGAGCTTACCAGGCTGGGGAAAGCGGTGATAGTCAAGGGCGGCGCGGCGGGTGTTATCGTCCATGGCCGGGGCCTTAGAGCCTCGGTTCCGCTAGAGCAACCCAGCGCGTTCCCATGGGGGCGTCGGGACATAAAGTGTAACAAGAAAATCGACGAAGGCGGTGATGGCCAAAGGCGGATTGGGCTGCGGCAATTGTACCGCGAACAGGCCGACGTCGGCGGACCCTTCATGATCGGGCAGTATTTGGCGGACCTCGCCCCGTTCCAGCGCGGTGCTGATATCCCATAGCGACCGCAGAGCGATGCCGCCGCCCGCCAGCGTCAGTTCGCGCACCAACTCGCTGCTGTTGGTGCGCACATGGCTGCGGCCCTCCACCAGCACCGGTCTTTTCGGTCCGACCAGCCGCCAGGGCATCTGCCCTTCGGCTGCCAATAGCCGATGGCTTTTCAGGTCGGCGATCGTCGCAGGCGTGCCATGCCGGGCCAGATAGGCGGGTGCGGCGCAGAGAATACGCCGGTTGGTCGCCAGCCTTCGGGCGATGAGGCCCGATCCCGGATCGGCGGTGATGCGGATGGCCAGATCGGCACGGCTTTCGATCAGGTCGGCATAGTCGTCGGACAGGTCGACGCTCAGTTCCACTTTGGGATGTGCGTCGATGAACCGATGCAGATAGGGTGCCACATGCATGCGCCCGAAAGATGTCGGCGCGGTGATGCGCAGTGGCCCGGATGCCACCGCCGAGGTGCCGGATACGCGCCGTTCGGCATCGTCCAGCGCCGCCAATATGCCCCGCAGGTCGGCATGCAGCCGCTCGCCTGCCGGGGTCAGCGCCAGCCGCCGCGTAGTGCGATGGAGCAGCCGCGCGCCCAGCCGCTCCTCCAGCCGCGCCAGTCGCTTGGACATCATCGCCGGGGATATATGCAGCCGCCGACCGGCCGCCGCCAGACCGCCTTCGTCCACGACGGTCACGAACAGTTCATGATCGGGGTCCATCATATTCGTTCACCACAGGAATGACTATATTCGTATAATAGCGTCTACACGGCATAATATGAAAGGTCTAAAAGGCGGGTAATCAAGGAGTGGACTCATGGCCGACCGCATGATCGAAAAAGCCGGCCTTCAGGTCGCGCAGGAACTGGCCGACTTCATCGACAGCCGCGCGCTGCCCGGCACCGGGATTGCGCCCGACACCTTCTGGGCCGGCGTTGCTGATATCTTCGCGCGCTTCACGCCGGACAATGCCGCCCTGCTGCGCAAGCGCGATATGTTGCAGGCGCAGATCGACAGCTGGCACGAACAGCGCCGGGGCCAGCCGCATGACGCGCACGCCTATCAGGCTTTCCTGCGCGAGATCGGCTATTTGGTCCCCGAGCCTGCGCCCTTCACTATCGGCAGCGAGAATGTCGATGAGGAGGTCGGCCGTCTGGCCGGTCCGCAACTGGTCGTCCCGATTCTCAACGCGCGCTTCCTGCTGAACGCCGCCAATGCGCGGTGGGGCAGCCTCTATGACGCGCTTTACGGCACCGATGCGATCCCCGGCGCGGCGTCGGGCAAGGGCTATGATGCCGGGCGCGGCGCGCAGGTCATCGGCTGGGCGAAAGCGTTTCTGGACGACGCCATCCCGCTGGCGGACGGCAGCTGGGCCGATCTGGCGAGCGACGACATCGTCCTGGCCGACCCGTCGCAATATGTCGGCACGAGCGAAAAGGGTAAGCTGTTCCGCCACAACGGCCTGCATATCGAAATCGTCTTCGACGCGTCGCACCCGATCGGCGCGACCGATCCCGCCGGCATATCCGACGTCATCCTGGAATCCGCGCTGACTGCCATTTGCGATCTGGAGGACAGCGTTGCCGCCGTCGATGCGGCGGACAAGGTTGCCGCCTATGCCAACTGGCTGGGCCTGATGCAGGGCGACCTGACCGAAACGTTCGAGAAGGGCGGGGCGACCATGACGCGCGCGCTCAACGCCGACCGCGCCTACACCGCGCCAGACGGCGGCAGCTTCACCCTGCCGGGGCGCAGCTTGTTGTTCGTCCGCAATGTCGGCCATCTGATGACCAATCCAGCCATCCGCATGCCCAATGGCGAAGAGGCGCCCGAAGGCATATTGGACGGCATCGTCACCAGCCTGATCGCGCTGCATGATCTGGCGAAGGAGGGCGGCAACAGTCGCGCCGGCAGCGTCTACATCGTCAAGCCCAAGATGCACGGACCGGAAGAAGCCGCCTTCACCAACAGCCTGTTCGACGGAATCGAGGATATGCTGGGCCTGGCCCGCCACACGATCAAGGTCGGTGTGATGGATGAAGAACGCCGCACGTCGGCGAACCTTGCCGCCTGTATCGAAGCGGTTCGGGATCGCATCGTCTTCATCAACACCGGTTTCCTCGATCGGACGGGGGATGAGATGCACACGTCGATGCAGGCCGGGCCGATGATCCGCAAGGGCGAGATGAAATCGAGCGACTGGATTACCGCCTATGAGGATCGCAATGTCCAGATCGGCCTGTCCTGCGGCCTGTCGGGCCGGGCGCAGATCGGCAAGGGCATGTGGGCCGCGCCTGATCGTATGGCCGACATGCTGGAACAGAAGGTCGGCCACCCGAACAGCGGCGCGAACACCGCCTGGGTGCCGTCGCCCACCGCCGCGACCTTGCACGCAACGCACTATCATCGCATCGACGTTTTCGCCCGTCAGGCGGAGCGGGCGGCGGAGGGTATCGCCCCGCTGGAAAAGCTGCTGACCATTCCCGTCGCGGTCGGCCGCAATTTCTCCGAAGAGGAAATCGCGCAGGAACTGGACAATAATGCGCAGGGCATATTGGGCTATGTCGTCCGTTGGGTCGATTTGGGCGTCGGTTGCTCGAAGGTGCCCGACATCCACGACATCGGCCTGATGGAGGATCGCGCGACGCTGCGCATTTCCTCGCAACATATGGCCAACTGGCTGCTGCATGGCGTCTGCACCGCCGATCAGGTCGATGCCGCGCTGGAGCGGATGGCGGCCAAGGTCGATGCGCAGAATGCAGGCGATCCGCTCTACCAGCCGATGAGCGGCCGGGAAGCGGAAAGCCTGGCTTATCTGGCCGCCCGCGCGCTGGTGTTCGAAGGGGTCGAGCAGCCCAGCGGTTATACCGAACCTTTGCTCCATGCCTTCCGCGCGGAACAGAAGGCGGAGGCGCTGGAAGTCGCGTAGGGGCACACCACAACATTGTTCCCCGGCGAAGGCCGGGGTCCAGCGTTCTTGGCGATGCGTCCGGCGCCCTGGACCCCAGCCTTCGCCGGGGAACGGCATATTGGCTTCTCTCCTTCACTGGGATAGGCCGTGGTCATTCCATCCATGGAAGGCCACGCCATGACCATTATCGTCCATCACCTCAACAACAGCCGGTCGCAACGCATCCTCTGGTTGCTGGAGGAACTGGGCGAACCCTATGAGGTTCGCCGCTACGAGCGCGACCGCAAGACGATGCGCGCGCCCGAAAGCCTGCGCGCGGTCCACCCGCTCGGACGGTCGCCGGTGGTGGAGGTGGACGGCCACCGCCTGATCGAAACCGGCGCGATCATGGACTATCTGGTCGCCCGGTCCGGCAACCGTTTCGGCCCGCCCGCCGATGCGCCGGGTGCGATCCTCTACCGCCAGTTTCTCCATTATGCCGAAGGGTCGATGATGCCGCCGCTGCTGGCGTTGCTCATCATCGGCAAGCTGGGCCTGCTCGGCCGTCCCGCACGCCCGACGGTGCAGCGCATGCTGGACGATCATCTCGACTGGCTGGAAAGCGAACTGGCTGGGCGTCCCTATTTTGCGGGCGACGTCTTCACCGCTGCCGACATGATGATGAGTTTCCCGCTGGAGGCATCCCGCGCCCGTGGCGGCCTTGACCAATCGCGCCCGAACATTCTTCGCTGGCTGAACGAAATGCATGCGCGGCCCGCTTATCAGGCTGCTCTCAAGACGGGAGGCAAATATGCCTACGCCTGACCGCCGCACATTGCTGCGCTACGCCGCCGCCGGGATCGCCACATCGCTAGTCGCCCCGCGCCTCTTCGCACAGGAAAAAGCGGCCGAGGCGCTCAAATCCCTGACCGGCGGCGTAACGCCCATCGGCAAGGCCGAGCGCGCCGACCGTCTCGCTCGCGCGCAGCAGATGATGCAGGCGCAGGGCATCGACGCGCTGCTGATCGAACCGGGCGCCAGCCTCATTTATTATAGCGGCATCCGCTGGCACCGCAGTGAGCGGCTGACTGCTTTGGTCATCCCGGCGACCGGCGCGCCGCTGGTCGTCTGCCCCTTTTTCGAGAAACCTTCGATCGACGAATCGCTCGCCATCTCGGCAGAGGTTCGCGTCTGGCAGGAGCATGAAAGCCCCTATGCCCCGATCGCCGATTTCCTGACCGCCAAGGGTTTGGCCAAGGGGCGCATCGGCATCGAGGAAACGGTCCGCTATTTCGCGGTCGACGGCCTTAAGGCCGCGCTGCCCGCCGCAACCCTCGTCAAAGATCCCGTCACCCGCGCCATCCGCATGCGCAAGACGGCGGCGGAAATCGCCCTGATGCAGGTGGCGTCGGACGTCACCATGGCCGCCTATCACTGGACCTATCCCCAGGTGAAGGCTGGCATGACCCCCGCCGATATCGGCGCGCTGATGAGCGCGGCGACGAAGCAACTGGGCGGGCAGGTGGAATTCAACCTGATCCTGCTGGGCGAAGCGGCCGCCTATCCGCACGGTTCGGGCAAGCCGCAGGCGGTGAAAGCGGGCGAAGTCGTGCTGATGGACTGCGGCTGCACGGTGGAGGATTATCAGTCCGACATCAGCCGCAGTTGGGTGCATGGCGCAACCCCCACCGCGCAACAGCGCAAGGTGTGGAGCGATGTGTCCCATGGCCAGAGCATTGCCTTCGCCGCCGCGAAACTGGGCGCGCCTGCCGGTTCGGTCGATGATGCGGTGCGCGGCTGGTATGAAAAGCAGGGCTACGGCCCCGGCTACGCGCTGCCCGGCCTCTCCCACCGCACCGGCCATGGCATCGGCATGGAGGGGCATGAGCCGGTCAACCTGGTCCATGGCGAAGCCACGAAGCTGGACCTGGGCATGTGCTTTTCCAACGAACCCGGCCTCTATTTGCCCGGCGTCATGGGCGTGCGGATGGAAGACTGCTTCCACATGACCGCGCAGGGACCGCAATGGTTCTCGAAACCGCCAGCGTCGATTGGAGAACCGATCGGATGACGGATGTTGCATCGCGACCAAATCCCCCGCTTGTGCGGCGGGCCGCTTCCCACTAAATCGCGCGCATGACCTCGACCAACGACATTCGCCGCTCTTTCCTCGACTATTTCGGGGCCAACGGCCACACCATCGTTCCGTCCGCGCCGCTGGTGCCGCACAACGACCCGACCTTGATGTTCGTGAACGCCGGCATGGTTCCGTTCAAGAATGTCTTCACGGGTCTGGAAACGCGCCCGTACAAGACCGCGACGTCGAGCCAGAAGTCGGTCCGCGCCGGTGGCAAGCATAATGATCTCGACAATGTCGGCTACACGGCGCGCCACCATACTTTCTTCGAAATGCTGGGCAATTTCAGCTTCGGCGATTATTTCAAGGAACAGGCGATCACTCATGCCTGGACCCTGCTGACCAAGGAATGGGGCCTGCCTGCGGACAAGCTGACCGCGACCGTCTATCACACGGACGACGAAGCGTTCGATCTGTGGAAGAAGATTGCGGGCCTGCCGGATCACCGGATCATCCGCATTCCGACCAAGGATAATTTCTGGGCCATGGGCGACAGCGGCCCGTGCGGTCCCTGCTCGGAAATCTTCTACGACCATGGCGACCATATCTGGGGCGGCCCTCCCGGTTCGCCGGAGGAGGATGGCGATCGCTTCGTCGAAATCTGGAACCTCGTCTTCATGCAATATGAGCAGGAAGCCAACGAGATCGTTTCGGAACTGCCCAAGCCGTCGATCGACACCGGCATGGGGCTGGAGCGCATCGCGGCCGTCATGCAGGGCGTCCACAACAATTACGACACCGACACGTTCAAGGCACTGATCGAGGATTCCGCCGCGCTGACGAAGACCGCCACCGATGGCGAGTTCCAGGCCAGCCACCGCGTCATCGCCGATCATCTGCGTTCGACGAGCTTCCTGATCGCGGACGGCGTGCTGCCCGCTAATGAAGGCCGTGGCTATGTGCTGCGCCGTATCATGCGCCGCGCCATGCGCCACGCCCATATCATCGGCGCGAAAGACCCTCTGATGTATCGTCTGGTGTCCAGCCTCGTGTCGGAAATGGGCGGGGCCTTCCCCGAACTGGTCCGCGCCCAGCCGCTGATCGAGGAAACGCTGCTCCGCGAAGAAACCCGTTTCCGCAAGACGCTGGAAAACGGCCTGCGCCTGCTGGACGAAGCCACCGCCGACCTGGGCGAAGGCGCGACCCTGCCGGGCGAAACCGCGTTCAAGCTCTACGACACCTACGGTTTCCCCTATGACCTGACCGAGGACGCGCTGCGCACGCAGGGCCTGTCCGTCGATCGTGCCGGTTTCGACGCGGCCATGGCGGAGCAGAAGGCCGCCGCCCGCGCCGCGTGGAAGGGGTCGGGCGAAAAGGCGTCGGACGAAATCTGGTACGACATCGCCGAAACGCTCGGCAGCACCGAATTTGTCGGTTACGCGTCCACCAAAGGCGAGGGCGAAGTGCTGGCCATCGTCAAGGATGGCGTGCGCGTCGATAGCGCCACCGTTGGCGATAGCGTGGCGATCATCACTAACCAGACGCCCTTCTACGGCGAAAGCGGCGGCCAGAATGGCGACGCCGGCACCATCGGTTCGCTCGGCGGCCTGATGGCGCAAGTGGCCGACACGTCCAAGCCGCTCGGTCGTCTCCATGCGCATCAGGCCGTGATCGACGCGGGCAGCGTCAAGGTCGGCGATACCGTCAACCTGACCGTGGACGTCGAACGCCGCGACCGCATCCGCGCCAACCATAGCGCCACCCATTTGCTGCATGCTGCACTCCGCAAGGAATTGGGCGGGCATGTGACGCAGAAGGGCAGCATGGTCGCAGCCGAGCGCTTGCGCTTCGACTTCTCGCATCCAGAAGCGCTGACCCACGCGCAGATCGCTAAGGTCGAGGCCGATGTGAACGCGCAGATCCGCCATAATGAGGAGGTCACGACCCGCCTCATGACCCCGGACGATGCCATCGCGGCGGGCGCCATGGCGTTGTTCGGCGAAAAATATGGCGACGAAGTGCGCGTCCTGTCGATGGGCCTGCCGGGCGAACCGGGCGGCAACAGCTATTCGGTCGAACTGTGCGGCGGCACCCATGTCCGCGCCACTGGCGACATCGCCCTGCTCAAGATCGTGGCGGAAAGCGCCGTGTCCAGCGGCGTCCGCCGGATCGAGGCGCTGACCGGCGAAGCCGCGCGCCTGTGGCTGATCGACCGTGACGACAAGCTTCGTCAGACGGCTGCTGCGCTCAAGACGTCGCCCGATGAGGTACCCGCTCGCATCGTCGCGCTGGTCGAACAGAGCCGCAAGCTGGAACGCGAATTGGCTGACGCCAAGAAGGCGCTGGCGCTGGGCGGCGGTGGCGCGGCGACAGCGGCTGGCCCTGAACAGGTCGGCACTGTCGATTTCCTTGGCCAGGTTATCGACGGCCTGGATCCCAAGGAATTGCGCGGCATCGTGGACGGCAACAAGAAGACTTTGGGCAGCGGCGTGTCCGCCGTGCTGGCCGTGGTCGAAGGCCGCGCCACCATCGCGGTCGGCGTGACCGACGACCTCGTCGCCAGCATCAGCGCGGTCGATCTGGTCCGTGTCGGCGTGGAAGCGCTGGGTGGCAAGGGCGGCGGCGGCCGTCCCGATATGGCACAGGGCGGTGGTCCCGACGGCGACAAGGCGCAGGCCGCGATCGACGCGGTCAAGGCTGCGTTGGCCAGCGTCGCGGCATAAAGGAAAGGGCGGCGTTTCAAGGAACGCCGCCTGCCGCCATGCTGCGCCTGTTTCTGACATCGCTGCTGCTGGCAACGCCCATGGCCGCGCAGGCAGCCGACGCGGTAACGATCACCTCGCCCCGGCCTTTGCCTGCCGCGCATGACCGCGCCCGCCTGTTTCTGGGCGGCAGCATCGACATGGGGAAAGCGACCGACTGGCAACGCGACATGATCGCCGCGCTGGCGGATGAGCGGGTCGCCATCCTCAATCCCCGCCGTCCCGACTGGAACCCGGCCTGGAAGCCGGAGGCCAGCGACCCCAATTTTCGCGAACAGGTGGAATGGGAACTGGCCGCACTGGACAGTGCGGATATCATCATCCTCTATTTCGCGCCGGGATCGCAAAGCCCGGTCAGCCTGCTCGAAATGGGCCTGCATGCCCGATCGGGGAAGCTCATCATCTTCTGTCCGGATGGCTATTGGCGGAAGGGCAATGTCGATATCACGGCAGAGCGTCATGGTGCGCATCAAGTGTCGTCCTTCGACGCCCTGCTGCGCGAAGTGCGGGCACGGATCGGGCAGGTCAATCGCGGCTTGCACTGATGCCAGGACATAAAATTTGGCTGATGGTGGGAAGTTGTTCCCCGGCGCAGGCCGGGGTCCAGTCCCTCGCCCTGAATTGGAGCGCGGCCTGCGCCGGGGTACGCAGAGCCATAGATTCACATCATCGGGCACATTTTCTGCCTCTGTCCTAAAGGCGCCGGCTTGGGCTAAAGCCATGTCATGGCCATAGATCTTTCCGACCTGCTCACTGACATCGTCGCCACCATGGCATCCGCCGAGGATCGCGGGCAAGTCGCAAGCTACATCCCCGAACTGGCCAAGGTCGATGCCGCGCAATTCGGCATCGCCATCGCGACGGCCGACGGGCGGGTGCGGACCGGGGGCGATGCGGACTCCGGCTTTTCGATCCAGTCGATATCGAAGGTGTTCGCCCTCACGCTGGCGCTGGGCAAGGTCGGCGATCAGCTATGGGATCGGGTCGGGCGGGAGCCTTCGGGCAATGCCTTCAACTCGATCGTGCAGTTGGAACAGGAGCAGGGCATCCCGCGCAATCCGTTCATCAATGCAGGTGCGATCGTCGTGTCGGACGTCAATCTGGGCGGGCATCAGCCGCGCGTGGCGATCGGCGAAATGCTGCGCTTCGTCCGCTATCTGACCGGTGAAGACGATATCATCATCAATGAGGATGTCGCCACGTCCGAAACGGCGACCGGCTTTCGCAATATGGCGCTCGCCAATTATATGCGCGCTTTCGGCAATGTGCGGCATCCGGTCGACCTGGTGCTGGGCAGCTATTTCCACCAGTGCGCGATCGAGATGAGCTGTCGGCAACTGGCGCTCGCCGGGCGCTATCTGATGCTGGACGGGCGGCATCCCGATGGGGGCAGGGTGGTGTCGCCCAGCCGCGCGCGGCGTATCAATGCGCTGATGCTGACCTGCGGCCATTATGATGCGTCGGGCGACTTCGCCTTTCGCGTCGGTATTCCCGGCAAGTCGGGCGTGGGTGGCGGCATCCTCGCCATCGTGCCGGGCCGTGCGTCCATCGCGGTCTGGTCGCCGGGCCTTAACGCCAGCGGCAATAGTCAGCTTGGCACGCAGGCGCTGGAAATGCTGGCGCGGCGCACCGGATGGTCGGTATTCAGTCCGCCGGAAGAGGGGGATTAGAGCATCATCCGATTATAGTGAATCGGATGATGCTCTAATTTGCTTTTGTTTGCCGCATCCTGCGAGCCGTCGGCTGTTCCAGTCGACTTCAGAATGCTCTAGCCCACCTCATCCGCGCGCAGCCGGCGTAGCTTGGGCGCGGTTTCCATCTGCGCGGCTTCCTTGATCCCCACGCGCAGATCTTCGCGCATCTGGTGGATCGACGCGATCACCGGCCCCATCGCAACGCCCAGATCCACCAGCGCGGTTTCCGCCAGTTGCAGCGAGCTTTCCAGCGTTTCGGGTACCGCGTCGCTGGCGCCGGCCTTGTAGAGTTGCGCGGCATGATCGGTATCGCGCGCGCGCGCGATGATCGGCAGGTCGGGCACCCATCCGCGCACCCGCTTGGTCACGCGTACCGATAGCACCGGGTCGTCCATGGTCAGGATCAGAGCACGGGCATGGCCGAGGCGCAGGCGATCCAGCATTTCCGCGCGCGCGACGTCGCCGAACAGGATCGGATAGCCCAGCCGCCGTGCCTCCGCGACCACGTCGGGGTCCGATTCGACGACGATGAAGCGCTGCTTGTGAGTCTTCAGCAGGTCGCACACCATGCGTCCGACCCGGCCGAAGCCGATGATGACCGCCGCCGCTTCGGTATGTTCTTCCGTCGCTTCGATCGTTTCCTCGCCCAAAGCGGTTTCCAGCCGGCGGGCGATGTCATGACCGATCCGTGCCAGCAGCGGCGTGATGGTCAGGCCGATGGCCGTCACGATCTGCCAGAAGGCGGCGGTGGACGGCAGGATCAATTGCGCCGCCGACGCCGCCGACAGCACGATCAATGTGGTTTCCGACGGGCTGGACATCAGCACGCCGACCTCCAGCGCCACGCCCTTGCGCGCGCCGGAGAAGTAGAGCAGCGCGCCGGTCACCAGCGTCTTGGCCAATACCACGCCGACCACCGCCATCACCAGGCTGGGCCAGTTGGCCAGGATCACGCGAATGTCCAGGCTCATGCCCACGGTGATCAGGAATACGCCCAGTGCCAGCCCCTTGAACGGGGCGGTCATCACCTCGACCTCGCTATGATAGTCCGTCTCGGCAATCAGCAGGCCGGCAAGCAGCGCACCGACGATGGGGGACAGGCCGGCGATCGACGTCGCCAGGCTGGAGACGATGACCACCAGCAGGCTGGCCGCCAGAAAGACTTCCGGGCTTTTGGTGCGCGCTGCCTGACTGAACATATGGGGCAGGAAGACCCGGCCCAGCACCAGCATCACCGCGATGGTGATGCCGCCCTTCATCAACGTATTGGCCATTTCGCCCCAGGCGCCGTCGGGACTGGCCGCGACGGAAGGGGCGAGGGCGCCCAGCATGAAGATGATCGGCACCAGCGCCAGATCTTCGAACAGCAGCATGGAAAAGGCCGCGCGGCCGACCGCGCTTTGCGTGCCGACCATCGGCAGCACCACGGCAGTGGACGAAAGGGCGAGCGCCAGGCCAAGGCCGATGGCGCCGGCGGTGGGCTGCCCCAGGAAATAGAGGCCCATGGCGATCAGCAGCGCGCCGCCGATCAATTCCGTCGCACCGACGCCGAACACCTGCGCGCGCATCGTCCACAGGCGTCGGAAACTCAGTTCCAGCCCGATGGAAAAGAGCAATAATATGACGCCCAGCTCGGCAAACGGCTCGATCGCCGCCCGGTTCGATATGGTGACATGATAAAGCCAAGGATATTGGTCGACCAGCGACCCCAGACCCGCCGGGCCGACCGCCAAGCCGACCAGGATGAAGCCGATGACGGGGCTGATGCGAAAACGGGCGAATCCGGGAATGACGAGCCCTGCGGCCCCCAGGATGACGAGGGAGTCGCTGAAACTGTTGGGATTGATTGCACCGGCCATGACCGCACCATCGCGGCAACTGGCCGCAATAGCCAGTCCTTTGGTAGGAAAAAGCTTGTCATCTTTGCTGGTGCGGACGGCGGGACTTGAACCCGCATTTCCAGGGGAAGGCGGATTTTAAGTCCGCTGCGTCTACCGATTTCGCCACGTCCGCATGGCTTTGTCGCCAGGCAGCGCCTCAGTGGCGGCTGGCGGCCGGCAGGTCAAGGGTGATCGAGCAACAGCCCGATCTCCGGAGCAGGCTGCGTCAAATACGAAGCGGATCGCCTGCTCCAGATTTTTTGTTTTCGCATCGTTTTAAGCGAAAAACCGGTTTCCACTTTTCCGCACGATGCTCTGGATCATCGACTCAGGCGTCCTTGCCGTTCAGCCGTTCGCGCATTTCCTTGCCCGGCTTGAAATAGGGGACGCGCTTGGCATCCACCGGCACCTGTTCGCCGGTGCGTGGATTGCGCCCGGTGCGGGCATCGCGTGCGCGGGTGGTGAATGCGCCGAAACCGCGCAATTCGACACGACCGCCCGTGGACAGTCGATCGACAATCTCCCGGAAGAAAAGATCGACGATCTTTTCTACTTCCGGCAAGCTCAGCCCAGGATTTTCCTCGGCCAGTTTCTGGATCAGTTCCGAACGGATCATTGGTTCTCCAGCGCCCCTCTGCTGTGCCCCTGCTTCGTCATAGAGAATCCGCAAGGCGTTGACAATCGGGCAACAAGCCAGTCGTTACGTTTCCACAAGAAAGATCGTGCCGGGACATGAAAAAGCCCGCCGAACCTAAGTCCGGCGGGCCATTTTTCTTCAGTAGCGAAAGAAGACTTAGCCTTCCGTCTTCGCCTTGAGCGCTTCGCCCAGAATGTCGCCCAGCGACGCGCCGCTGTCGGACGAGCCGTACTGCGCGACAGCCTGCTTCTCTTCAGCGATCTGCATCGCCTTGACCGAGAAGGTCGGCTTCTTGGCGCGGTCGAAACCGGTCACCATGGCGTCGAACTTCTGGCCGACCTGGAAGCGTTCCGGACGCTGTTCGTCACGGTCGCGGCCAAGGTCGCTGCGCTTGATGAAGCCGGCAGCGCCGTCTTCGCCAGCCTGGACTTCCAGGCCGCCGTCGCGGACTTCAAGAACCGTCACGGTGACGATCGAGTTCTTGTTGAGGCCGGCAGCCGCAGCAGCGGTGCCACCAGCGGCCGGACCGCCACGCTCAAGCTGCTTCATGCCGAGGCTGATGCGTTCCTTCTCGACGTCGATGTCGAGAACGACAGCCTGAACGGCCTCGCCCTTGCGGTGCAGGGCCAGGGCGTCTTCGCCCGAAATGCCCCATGCGATGTCCGACATGTGGACCATGCCGTCCACGTCGCCGTCCAGGCCGATGAACAGACCGAATTCGGTCGCATTCTTGACTTCGCCTTCGACGGTCGAGCCGATCGGGTGACGCTCTGCAAAGCTGTCCCACGGGTTCGACTGGGCCTGCTTGAGGCCGAGCGAGATGCGGCGCTTTTCGGGATCGACTTCCAGAACCAGAACTTCGACTTCCTGGCTGGTCGAAACGATCTTGCCGGGGTGGACGTTCTTCTTGGTCCAGGACATTTCCGAAACATGGACCAGACCTTCGATGCCGGCTTCCAGCTCGACGAACGCACCATATTCGGTGATGTTCGTGACGCGGCCCGACAGCTTGGCGCCGACCGGGTACTTGGCGCTGGCGCCTTCCCACGGATCGCTTTCCAGCTGCTTCATGCCGAGCGAAATGCGCTGCGTGTCGCGGTTGATGCGGATGATCTGGACACGGACGGTGTCGCCGATGTTGATCATCTCGTTCGGGTGGTTGATGCGCTTGTACGACAGGTCGGTGACGTGCAGCAGGCCATCGATACCGCCCAGGTCAACGAACGCACCATAGTCGGTGATGTTCTTGACGACGCCTTCGATGATCTGACCTTCGGCCAGCGTCTGGATGAGGCCCGAACGCTGTTCGGCGCGGGTTTCTTCCAGAATGGCGCGACGCGACACGACGATGTTGCCGCGGCGGCGATCCATCTTGAGGATCTGGAAGGGCTGCGGAATGTCCATCAGCGGGGTGACGTCGCGCACGGGGCGGATGTCGACCTGCGAACCGGGCAGGAACGCCACGGCGCCGTCGAGGTCGACGGTGAAGCCACCCTTGACGCGGCCGAAGATGACGCCTTCGACGCGGGCGCTCTCGGTGAACTCGCTTTCCAGCTTGTCCCAGGCGGCTTCGCGGCGAGCGCGGTCACGCGACAGCATGGCTTCGCCATGGGCGTTTTCGACGCGGTCGACATAGACTTCGACTTCGTCGCCGACCTTCAGGTCAGCCTTCTGGCCCGGCGCAGCGAATTCGCGCAGCGGCACGCGGCCTTCCGACTTCAAACCTACGTCGATGACGGCCAGGTCGTTTTCGATGGCGGTAACGGTGCCCTTGACGACGCGGCCTTCAAAGCCGCCGTCTTCACCACCGAGAGAATCATTGAGAAGCGCGGCGAAATCGTCGCGCGAGGGGAATGCCGTAGAGGCCATGGTTGGTCCTTCACTCATCATTGCTGGCCAATCGGTTGTATCCGATGGTCTTTGGCCAAACCACGCGCCGGACCGAATATCCGCCGCGTATCCAAAGGGTTACGGCCGTGAAACGCGCAGGCGAGATAAGCGAAAAGGGCGCCCGGAAACTCCGCGCGCCTTGTCGGGTCATCCCTCAGGGGCGACCTTCAAGCTGAGCGTCCACAAGCGCGATCGCCCGCTGGACGGCCGCGTCTATAGTCAAATCGCTCGTATCTAGCAAGTCCGCGCCCGGCGCCTGCTTGAGCGGGGCATGGTCGCGGCTCATGTCGCGGGTATCGCGAGCCTGAATGTCGGCGATCAGGCTATCCATATCGGGATGGCCGCCATGGCCAAGCGCATCCTTGAAACGGCGATCGGCGCGCACCTGCACGCTGGCAGTGACGAAGATCTTGGCATCGGCATCGGGGGCGATGACCGTGCCGATATCGCGCCCGTCCAGGATCGCGCCGCCCGGTTGAGTGGCGAAGTCGCGCTGCCGTTCGATCAGCGCATCGCGCACGCTCTGATGCACGGACACGCGCGACGCCAGGCTGCCGACCGCTTCGCTGCGCAGTGCCGGGTCGGACAGGATATCGTCGTCGAAGCCGGCGGCGGCGAGCGCATCGGCCTCAAGATCCGGGTCGCCGCCTGCTTTCAGAACGGACAGGCCGACCGCGCGGTAGAGCAGGCCGGTATCCAGTACGGGCAGGTCATAATGGCGGCCCAGCGCCTTGGCGATGGTGCCCTTGCCCGATGCGGCGGGTCCGTCGACGGCGATGATCATGCGATCGCGCCCAGCGACTGAAGCAAGGGCAGGAAGGTCGGGAAGCTGGTCGCGACCGGGCGCATATCGTCGATGGTGACGCCATCCTTCGATATGAGGCCGGCGACCGCGAAGCTCATGGCGATGCGATGGTCCAGCTTGGTCGCGATCGGCCCGCCGCCGGGCAGGAGCGTGCCGCCGCTGCCCTCGATGATGATGCCGTCTTCCAGTTCCTCGACGGTGACGCCGATCGCGCGCAGCCCCTGCGCCATGGTGGCGATGCGGTCGGATTCCTTGACCCGCAATTCGTCCAGCCCGCGGAAGATGCTGCGCCCTTGTGCAAAAGCGGCAGCGATGAAGGCGACGGGATATTCGTCGATCATGCTCGGCGCGCGGGCGGGGTCGGGTTCGACGCCCTTTAAGTCCGACGCGGTGACGATCAGGTCGCCGACCGGCTCGCCACCCACTTCACGGGCATTCACCACCTCGATCGATCCACCCATTTCGCGCAGCAGGTCGATCAGGCCGGCGCGCGTGCCGTTAAGACCCACATTGGCGATCGTCACCTGCGACCCCGGCACCAGAAGCGCCGCGACCATCGGGAAAGCGGCAGAGGAGGGGTCGCCCGGCACGACGATATTCTGCGGCTTCAATTCCGCTTCGCCGACCAGCGTGATGATGCGCGTACCGTCCGCCTGCGTCTCGACATTCAGGTCCGCGCCGAAGCCCTTGAGCATCCGCTCGCTATGGTCACGCGTGGGGATCGGCTCGACCACGCGGGTGATGCCCGGCGTATTGAGGCCGGCCAGCAGAATCGAGGATTTCACCTGCGCTGACGCGACGGGCAGGGTGTAGTCCAGCGGTACGGCCGGGCAGGCGCCCTTCATCGTCAGCGGCAGGCGGTCGCCGGGACTGGTCGTGAAGCTGGCGCCGATGCGCGACAGCGGATCGGTGACGCGCGCCATCGGTCGCTTGCTCAGCGATGCGTCGCCCACGAAGGTCGCGGTCAGGTCATGGCTGGCGAGCAGGCCCATCAACAGGCGCGTCGATGTACCGCTATTGCCCATGTCCAGCGCGGTTTCGGGCTGGAGCAGGCCGCCGACGCCAACGCCATGAATATGCCATACCCCATCGTCGTCGCGCTCGATCGTCGCGCCCATCGCCCGCATGGCGGCGGCGGTGGCCAGCACATCCTCGCCCTCCAGCAGGCCTTCGACCCGGCTTTCGCCCACGGCCAGCGCCGACAGCATCAGCGACCGGTGGGAAATGCTTTTGTCGCCCGGCACGGTGACGCTGCCCGCCAAGGCTGGCGCGGCGGAGAAGGTGCGGGGGGTGGCTTGATCGTCATGCTGGGTCACGGGGTATCCATTGTGTTGGAACCGAAAAAATGCGAGCGGCTTTTGACAGCGCGATCCCGCTATGGCAAGGCGCCCGACGTTTCGCGGGCAACAAGCGTTGCGCCGCGTGATTTCTGTTTGAAGCATCGAAGAAGGAACAGGCCGGACATGGTGAAGGCTGAATGGGGCACGAAGCGGACCTGCCCAAAATGCGCGACTCGCTTCTACGACCTGGGCAAGGACGATCCGGTCACCTGCATCAATTGCAACAGTGCCTGGGAACCGGAACCGGTGCTGAAATCGAAGCAGCCGCTGCCTTATGAGGAAGCGGCGCCCAAGAAGGTGATCGAAACCGCAGATGGTGAGCTGGAAACGGCTGACGACGATCTGGACATCGACGTCGATGACGACGGCGATTCGCCGGATAATGACGTCGATCTGGGTGGTGACGACGACCTGGGCGTCGATGCCGCCGGTGACGACGACAACGACGATAATTAAGTGAAATTTCTGCTTGCCAACGGGGTCGGACGACCCTAGAGGCAGCGACCTCCGAGGCGCCGAACCCAAGCGGCGCCTCACTGGTACGGGGCCTTAGCTCAGCTGGGAGAGCGCCTGCATGGCATGCAGGAGGTCAGCGGTTCGATCCCGCTAGGCTCCACCAATTTTTCGGGATCAGAAAATGTCCGGGGGACATTTTCCCGAAAAATTCCCGAACGCAAGTGAGGGGAAAGGACGAGAAGTTATCCCTGACTTCGCGTTTATACATAAGACCGACGGCATTGCCGGACATGGTCTGACCATGATGTGACGGCCAGGCCGCACAGGATGGGGCCTTAGCTCAGCTGGGAGAGCGCCTGCATGGCATGCAGGAGGTCAGCGGTTCGATCCCGCTAGGCTCCACCAATTTTCATCAAATTCCATATGCAGGACCACACGCCTTCTTGCGTCGCTGTCAGCGCCATCGCCGCTGCCATTGCCATTGCCATTGCGATTCTCTCCCTCCGCCACAGCCTCCCCACTGGCCAAGGGCGCGCTTTCCTGCCATTCGACGGGTATGAAGGATGAATTAGCCGTTCAGGCCGCCGCGCAGGGCGATGACGACGCGATCCGCGCCATATTGGTGCGCCTGTGCCAGGCGACGCATATGGGCTTTGCTGCCGTGGCGCGTGTGACCGAAGATCGGTGGATCGCCTGCCAGGTGCTGGACCAGATCGCCTTCGGGCTGGAACCCGGCGCGGAACTGGAGGTGCAGATGACCATCTGCAACGATATCCGGCAGACCGAAAATTATGTGGTGATCGATCATGTCGATGCCGACATCGCTTGGCAACGGCATCCGGTGCCGCGCTTCTACGGTTTCAAAAGCTACGCCTCTTTCCCGCTGATCCTGTCGGACGGCAGCTTTTATGGCACGCTTTGCGCGATCGATCCCGAACCGCGCCTGATCAGCAATGCGGCGACAGTGGCGACCATCGAAGGGTTCGCCAAAGATGTCACTACTATCCTGTCCGCCAAACTCTGCGCCGCACCGGAATCGATATCGGCGTCAGCATCCCGCCCTCAAGCCGGCTGAACGAAACTGTCCATCACGCGCTTGCGCCCAGCCGTTTCGAAATCGATCTCCAGCTTGTTGCCCTCGATCTCCGCAACGCTGCCATAGCCGAATTTCTGGTGGAAGACGCGTAGGCCGATGCTCATGTCGTTGCGCCCCTTATTGCCCAGCGACACGGCCGATGCCCGCGCCTCCACGATCCGCACCGGTTCCTTGCTGAATTGGCCGGTGGATTGCGCCCGCTGCCAGCCTGGCCCGCGTCCGCTGCCGCGCGCGACATTGGCGAAGGGGTCGTCCCGTTCCGACCAGTTGGCTCGCCATAAAGATGCACCGCCCGACATGCTGCTTTCCGATTCGACATGTTCGGGCGGCAATTCGCCGACGAATCGCGACGGGATGCTGCTGGTCCATTGCCCATAGATGCGGCGATTGGCGGCGTGCAGGATGGTGCAGCGCTTGCGCGCGCGCGTAATCGCCACATAGGCAAGCCGCCGTTCCTCCTCCAGGCTGTTGAGGCCGCCTTCGTCCAGCGCGCGCTGCGACGGGAAGATGCCTTCCTCCCAACCGGCCAGAAACACCGTGTCGAACTCCAGCCCCTTGGCGGCGTGGATGGTCATGATCGTGATCTTGCGCTCGTCCGCCTGCGCTTCATTGTCCATGACGAGGGAGACATGCTCCAGGAAGGCGCCCAGCGTCTCATATTCTTCCATCGCGCGGGCGAGTTCGGACAGGTTTTCCAGCCGCCCGGCGCTTTCGGTCGTGCGTTCGGCCTGCAACATGGCGGTATAGCCGCTCTCGTCCAATATCTGCCGCGCCAGTTCGGCATGGGGCAGTTGCCCGGCCCGATCGCGCCAGCGCGCCAGATCGCCAATGAAATTGCCCAGCGACCGTCGCGCCTGCGGCGTCAACTCATCGGTGTCCAGGATGCGCGCCGCCGCCAGCGCCAGCGGTATGCCTTCCGCGCGTGCCAGCCGGTGCAATTTCTCCACCGCCTTGTCGCCAAGCCCGCGCTTGGGCACGTTGACGATGCGTTCGAACGCCAGATCGTCGGCAGGCTGGTTCACCAGCCGCAAATAGGCCAGCGCATCGCGAATTTCGGCGCGCTCGTAGAAACGGAAGCCGCCGACGATGCGATAGGGCAGGCCGATCTGGATGAACCGGTCTTCGAACTCGCGGGTCTGATGCTGGGCGCGGACCAGGATCGCCACTTCGTCCAGCGAGCCGCCGCTACGCTCGACCGCTTCAATCTCT
Organism: Sphingobium limneticum; assembly: GCF_008710165.1. NCBI lineage: Bacteria > Pseudomonadati > Pseudomonadota > Alphaproteobacteria > Sphingomonadales > Sphingobiaceae > Sphingobium > Sphingobium limneticum. The sequence goes on along the minus strand of NZ_VYQA01000002.1, from coordinate 47,128 downwards.
TCGCCGACGCGTCGCGCTTCCTCCGGCCCGTCCCATATGCCGACGACCTTCACCTTTTCGCCGACATCGATATCGGTCCACAGCGTCTTGCCCAGGCGATTGCCATTTTCCGCAATCACGCCGGATGCCGCACCCAGGATATGCGGCGTGGAGCGATAATTCTGCTCCAGCCGGATGATGGTCGCGCCGGGAAAATCCTTTTCGAACCGCAGGATATTGGCGACTTCTGCGCCGCGCCACGAATAGATGGACTGATCATCGTCGCCCACGCAGCAGATATTCTTGCGCGTCTGCGCCAGCAGCCGCAGCCATAGATATTGGCTGCTGTTGGTGTCCTGATATTCGTCCACCATGATGTAGCGGAATTTCTGCTGATATTGCTCCAGCACGTCGCGATGCGTCTTCAAAATCGTGAGAGTGTGGAGCAGCAAGTCGCCGAAATCACACGCATTTACATCGCGCAGTCGGGCCTGATAGGCGGCGTAAAGCTTCTGCCCCTTGCCGTTGGCATATCCTTCCGCCTCGCCTGCGCCGACATCGGCTGGGGTCCAGCCCTTATTCTTCCACTGGTCGATCAGGCCCGCCAACTGCCGCACTGGCCAGCGTTTTTCGTCGATCCCCTCCGCCTGCACCAGTTGCTTGAGCAACCGCAGCTGATCGTCGGTGTCGAGGATGGTGAAATTGGATTGCAGGCCCACCAGTTCGGCATGGCGGCGCAGCATCTTGGCCGCGATGGCGTGGAAGGTACCGAGCCATGGCATGCCCTCCACCGCATCGCCGATCATCCGGCCGACCCGTGCGCGCATTTCCCGCGCCGCCTTGTTGGTAAAGGTCACCGCCAATATCTCGGACGGCCAGGCGCGGCGCGTGCCGATCAGATGCGCCAACCGCGCTGTAAGCGCCGCCGTCTTGCCCGTGCCGGCGCCGGCCAGCACCAGCACCGGTCCCTCCGTCGTCAGCACCGCCTCTCGCTGCGGCGGGTTCAACCCATCCAGATAGGGCGGATCATTGGGGGAGGGGGCAGGAACGGTCATATGGATCAACTAGGCATGGGATGGTGCATGGGCAAGGGGCGCGACGGGAACGGCCTCTTGCGGCGATGGGGCTTCTATGAGAACAAAAGGCGAATCATGCAAGGGAGCAAGGGACGATGCTGACGGGACGATGCCAGTGCGGGGCGATCCGCTACGAAGCGACCGGCGACCCGGCCTATAGCGCGCTGTGCCATTGCAAGGATTGTCGTGCCAGCGCCGGCGCGCCGATGGTCGGTTGGGCGTTGTTCCCGGAAGATGCGGTAAAGATCGAGGGAGAGGCGGTGCGCTACCAATCCTCCGAGCATGCGACGCGCCATTTCTGCGGCACTTGCGGCACCGGCGTCTTCTACACCAATCCCGTAGCTTTCCCCGGCGCGATCGATATCCAGACGGGAACGTTGGACGATCCGACCGCCCTGCCGCCCCAGGCGCAGATTCAGATGGCCGAAGCCCTGCCATGGGTGGAAAAGGCGCACGATCTGCCGTCGTTCGACCGCTATCCAGAAGGTCCATAAGCCGCAACGGCCGTTCGTCCTATCTTATGTATGCACCGTTTCACCGTCGGGATGGAACGGGGGTGTCACGACCGCTGTTTTGGTCCTGAACGGGGCGAAGAACAGAACATAGGAAAGGATGATCCCGATGAAATCCATCATGCTAGCTGGCGTTGCGATGTTGAGCTTCGCCGTAGCGGGCGGCTCGGCCATCGCACAGGATATGCCCGCACAGGGGAGCCAGCCGCCCGCCGACGCCATGACCCCTCCGGCTGAACCAGCCCCGGCCGATCCGGCTGCAACGCCGCCCTCGGCTCCGGTCGCGCCTGCCGCACCGGCTGCGTCTACCCCACCAACGCCACCGCAGCCTGACCCCAACGCCGGCCAGCCGACCGGCGCGGTTCCGGCCGATCCGGGCATGGCGCCAGCCCCCGCCGGCGTGCCGAAGGATCCATCGGCTCCGATGGGGTCGTCTTCCAATCCGGTCACAGTGGGTGGGAATATGACGCCCGCGCCAACCGAGGCGAAGGACTATCCGACCTGTACCCGCACCGTGCAGGACAGCTGCGTCAATCGCGGCGAAGCGCCCAAGGGGCGTAAGCGCTAACGAATTGCGAGCCGAGGCGGGCGGCCATCAGCGCCGCCCGCCTCGGCTCAAAAATGCAGTTTAACTGTCCAACTCGCTGTCTCGTTCGGAGCGAGTGGGCGAGTTTCACTCTTCGGCGCGCAGCAGTGTAATCCGCGCCTTGCCGACATCGCGCACGGTGTCGACGGCAAAACCCTTCACCACCACATCCTCGCGCCGGTCGGTTTCGATGCTGATCCAGCTGGCGGCGTTGGTCCAACCCAGCCGCGCCAGCTTGTCGAGCGCCACCTGGCCTGCGCCGGTGCCATAGGGCGGGTCCATGAAAATGAGGTCCAGCGGCCTGGACGCCGACCCCAGCGCCATGACGCTGGAGGCGCGGACGTCCGGGCGAATGCCCAGGCGCTCACCATTGGCGCGGATCGCGTCGAGCGCCGGCTTGTCCTGCTCGACGAACAGGCATGAGGCCGCACCGCGCGACAGAGCCTCGAACCCCAGCGCGCCCGACCCGGCGAAAAAGTCGCCCACCGCCAGCCCCTCGAACGATCCGATACGGCTGAGCAACATGGAAAACAGCGTCTCGCGCGTCCGGTCCCCGGTGGGGCGGGTCGCGTCACCCTTCGGCGCGGTCAAAGGACGGCCGCGCCATTGGCCCGAAATGATCCTCATGCGTCGCCGTCTCCGTCAACCTCGTTGCGGTCTGCGGTCTTGCCTGCGGTCTTCCCCGCATCCCGCAACATCTTGCGGAAATACGCCAGTTCATGCTCGCGCACTTCTTCGACCGCGCCGACCGGCAATTCGCCCAGATGGAAGGGGCCATAGCTGGTGCGGATCAGCCGGTTGACCTTGAGGTCCATATGTTCGAGCACGCGGCGAACTTCCCGGTTCTTGCCTTCGGTCAGGGTCATTTCGATCCACTGGTTGCGTCCGGTGCGGCGCTCCAGATTGGCCTCGATCGGGCCGTAGCGGATGCCGTCGATCTCCAGACCGTCGAACAGGTCTTCCAGTTGCTGCTGGCTGACCTCGCCAAAGGCGCGGGCGCGATAGGTGCGCGGCACGCCGGTTGCGGGCAATTCCATCTCGCGCTTGAAGCCGCCATCGGTGGTCAGCAGCAACAGCCCTTCCGTATTCATATCCAGTCGACCGATCGGCATGACGCGCGGCAGGTCGGCGGGCAGCCGGTCGTAGATGGTCGGCCGTCCTACCGGATCGCGCTCGGTGGTCAGATAGCCGGTCGGCTTGTGGAACAGGAACAGGCGCGTGGGTTCGGGCGCGGCGATCGCGACCTCGTCCACCGTAACGCCATGCAGCGACGTCAGCAGCGTGGCGGGCGTGTCGATGACGACGCCGTCCTTGGCGACGCGGCCTTCCTCGATCATCCGTTCGATTTCGCGGCGGGAGGCGACACCGGCGCGGGCCAGCAGCTTGGCGATGCGCTGCGGTTCACCCTTGCCTTCGCTGGCGGCGGCATGAGCGGGATGGGGATTGGCGGTCGGCGTCGGCCCCTTGCCGCGCGGGCGGCGGGGCGGATAGGATTTGACGACATTGTCACGCGGCCGGTCGGGCCGGCCACGTTCCTGCCGTGGGCCGTCCGATCGATCGGGGCGGCCGCGTTCCTGGCGTGGGCCGTCGGGCCGGGCGGGGCGTGCCCGTTCCTGCCGCACGCCATTCGGGCGGAAACCATCGCTGCCGGACCGTTCGGTCGCGGGGCGCTCGCTGCGCTGGCGCTCGGTCCGGGGACGATCGGTCCGGGGACGTTCGCCTTCGCTGCGAGGGCCGCGCGGCTTGGCGGCAGCATCGCGCGGACCGGCGCCACGGGCAGGACGTGCGCCGGCATCGCTCCTGCTGCGGTCCGGACGCTCGCCGCGTGGACGTTCCGCACGGCTATCGTCGCCCTTGTAGAAGCGGGGCTTTGCGTCGCCCCGTTCGGCATCACGGCCCGCGCCACGATCCGGAGATCCGCCGGTGCGTGGACCTGAACGTCCCTGGCTGGGGCCTCCCCGACCGGGGCCGGTCGGGCGTTTCGGACCGCCTGGTCCTCCCCTGCGGGGTGGTCCGGATTTTTTCGGCGGTTGCAACGGCGGATTCCTTTTCATGGGCACTGGCTATTCCCATATGGGATAAAAGCCAGCAACAGGTTGAATTGTGCCGCTCCGGCGCTTGGGCGAGGGGGACTGACCGTTCATCGGGCAACCCGGTGCGGGGGCGCGGCGTTTCATCGGGTGCATGGCGGAATCAGGGCGGATCGGCAAATGTTTTTCGGGCTGGTGAAAGAGGGAGGCGCTGTCTCGAAGCGCCGCAAGGCGATCCGCACCATTTTGGTGGTGGAGGATGAGCCGCTCGTCGCCTTCGACAATGAGCATACGCTGGCGCAGGCGGGCTATCGCATCGCCGCCACCGTGGACGATCATGACCATGCCGTCCGGGTAATGGACGAAGGCGGCGTCGATCTCGTCATCGCCGATGTCGCCATCCATGGTGAAAAGACCGGCATCGACGTCGCCCGCCATGCCGCCCTGTGTGGCCTGCCGGTGTTGTTCGTCACCGGCCGCTGTCCGGTGGAGGCGCGCACGCTGGCGGTCGGTTGCCTCGCCAAGCCCTACGCCCCGCGCGACCTGATCGCCGCGATCGGCGTGGTCGATGCGCTGCTGCGCGGCGCAAGGCGGCCAAAGCTTCCGCCGGGCCTCAGCCTGTTCGAGTTGCCGGGCTGATCGCCGCACAGCGGACTTGCTTGGCGGCGATCTGGTCATATGGTAGCCGCGAAACGGATGCCACCGGGGGATTTAAGTGACGGATATCGCCGAACAGCCGAAAAACTGGCGGGACGTCATGCGTCCCTATTTCCGGCCGATGCCGTTCGTCTCTTTGCTGATCGGCATATCCAGCGGCTTTCCGCTCATGTTGCTGCTCGGCACGATGGGCTATTGGCTGTCGAAGGTCGGTATCCAGAAATCGACCATCGGTTTCGCCATCGGCCTCACCACACCCTATACGCTGAAATGGTTGTGGGCGCCGCTGGTGGACAAGCTGCCCCTGCCAGTATTGACCCGCCTGTTCGGTCAGCGCCGCGCCTGGCTGTTCCTCATCCAACTGCTGCTGTTTTGCGCGATCTGGATGCTCGGCAGCAGCGACCCGGCCAATCATTTGGGCTATTTCGCTTTTTGCGCGATCCTCGTGTCCTTTCTCGGCGCGACGCAGGATATCGTCATCGACGCCTATCGCATCGAGATATTGAGCGATGAGGAAATGCCCTATGGCACGGCGACCAACCAGTTCGGCTACCGTCTGGGCGCCTTTTTTTCGGGGGTCGGCACGATCTTCCTGTATTCGCCCGAAACTGGCCTCGGCCTGGGATGGGCGATGGCTTATGGCCTGACCGGCTTCCTCGTCCTGCCCGGTGCGATCGGCGCATTGATGGCGGGACCGGGCATCTATGTCGATCGCCATGCCGAAATGGCCGGCAAGAGCATGGGCGTCTGGCTCAAGGAAACGGTGCTGAACCCGTTCATCGAGTTTCTGGGCCGTCGCGGGTCGGTGCTGATCCTGCTGTTCGTGTTGCTCTACAAGATTGGCGACGCGATGGGGCAGGGGATGCTCAATCCGATGATCGTCGATCTGGGCTTTAGCGATGCGGAATTCATCGCGATCAACAAGGTGGTGGGTTTCTGGGGGCTGATCGTGGGTACCGCGCTGGCCGCGCCGTTCATCGCCTGGCTCGGCATGGGGCGCGCGCTCTTCTGGTCCGGCCTGATGATGATGCTGAGCAACCTGACCTTCGTTGGCGTGGCGATGCATGGCCATTCCACCCTGTGGCTGACCATTGCGGTCGCGACGGAACAGGTGACGAGCGGCATCGGGCTGACCGTGTTCGTGACATACCTGTCAGGCCTGTCGAGCCTGGCCTATACGGCGACGCAGTTCGCGCTTCTATCCTCTTTCGCGGCCGTAGGGCGAACCTGGCTCGCTGCGCCGGCCGGTATCATCGCCGAACAGGCCGGATGGGTCGGCTTCTGGTTGATGACCGTCGTTGCTGCCTTACCGGGCATGCTGCTGCTGTGGATCATCTGGTACAAGGGGTTCGTGGTAGACAGCGTCAGGCAAGCCAGCACCCAGGACGACTGAACAAGGTTAGGGTCATGATCCTCATCGTCGCATCGCTTTGCGTTCAGATACTTTGCGCCATCCATGTCATCCGATCGAGCCGCAACCAGATCTGGCTGCTGTTCATCATGCTCTTTTCGCTGCTGGGCTGCTTTGCCTATCTGATGCTGGAGGTGCTGCCGCAGCATTGGAATAATCGCCATGTCCGTACCGCGCGGGCGCAGGTGGTGGGCAAGGTCGATCCGGAGCGGGCCGTGCGCGATGCGCAGCGCAATCTGGACCTTGCTGAAACCGCCGCCAATTATATCGCTCTTGGCGATGCGCAGGCCATTCGTCATCGCTATGCGGACGCGGAAAGCGCCTATCGCAAGGCGCTGGCGATGGGACCGGGCGGAGATTGGGGCACGCAGGTCAAAATGGCCGGCGTCCTGTTCGAGCGGGGCGAAAGCGCGGAGGCGCTACGCTTGCTGGATGCCGCGCCGGAGTTGGGCATGGGCAGCGAACGGGATCGGCGCGCCTTGCTCAGGGCGCGGATTTTGGCCGATCTCGGCCGAGCTGCCGAAGCGCGATTGCTGTTCGAGGATGTGATCGAGCGGATAGCAGGCGAGGAGGCGCGGTGCCATTATGTCGCCTTCCTGCTGCAACAAGGCGATCGTTATCGCGCCCGGTCGATCCTGGAGGAAGTGGAGCGGCGCGCCAAAAGAATGGACCTGACCCAGCGCGCGGCCCAGGCTGACATGTATCGCTGGGCCGGCGAGCAACTGGCCGAATTGCGGAAGGTTTAACCGGCGGCGTAGAGATCCAGCGGCCGGCCCAGATCGCTATGCGCGTGCGCCACCGCTTGCAGGCAGGTCAGTGCGCCCAGCGCATGGTCGTTGCCCAGCAATTCGCTCACCTGATCATAGGCGGCATTGGGGTCGCGCAGCGCATCGCCGGTCGCCTGCATCATCAGCGCTTCGTCCGCCGTCATGCGGGCGCAGCAGCACGGGGCGACCAATATCTTGCGGCTCGACGCGCGCGCCAGTTCCAGCATCATCGCGCGCATCAGCACCAAAGGCCGGCGATAGCTGCGTCCGAAGGCGCCCAGCATCGCATTAGCGGCATGGGCGTCGTTGACGCCCGCCGTCGCCATTCGGCGCATCACGAACAGGAACAGGCGATTGCCATAGCCGCCCGGAATGGGCCGGGGCAGGTCGAGGGGGGAGGTCTCTCCATAAGCCATAGAATCGCGCCTTCTGCGTTGGTCCGAGAAGGCTATCGTACGATATTGCGAGTTAGTCGCAACTATAATCAGTCGGGCAACTGATCGTTCAGTCGCAAAATTTCGCCCGCCAGATAGAGCGAGCCGCCGATCAGCAGCTTGGGTGCGGTGTCGCCCGCAAAGGCACATTCGTCGGCGATGGCGCCGATCGCCAGGCTTACATTGGCGTGCGCGGTGCAGGTGATGCCCCATTGATCGGCGATGGCGGCGAAGCGTTCGGGCGGATAATGGTCATGGCCGGGCACCGGCAGCGCATGGATATGGGCGATCTTGCCCGCGAAGGGGGCGAGGAAAGCGTCCACCTCCTTGTTCGCCAGCATGCCGATGACGAGATGCAGCTTCCGCCCCTCCAGCCGCTCGTCGGTGAAGAAGGCGCCGATCGCTTCGCCTGCGCCGGCATTATGGCCGCCATCGAGCCAGGCGCTCGTTTCTTTCGGCAAGGATTGCAACAGCGGGCCATGATCGAGACGTTGCAAACGCGCGGGCCATTGCGCCCAGAGCGGCGCGGCCTTGAGCGCGGCTTCGGACAGGGGCACCGCGTTTTGATGCCGCAACATGGCGAAGGCCAGCGCGGCATTCTGCACCTGATGCGCGCCGGCGAGGCGGGGCAGCGGCGTTTCCAGCCGGCCAAGATCGTCGCGATAATGCATCCGGTCGCGATAGACTGCCGCGTCCCACCCATCGCCCTGTCCGATCCAACGGGTCGATGCGTTGGCGACCGCGTCGATGATGACGGGAAAGAGCGATTCGGCGTAGCGCTGCGTCACAAGCGGGGCGCTTGGCTTGGCGATGCCGGCTTTTTCCGCCGCGATCTTTTCCAGCGTGTCGCCCAGAAACGCCTGATGGTCGATGCCAAGCTGGGCGATGCCGCAGACGACAGGATCGGTAATGACGTTGGTGGCATCCAGCCGACCGCCCAGACCCACTTCGATGATGCAGGCGTCCGCTTCATGTTCGGCAAAGGCGAGGAAGGCAGCGGCCGTCGTCACTTCGAAAAAGCTGGCGTTCACGCCTTCGGCGATATCGAGCACCCGCTCCAGATAGCGGGCCAGTTGCTCGTCCGAAATCAGCTGGCCCGATACGCGGATACGCTCGTTGAAGCGGACCAGATGGGGGGAGGTGAAGACATGGACGGTCTTGCCATCGGCTTCCATCGCCGCGCGCAGGAAGGCGCAGGTCGATCCCTTGCCATTGGTGCCGGCGACATGAAAGACGGGGGGCAGCGACCGATGCGGATTGCCCAGCCGGTCCAGCAACTGGGTGATGCGTTCCAGACCCAGCACATCCGCGCCGGGGGATAGCGACCAGAGCCGGTCCAGTTGCGCCTGCACTTGTGCATCGTCCGAAACGGCGTGGTCGGCCATCTGCCTCAATCCCCCTGCGATATTTTTATATCGTCATTGCGAGCGAAGCGAAGCAATCCAATTGGCGCACCGTTGGATTGCTTCGCTTCGCTCGCAATGACTAACTAGATCCTTCAGGCTGCCGCGCGCGGGCTGAGATAGCCGATCACGCGGGCCAGCGCATCGCGCAATTCGCTGCGATGCACGACCATGTCGATCATGCCATGGTCCAGCAGATATTCGGCGCGCTGGAACCCTTCGGGCAGCTTTTCGCGGATCGTGCTTTCGATCACGCGCTGGCCGGCGAAGCCGATCAGTGCATTGGGTTCCGAAATCTGGATATCGCCCAGCATGGCGTAGCTGGCGGTGACGCCGCCTGTGGTCGGATCGGTCAGCACGACGAGATAGGGCAGGCCGGCCGCGTGCAGTTTCTGGATCGCCACGGTCGCGCGGGGCATCTGCATCAGGGACAGGATGCCTTCCTGCATACGCGCGCCGCCGGCTGCGGTGAAGATGACATAAGGGCATTTATGGGCGATCGCGTCGTTGACGCCCTGGATGAAGGCCGCGCCCACGCCCATGCCCATGGAGCCGCCCATGAAGGCGAAATTCTGCACGCCCATGACCAGTGGCACATCGTCGATCGCGCCGCGCGCGTTGATCAGCGCGTCCTGATCGCCAGTCGCGGCGCGGGCGGCCTTGATCCGGTCGGGATAGCGCTTGCTGTCTCGGAACTTGAGCGGATCTTCCGGCACATGCGGCGTCGGCAGCAGGATGAAACCGGCATCGAGGATCTGCTCGAACCGTTCCGACGGACCGATGCGGCCATGATGGTCGCAGCGCGGACAGACGGAGAGATTCTCTTCCCACTCCTTGATGAAGATCATCTCCTTGCAGGAGGGGCATTTGTGCCACAGCGTTTCGGCGGTGGTTTCCTTCTTGGTGAAGGGCAAAGCGTTACGAACGCGGTTGATCCAGCTCATGCGGCGGTCTCCCGAATAGAAAGGGCGTCGCGCAGGGTGGCGACGAAGTCCTGGACGAAGGGTGCGGCGGCGTCGCCATGCGACCCGATGATATCGACGATGGCGGAACCGACCACCACGCCATCGGCAATACGACCGATGGCGGCGGCCTGTTCCGGCCCGCGCACGCCAAAGCCGACGGCGACCGGCAGGTCGGTGGCGGCCTTCAGCTTGGCGACGGCGATTTCGATCGAAGCCTGCGCCGCCGACTGCTTGCCGGTGACGCCTGCGACGGACACATAATAGAGGAAGCCGCTGGCACCGTTCAGCACGGCCGGCAGGCGCGCCGCGTCGCTGGTCGGCGTGGCGAGACGGACGAGGTGGACGCCGGCCGCGCGCAGCGCCGGGCCGATTTCGGCATCTTCCTCCGGCGGAATGTCGACGCAGATGACGCCATCGACGCCGGCCGCCTTGCACTGGTCGGCGAACCAGTCGGCGCCGCGGATCAGCATCGGATTGGCATAGCCCATCAGCACGATCGGCGTGTCGGCATGGCGGGCGCGGAAATCGGCGGCGAGCGCGAAGATATCCTTCGTCTTCGTGCCGGAGCCCAGGCTGCGCAGGTTCGCCAGTTCGATCGCCGGGCCGTCGGCCATCGGATCTGTGAAGGGCATGCCGAGTTCGATGATATCCGCGCCGCCCGCGACCAGCGCGTCGAGAATGGCGGGCGTCGATGCGACGTCAGGGTCGCCGGCAGTCACGAAGGTGATGAGCGCAGCACGGCCCTGCGCCTTGCAGGCGGCGAAGCGGGCGGAGAGACGGTCGGTCATGCTCACATCTCCACTCCCAGCGCGTCGGCGACGGTGAAGATATCCTTGTCCCCCCGACCCGACAGATTGACCACGATGATCTTATCCGCGTCCAGCGTGGGCGCGACCTGCTCGGCAGCGGCGACGGCATGGGCGGATTCGAGCGCGGGGATGATGCCTTCCAGGCGCGAGAGGGTCTGGAAGCTTTCCAGCGCCTCGTCATCCTTGATCGGCATATATTGCACCCGGCCGATTTCATGCAGCCAGCTATGTTCCGGACCGATGCCGGGATAGTCGAGGCCGGCCGAAATGCTGTGCGCTTCGGTGATCTGGCCGTCTTCGTCCTGAAGCAGGTACGTGCGGTTGCCGTGCAGGATGCCGGACTTGCCACCGGCGAGCGACGCGGCGTGCTTCTTGTCCAGCCCTTCGCCGGCTGCTTCCACGCCGATCATCGCGACGTCCGGATCGTCCAGGAAAGGATGGAACAGGCCGATGGCGTTGGAGCCGCCGCCGACCGGAGCGATCAGCAGGTCGGGCAGGCGGCCTTCGGCCTCCATGATCTGCGCGCGAGTTTCCTTGCCGATGATCGACTGGAAATCCCGGACCAGTTCGGGATAGGGGTGCGGACCCGCAGCGGTGCCGATGATGTAGAAGGTGTCATGCACGTTCGACACCCAGTAACGCAGGGCGTCGTTCATCGAATCCTTCAGCGTCGAAGACCCCGAATGGACCGGGATGACCTCTGCGCCGAGCAGCTTCATGCGGAAGACATTGGGCTTCTGCCGTTCCACATCCTTGGCGCCCATGAAGATCTTGCATTCCATGCCGAACAGGGCAGCGACGGTCGCGGTAGCAACGCCATGCTGGCCGGCACCGGTTTCGGCGATGACCTTCTTCTTGCCCATGCGGCGGGCGAGCAGCGCCTGGCCGATGCAATTGTTGATCTTGTGCGCGCCGGTGTGATTCAGCTCTTCGCGTTTGAGGTAGATTTTGGCACCCTTGCCGGCGGGCGCCTTCGCGCGCAGGGCTTCGGTCAGCCGTTCCGCATAATAAAGCGGGTTGGGCCGGCCGACATAGGAGCGCAGCAGTTCGGCAAATTCGGCGTCGAACGCCGGATCGGCCTTCGCTTCCTTATAGACCTTCTCCAACTCAAGGATCAGCGGCATCAACGTTTCGGCGACATAGCGGCCACCAAAAGCGCCGAAATGGCCGTTGGCATCGGGCTGGCTGCGCAGGCTGTTGGGCAAGGTTACGATATCGGTCATGACTATCTTTCCAAGGACAATATGGGGCGTTCGCTTTCAAATGGGCAAGCGATCAGCGCCATCGTCCTTCGATGCGCATGGCAGGGATGTTCAGCATCAACATGGCTGAACCGCTTTGCAGAAGGCCATGATCTTGTCCACACTCTTGATGCCCGGCGCGCTTTCCACGCCCGACGAAACATCGACCAGAGGCGCGCCGGTGATGCGAATGGCTTCGGCCACATTGTCGATGCCAAGGCCGCCCGACAGGCCCCATGGGGCGGCGATCGGCGCGCCCTGCAGCAAGGTCCAGTCGAAGCGCAGGCCCATGCCGCCGGGCAGTGCCGCGCCATCAGGGGTCTTGGCGTCGAACAGCAGCAGGTCGGCGGCGCCGGCATAGGCATTGGCCGCGTCGATATCGGCGCGGGTCTTCACCGAAATCGCCTTCCACACCGGCAGGCCGAAGCGCGCGCGGATGGCGGCGGCGCGTTCGGGCGTTTCCTTGCCGTGCAACTGGAAGGCGCTGAGCGCGCCGGTGGCGACCAGTTCGGCCAGTATCTCGTCGGTCGGATCGACCACGACGGCGATGCGCTGGACATGCACGGGGATGGCGGCGGACAGTGCGCGGATCTGGTCCGGCGCGACATGGCGCGGGCTTTTGGTGAAATGGACGAAGCCGACATGGCTCGCCCCGGCCTGTATGGCGGCGCCGACGGTTTCGGGCGTCGACAGACCACAAATCTTGATCGCGAGTCGGGACATGGGGAGCCTTTAAACCGTCAGGGCAGGGAAGTCACATGCCGCTCAAAGGCGGCTGGCCCGGCTGGGTAAGGTCCATGTCGTGCAGAGCGAGCCACTGGTCGGCATGGGTGATGCAGGCGTCCCCCAGGAAGCGGTCGAGCGTGGCGACGATGTCCGCGTTGCTCATCGTCGCGGGATCGAGTGGGGGGTGCCAGTGGAGCGCGAAATGCGGGCCATTGGTACGGACGAGATAGAATGGCAGGAATTTGGCGCCGACTTTCCGGGCGAGCCGCAGGGCGATCGACAGATTGCCTGATGGTTCGATCGGCCGGCCGAAGGTCGGGAACCAGACCTGCCGGTCGCGCCGCTCGTCCGCCAATATATAGAGGGTGGCGCGATCCTTCTGCGTCAGATGCTTGAGCACGCCGCGCGCCGCGCCTTCGCCGCCTATCGCTTCGCCCATGTAGCTGGAGCGGGCTTTCTTGAGCTGAGCCGCGATCTTGGGGTCGTCGGGGGCTTCATAGACGCCAAGGCCGGGCCGGTCGGTCGACCATTTGATATGGGCGGCGAGCAGATCCCAATTGCCCAGGTGCGCGGTGAAGGCGACCATCGGGCCGGGACCATCCAGCACGGCCTGATAAGCGGCCTTGTCCACCACGGTCACATGGGCGTCGTTCACCAGCCGGTCGATATTGGCCAGTTCCGCCATGGTGCGGCCAATATTGACCCAGCGCCGGGTCAATATCGCCTCTCGCTCCGCTTCCGGCAGGTCGGGGCGCAGGATGGTGAGGTTGGCGCGGGCGCGGGCGTCGCGCAGTTTCATGTTCCGGCGCGCGATGGTGGCGGAGAGCCATCCGCCGAGCCAGCTTGCGGTCGGTGCAGGCAGGCGGCGCATCAGGAAGAAGAGAAAGGGGTTGGAGAGCATCGTCCAAGCGTCATACAGCAGCAGATGCAGCGGTAAAGGGGCACGGGCGACAGTGATGTTTTGGGTTTGGATCGGCCTTCAGGCGCTGACGGTACTTGGCGTCGTCAATTATTGGCGCAACCTGCCGACCGACCGCAGGCAAGAGGCGCCTGAGGGGGCTGTCGTGATCCTGAGCGTCCGCGATGATTGGGATGGCGGGCCAGAGCTGATCGCCCAGTTGAAGGCGCAGGAGGCGCCGTTTCGCCTGCTGATCGCGACATCGGGGCAATGCCCGGCGGCGGATGCTTTGGCGGCGCTGGAGGGTGATTGGGTGCAGGTCGTTGCGGCAGGCATTGCGAGCGATGAAGGGCAAAAGGTCCACAAGCTGCGTGCGGCTTTGCGGGCGTTGCGGCCGGGCGACACATGGCTGGTTTTCATCGACGCCGACATCGTGCCGCCGACGCGGCTGGTCGGGCGGCTTCTCTTTCCGCTGGTGCGGGGCAAGGCGGATATCGCCACCGGTTATCGCATGCTGCTGCCGGCGCGGGGCGGCATTGCTGGGTTGGTCGGCGCGGTGGAGATGCAGTTGGCGACCCTGCCGCGATCGGCCAATGCGACCATGCCCTGGGGCGGCGCGATGGCGTTGTCGCGGGCAGTGGCCGAGCGGCTGGACTTGGACGCGGCGATGGCGGGACGGCTGTCCGACGACATGGCGATCGGCCTGGCCGGATGGCGGGCCAAGCTGCGCTTGCGGCCAGTGCGCGACCTGCTCGTGGCCAGTCCGCTGGATGGCGATATGGCGTCGCTCTGGACCTTTGGCGTGCGGCAATATCGGCATATCGTCACCAATAGTCCGGGCATGTGGATGGTGGCGATGCTGGGCGTGGCGATCCAGTCGGGCGGCTGGCTCTGGGCGATCGGCTGGGGCGGGTGGAGCGCCGTCGCGATCGGCTATGGCGCGGCCTGGAGCCGGGCGCTGGTGCGGCATCGGATCGCGCGATCGGTGCTGGAACCGGCGCAGGTGCGATGCATCATACGGTCGCTGCGTTGGGATATGGTCGCGCCGTTCGTGGTGAGTTGGGCGCATCTGGCGGGGCAGGTGCAGGCCGCTACGTCGAACCGCATCCGCTGGGGCGGCTGGGATTATCGGGTCGGACGGGGCAAGGTGGTGGATATGGTGCGCAGCGCTTAACTTCGCGCATTTTCTGCTCATGTTGAAATTTCGGTGCGGGAATAGGCGACTTTATGTCGCCGGCGCCTGCTTTTGTGTGCGTCCTTATCGGTAAGGTACGGCGCGTTCCCCGGCGAAGGCCGGGGAACTGGATAATCCGGGGAACGTGGATAATATATCAGCAGCCGGCTCGGTAGGACAGCAGAGCCGAGAGTGCAGGTTTTAGAACCCGGCCGGGAACAGATGCGCGCCATCATCGCCGATGCGCAGCACGACCTTGCCGGCGACTGCGCTGATCGGCAGGTCGCCATAGAGGTGGGGGAAGAGCGCCCCGCCGCGCGACACTTCCCACTTTATCGCCTCGCCGAAGGGGGCGAGGTCGATCATCAGCATGACCAGCCGATCCTGACCCGCGAAATGTTTGGCCACCGTTGCGGCCGCCTGAGCGCGGGTCGACATGTGGATATAACCGTCGGTGAGGTCGATCGGTGCGCCCTTGAACACACCGTCGGCCTTGAACTGGTCATATTGATCGGCCGTCAGCACCTTGTAGGCGAAGAGGTCGCTCACGCTTCCCCCATGCCCGAACCTGCTTCTGGCGCTTCGACTTCTTCTGCTTCCTCGATCTTCGCGGCGCTGACGACATGCTCATTGTCGGCGACGTTGAACAGGCGGACGCCGGCCGAATTGCGGCTGATGACGCGCAGGCTGTCGAGGCCCATGCGGATCAGCTTCGCCTGATCGGTGACGAGCATCAGCTGGTTCGCCTGGGTGGCGGAGAAGCTGGCGACGACACGGCCGTTTCGGGCGATATTGTCGATATTGGTGATGCCCTGACCACCACGGCCGGTGCGGCGATAGTCATAGGCGGACGACAGCTTGCCATAGCCATTGGTGCAGACGGTCAGAATGAACTGTTCCGCCGCCGCGAATTGCGCGGCGCGCTCGGCCGGCAGGGTCGATTCGGCGTCATTATCCTTCCACGGCGCGGCGCGCAGATAGGCGTCGCGTTCGTCCGGGGTCGCGTCGAAGCCCTTGAGGATCGACAGCGAGATCACCTCGTCATCGGCCTTCAGCGTCATGCCGCGCACGCCGGTCGAGGTGCGGCTCTGGAATTCGCGCACGTCGGTGGCGGCAAAGCGGATCGCCTTGCCCTGACGGGTGGCGAGCAGGACATCGTCCTCTTCGGTCAGCAGGGCGACGCCGATCAGGCGATCGTCGCTGCCTTCGTCGAAGCGCATCGCCAGCTTGCCGTTGCTGGGAATATTGGCGAAGGCGTCCATGCTGTTGCGGCGCACGGTGCCGTTCGCGGTCGCGAACATGACGTGCAATTCCTTCCAGCTGTCCTCATCTTCGGGCAGCGGCAGGACGGTGCGGATGGTTTCGCCCGGACCCAGCGGCAGCAGGTTGACCATGGGACGGCCACGGGTGGCCGGGCCACCTTCGGGCAGCCGCCACACCTTCATGCGATAGACCTTGCCGGCGGTCGAGAAGAACAGCACCGGCGTATGGGTCGACGTCACGAACATTTCGGTGACGGCGTCTTCATCCTTGGTCGCCATGCCCGAACGACCCTTGCCGCCGCGCGCCTGGGCGCGGAAGCTTTCCAGCGGGGTGCGCTTGATATAGCCCTGCACGGTGACGGTGACGACCATCTCCTCGCGCTCGATCAGGTCTTCATCCTCGATGCCGTCGGCGGCAGCGGTGATTTCCGACAGGCGCGGGGTCGCAAATTCGCGTTCGACCGCTTCCAGCTCCTCGCGCATCACCGCGTAGAGCTTCACCCGGTCGCCCAGGATAGCGAGATATTCGGCGATGGCTTCGGCCAGTTCGGCCAATTCCTTGCCGATTTCGTCGCGGCCCAGCGCCGTCAGGCGATGCAGACGCAGGTCGAGGATGGCGCGGACCTGAATGTCGCTCAGCTTGTAGACGTCGCCATGGACGTCCGTCTCGATCGCTTCGACCAGGCGCAGATAGGGCGCGATCTCACCGATCGGCCATTCGCGCGCCAGCAGCTTTTCGCGGGCTTCGGCCGGGCTGGTCGAGCCACGGATGATCTTGACCATTTCGTCGAGATTGCTGACCGCGACGACGAGGCCGAGCAAGATATGCGCCCGGTCGCGCGCCTTGTTCAGCTCGAACTTGGTGCGGCGGGTGATGACCTCTTCGCGGAACTTGACGAAGGCCTCGATAATCTCGCGCAGGCCCAGCAATTCCGGGCGGCCGCCGCGGATCGCCAGCATGTTCGCCGGGAAGCTCGACTGGGCAGGGGTGTTGCGCCACAGCTGGTTCAGCACGACGTCCGGTGTGGCGTCGCGCTTCAGGTCCATGACGATGCGCACGCCTTCGCGGCTCGATTCGTCGCGAATGTCGCTGATGCCTTCGATCCGCTTATCCTTGGCGGCTTCGGCGATCTTTTCGACGAGGCCGTTCTTGCCGACCTGATAGGGGATGGCAGTCAGGACGATGGACTGGCGATCGCCGCGTCCTTCCTCCACCACATGGCGCGAGCGCATCATGATGGAACCGCGGCCGGTGTGATAGGCGCTGCGCGCGCCCGACTGGCCCAGGATCAGCGGGGCAGTCGGGAAATCGGGACCGGGGACGATCTGGATCAGTTCGTCGGTGGTAATGTCGGGATTGTCGATATAGGCTAGGCAGGCGCGCAGCACTTCGCCGAGGTTATGCGGCGGGATATTGGTCGCCATGCCGACCGCGATGCCGCCCGCGCCATTGACCAGCAGGTTCGGGAAGCGCGCGGGCAAAACCTGCGGTTCGCTTTCCGAGGCATCATAGTTGGGCGTGAAATCGACGGTGTCCTTGTCGAGATCGTCCAGCAGTGCGGTCGCGACCTTCGCCAGGCGCGCTTCGGTATAGCGCATGGCGGCTGGCGGATCGGGGTCCATCGAACCGAAATTGCCCTGACCGTCGATCAGCGGCACGCGCATCGACCAATCCTGGGTCATGCGGGCCAACGCATCGTAGATCGAGCTGTCGCCATGGGGGTGATATTTACCCATGACTTCACCGACCAGACGGGCGGACTTGCGATAGGGGCGGTTGTAGACGAAGCCCGATTCCTGGGCGGAGAAGAGAATGCGGCGATGGACCGGCTTCAACCCGTCGCGCACGTCCGGCAGGGCGCGGGCGACGATGACGGACATGGCGTAATCGAGATAGCTGGCCTTCATCTCGTCGACGATGGAGATGGGGCTGATGTCCGAAGGGTCGGCGAGGACAGTCTCGTCGGTCAATGCGATTCTCTTTTTCAGGAAGGATTCTGTTGCCCGATCCCTAGCCGAGCGAAACAAATCTGTCACCCCTCGCGCAGGATCGCGCGCCCGCATGTGCATGCAAGGCGCCATGATGTGCCGATATGATCGCAAGTGGAACGAAAAGGGCGCATAACTGTTGCAAAACTGGACGATATAGGCTTGTTCAATGCCCATTCACGCGCCGCCCCCTAATCGGCGCTTAACCCGCGAAAAGTCGCCTGTTGTCCCCCATCAGGCGCGCAGAGGAGATGAGGATCATGCGTTTTGTTACCCCGGTGGCGCTCGCGCTGGCTTTGGCGCTGACGAGCGGTGCCGTTTCGGCGCCTGCCTTTGCCGCGAAGAAGGAAGAGAAGAAGGCCGGGCCGAAGCTCAACGTTTCGCCCGACGTCATCAAGGCGCTCCAGACCGCGCAGAAGGCTGCCGAAGCGCAGGATTTCGCCGGTGCCAAGGCGGCGCTGGCCGAAGCGGACAGCAAGGCAACGTCGAATGACGACAAATATCAGATCGGCGCGATCAAGCTGAACACGTCGATCACGTCGAAGGATTCGGCGCTGCAAGGCGAAGCGCTGACCCAGATGCTGGACAGCGGCCTGACCCCGCCCGAACAGGCCGGTCAGTTCAACGCGATCGCCGCCGACCAGGCGATGGGCGCGAAAAATTACGATCTGGCCATTCGGCGCGGAGAAGCGGCGCTGGCTGCCGGTTACAAGGCCGAAGCGGTGCAGCCGACGCTGGCCCAGGCCTATTTCGGCAAGGCCGGCACCGGTAACGGTTCGGTCGAGCCGGCGCGTGGCTTCAACCAGAAGGGCCTGGCCGCGTTGAAGGCTGCTGCCGTGGCGTCCAAGGCTGCTGGTCAGCCGGTGCCGGCACAATGGTATCAGATCGGCGTCAGCCGTGCCGAAGCGGCCAAGTTGCCGGACGTCACCGAATGGGCGACCCTGGCCTATCAGGCGGAACCCAGCGGCCAGAATCTGCGCACGCTCGTGCGCCTGTTCCAGCGCGCCAACCCCAATATCTCGAACCGCGAAAATCTGGACGTGCTGCGCGTGCTTGGCGCGTCGGACGGTCTGGTGATCGCGGCCGACTATACCGAATATGCCGAAATGGCGTCGAAGACCGGTATCTACGGCGAAGTGAAGTCGGTGATCGACAAGGGCCGTTCGAAGGGCGTGCTGAACGCCAGCTCCGCCAGCGACATCTATCAGGCCGCCGCGTCGAAGATCGCAGGCGACAAGAGCTCGCTGGGTTCGGCGGAAGCCGATTCGCAGAAGGGCGCCAACGGCAAGATCGCCGCGGCAACCGCCGACGCCTATCTGGGCTATGGTGACTATGCCAAGGCGGTGAAGCTGTTCGAACTGGCCAAGCAGAAGGGCGGCGTCGATGCCGACGAGGTCAATACCCGCCTTGGCATCGCCAAGACGCTGAGCGGCGACAATGCCGGCGCCAAGGCTTCGTTCGAAGCGGTGCAGGCCGGGTCGCGCAAGCAGGTCGCCAATTTGTGGCTTGCCTATCTGAGCACCAAGGGCGCCTGATATTTCTTAGCGGAGGCGCCATGGCCCTTTGGAGCCATGGCGCCTCCGCTTTCCTGTTTCGACACTGATATATTATTTGGGGGAGGCCGGGTCGGCCATGCGTAACGATATCCTTATTTCCCGCCTGCCGATGGCGGCGCTGATGG
The DNA here is from genome assembly GCF_008710165.1 of Sphingobium limneticum. Classification (NCBI taxonomy): domain Bacteria; kingdom Pseudomonadati; phylum Pseudomonadota; class Alphaproteobacteria; order Sphingomonadales; family Sphingobiaceae; genus Sphingobium; species Sphingobium limneticum. The sequence continues at coordinate 27,528 of NZ_VYQA01000002.1, read as the reverse complement.
CTGCGACCCTGATGGTCGCGACCCCCGCCATGGCGAAGAAGCAGCCGGTGGTGAGCGGTCCGCCGATTACCATGTCCGACGCTTTCCGTACCAATGTGCAGGCGGCCGAGGCCGCGCTCAAGGCGCGGGACGTGGCGACCGCCGGCACGCGGATTTCCGCACTCAGCCCGACCAATGATTTCGAATCCTATGTTGCGGCCGGTTTGCGTTTCCAGCTGGCGGCACAGCGTAACGACGTGCAGGCGAAGCGCATCGCGTTGACCGACATGTTCAAGACGACATCTGTGCCACGCACCGACGCCCCCCGGTTGCGCTATGTCGCGGGCTATCTGTCCTACATGGTCGGCAATTATGACGACGCGACCGCGCAGCTCGATTATGCCAAGACGCTGGGTTATGACGGCGTCGATGCGACCATGTTGCGCGCCGACATCGCCTTGCGCCGTAACAAGCCCAAGGAAGCGCGCCCCTTCGTGCAGGCAGCAATCGCCCAGCAGAAGGCGAGCGGGCAGGCCGTGCCGCTGGCGTGGATCGATCGCGCCATCTCCATGGCCTATCAGGCGGGCGACTGGACCGAGGTGGGCCAGCTTTATCGCGACCGATTGAACCAGCAGGACGGCAATCAGCAATGGCGCTCCGCACTGGTCAATTATCAGGCGGCGGCCGAACTGGAGCCGCAATTGCAGCTCGACCTCTACCGATTGCAGGCGGCCAATGGCGCGATGGCGAGTGAGCGCGATTACCAGAATTATGCGCAGGCAGCCGAGAAGTCAGGCTATTATGCCGAGGCCAAGGCGATCATCGAGGCCGGGCGCAGCGCCGGCAAGCTGACGCCGACGCAGAGCGTGACCAGCCAGTTGCTCAAGAGCGTGACGCCCAAGGCGGTGAAGGAAATAGGCGCCCTGCCTGCGCAAGCGAAGAAAGCGGCGACATCCAGCAATGGCAAGGACGCGCTGGCCGTAGCGGACAGCTATTTCTCGCTCAGCCAGTTCCCGCAGGCGGTCGAACAATATCGGCTGGCGCTGAGCAAGGGCGGCGTCGATGCCGGCCGCACCAATGCCCGTCTGGGCGTGGCGCTGGCGCGGTCAGGCGACCTGACCAATGCGCAAACGACATTGGCGCAGGTCACCGGCAACTGGACCGCGATTGCGGGCTTCTGGACGCTGTGGGCCGAACATCAAAACCGCAAGGCAGGCTGACGGGCGGACTGGTCAGGTTCGTTTGGATTGCGGTGGCGTTGCCTTGATCCGTTCGCTTCGAGCTTCTCGTTTCTCGGCTAGGCTTGAAACGAACGGAGAATGGTGGTCGGTCCGACCGTCTGTTCAGACGGGCAGGGGAACGCCGGGCAGGTTCTTGGACGTGCGGATGGTCAGCGACGTCTTGACGCTGACCACATTGGGTGCAGGCGTCAGCTTCGACGTCAGAAATTGCTGGAAGCTTTGCAGGTCCGGCGCGACCACCTTCAGGATGAAGTCGATTTCGCCGTTCAGCATGTGACATTCGCGCACTTCGGGCAGCGATGCGACATGGTCCTGAAACGCTTTCAGATCGGCTTCCGCCTGGCTTTTCAGGCTGACCATCGCGAAGACGGTGATCGTGTAGCCCAGCATCGCCGGGTCGACGACGGCATGATAGGATTTGATCGCACCGGCTTCCTCCAGCGCGCGGACGCGGCGCAGGCAGGGCGGGGCGGTCAGGCCGACCTTGCGGGCCAATTCCACATTGGTCATCCTGCCATCCTGTTGCAGTTCGCCCAGGATCTGCATGTCGATGTCGTCGATATTGGGGCCGGCCATTATTTCGCTTATTTCCTGTCCTGTTTATGCACCCCATCATAATAATGTTTCAGAGCAATGCAATTGTCCCACTATGCGACGATCGCTTTCGTTCGCGGGATGGGGGCCTTTTCCTTTTTCGCCTAAGCGCCTATCGGTGGTTGGCGTAGCGTCGGCACAAGGCCCGTTGCCAGCTTGTAACCCGTTTGATTTTGGGGAATTTCGTGCGTTTCAACGATCTCTTGCAGACAGTTCTGGCAGCGGACGACCGCGGCGGGCTGGGCGCGGTGACGTTGTGGCGCCAATGCGTCGATCTGTTGGCGCAGCGCGACCGAGCCGACCGGGTGCTGATGGACGCGGCGGAACGGGACGCTTTGCTGGAGCGGCTGACCGCCTTGCGGCCGCAACTGACTGAAACGCAACGAATCGCCACGGTCGTGGAATTGGGCGGCCGGTTGCGTTCGCCCAGCCTGATGGCCTTCTTCGCCAATGATCGGCCGTCGATCGCGGCTGCTGCTGCTGCGCGTGCGCAATTGCCGGATACGGCCTGGGTCGACCTGCTGTCGCATCTGACGCCGACGGCGCGGGGCGTGCTGCGGGGGCGGCGCGATATCGGCGCGGCTACGCGGCAGGGGTTGGAAGCATTCGGCGCGCATGATCTGGTGCTGTCCACCGAGCGGCGCGACATGGTCGGCGATCCGGACATGATCCTGAGCGCCGAGATGGAGGCGGGTCCGCAGCCAGTGCCTGGGTCAGCGCCATTTGATCCCCCGGTACCTGCGGCCGCTTCCAACGTCACGCCGCTGCGTGCCCAGTCGGGGGAAGAGGGGCAGATCCGCAATCTGGTCGATCGGATCGCCCGATTCACCAGCAATCGCAAGACGCCCGAAGCCGCCAATTCCGACATAAGCGCCACCCCGGCGCCGCGCCATTTCGCGTTCGAAACGGACGCCGAAGGGGTGATCCTGTGGATCGACCAGGGGCCGCGTGCGGCGCTGATCGGGCTGGATCTGGGCGATGTCGCGCTGGAGGGGGATAGCGGCCCCGACGCGCATGTCGCCGGCGCCTTCGCACGGCGCAGCGCTTTCCAAAATGGCCGATTCTCTATCGTCGGCGGCGCTATGGCGGGCGAATGGCGCCTATCGGCCACGCCCTTCTTCGATAACCGTTCCGGCCGCTTTCAGGGCTATCGGGGGCAGGCGCGCCGTCCCTTCCTGCATGAGGTGGCGAGCGAGCCACGGCCCGCCGCCATGGCGATCGCCGGGCTGTCGGCGGATTCGCTGCGGCAGTTGGTGCATGAACTGCGCACGCCGCTGAACGCGATCCTGGGCTTTGCCGAGATTATCGAGCAGGAATTGTTCGGCGCGGCCGGCGTCGCCTATCGCGACATGGCCGGCAAGATTGCAGTCGATGCCCGGCATCTGCTGGCGGCATTCGACGATCTGGATCTGGCCGCCCGGGTGTCGCGCGGCGACGGGGCGACCATGCCGCAACTGATCGATCCCGCATTGCTGGTCACGCAGGTCGCGACCCGTTTCCGCGATCAGGGCGCGCCGGAAATCGACATCGCCATCGCGCCCGGCCTGCCGCAGGTGCGGATCGATCCGGTGCAGGGCGAGCGTATGGTGCAGCATCTGCTGCGAACCGTGCTGTCCGTGACGCCGCAGGCCGAGACGGTCACCGGCGCCTGCTGGTTCCAGCCGGATGGCGGGGCAGGGCGGGTGGCCTTCGCCATTGACCGGCCGACGACGCTGGTCGGCATGGAGGAAACGCAACTCCTCGATCCGGGATATGACGGCACGGGCGACTGGGTGGACGGGCCGCTGCTGGGGCTTGGCTTTTCGCTGCGCCTCATTCGTGGGCTGGCGGCGACCAGCGGCGGGGGACTTGCGATCGAACCCGGGCGCCTGCTGCTCACCATCCCTGCCGTTGCAGCGGCGAGCGGGATGGCCGACCACGGTTGATCGGGAAACCCTATCGCAACCATTGGACGATAGGGATGTGGCATGACTGTTCCCCATCATGATGGCAATCTGCTCCAGCCACCGCTGGCGCAGGATATGATCACCCTCGATCCGGCTTTCGGCACACGCTTCATGCTGTTCGTCGATACCGAGGAGGAGTTTGACTGGGATGCGCCGTTCAGCCGGGCGGGGCACGGCGTGACCGCGCTGGCCGGCATGGCGCGCGGCCAGGCCTATTTCGCCGCCGCCGGAGTCAAGCCCATCTATGTCACCGATTATCCGGTGATCGACGATGATGCCGCCGCCGCGATGATGGCGCAATGGGCCAGCGACGGCGCGGCCGATATCGGCGCGCACCTCCACCCGTGGGTCAACCCACCGCATGTGGAAGCGGTGAACGCCGCCAACAGCTATGTCGGTTTTCTGCCCGAGGCGGTGGAGCGCGCCAAGCTGGAGGCGCTGTGCGTGCGTATCGAACAGCGGTTCGGTTGTCGCCCGATCGCCTATCGCGCCGGCCGCTACGGCGTCGGCCCCAACAGCGCGCGCCTGCTGGAGGAAGCGGGGTTTCGGCTGGACAGTTCGGTCCGCAGCCGCTTCGACTATAGCCATCAGCATGGCCCGGATTTTCATGGCCTGCCGCAATTGCCCTATTGGGCGGGGCCGGGCCGATCGTTGATCGAATTGCCGCTTTCGACCGCCTTTGCCGGCCTGCTGCGTGGCGGCGGGGAGCGGCTTTATCGCGCGGCGCAGGCGATGGGGCCGCTGGCGGGGGCATTGTCGCGCGCGCGAATGCTGAGCCGCATCCCGCTGACGCCCGAAGGCGTGCCGCTTCATGAGGCGATCGCCGCGATCGATGCCTTGATCGAGGAGGGCGTGCCGGTCCTCAACTTCAGTTTTCATTCGCCGACGCTGGAGCCGGGCCACACCCCTTATGTCCGCAACGAAGGCGACCGGACGGCCTTTTATGCTTGGTGGGATGGGGTGTTGGCACATCTGGCGCGTCGGGGCGTGACCGCCGCGACGCTAGATCAGTTCATTGCTGCGGTTCCCGTGCACGCACGGGCTTGCCAAGCGGCTTAATGCTGCCTATCGGCAGCGCAAGTGGGGCCTGTAGCTCAATTGGTTAGAGCTGTCCGCTCATAACGGATAGGTTGCGGGTTCAAGTCCTGCCGGGCCCACCATTCCATAAGCGTCGATAGCAGATACGGCCGCTAAGCTTTGGCCCCCCGGATCTTCCGCAGGTCGATCCCCAGTCGCCGGACACGATAATAGAAGGTCTTGCGTGGCAGGCCCAGCCGCGCGATCGCCTTGCCCATGTCGCCGCCGGTCGCCTGGATTGCCTCGATGATCGCCATGCGTTCGAATGTGTCCATCCGTGCATCCAGCGGCATCGTAGCGCCATCGGCGACGGGTTCCTGCTCCAGTCCCAGTGCCAGCCGTTCGGCCAGTCGCCCCAGTTCATGGACATTGCCGGGCCAGTCATGATCCAGCAGATGTGCCAGCACCGCACGACTGACCGGCGGCACCGCACGGCGGAAGCGGCGGGCGGCGCCGTCAAGCAGATGAGCGAAGATCAAGGGAATATCCTCCCGCCGCTCACGCAGCGGCGGGAGGTGCAGTCGCACTGCCGCCAGCCGATAGAGCAGCGCCGGCTGGATTGCCGCCGTTTGGCCCTGTTGCATCATGCAGCCGATCACACGCAGATCCACCGGCTGCGGTTCGCGCGCCCCGACCGGACGAACCAGCCTGTCTTCCAGAAACTGGATCAAATGCGCCTGCAATGCCGGCCCGGACTGGTCGACATCGTCGAGAAAGAGCGTTCCCTGATGCGCGCGTGCCAGTCTGCCTTCGAGTGGCGCGCGCCCTGCCAGGCTTTCGCCATGCAGGCTGGTCTCGGCAATCGCATCGGGCACCGCGGCGCAGGCAACGCTGACGAACTGCGCGCTGGCGCGGCGGCTGCGCTGGTGAATCATGCGCGCTACCAGTTCCTTGCCGGTGCCCGTCTCGCCCTCGACCAATATGTCGATATTGGTGTCGGCAAGCGTCGCCACCATGTTGCGCAGCCGTTCGATCGCCGGGGAATGGCCGATCAGCGGAGAAGGAAGCGCCCCATCGACCATTGCGCGCAGGCGCCGATTTTCGATCACAAGCAGCCTTTTCTCGATCGCACGCGCGACGGATGCCAATAATGCGTCCGGATCGAAGGGCTTGGTGAGAAAGTCCCATGCGCCGGTCTTGAGCGCATCCACGGCCATCGGCACATCGCCATGCCCAGTGACGAGAATGACGGGTAGTTCGGTGTCGCGGTCATGCAGCGCGCGAAACAGATCGATGCCCGACATATGCGGCATCCGCACGTCGCTGACCACAATACCCGCAAAATCGGCGTCGATCGCAGCCAGCGAATCGGCAGCGCGAGCAAATTGCCGGACCTCAAAGCCAGCCAGTCCCAGCGTCTGCGCCATGGCGACGCGCAGGTCATCATCATCATCGACCAGGGCAATCTGGCGCGGGAGCATGTCGGTCATGGGCGCTTCAAACGCAGCTGGAAATGCGCGCCAGCATCGCTGGGCAACAAACGCAGCGTTCCGCCCATGTCGGCCATGATGTCACTGGCGATGACGAGGCCAAGCCCCAGGCCGGACGGGCGGCTGGTGACGAAGGGGGTGAAGAGCTGGTCCTGCACCGACGGATCGATCCCTGGGCCATTATCGATCACCGACAGCAATACAGTGTCCGTATCGAGTGCTACGGATAGCCGGATAGCCGGCGCAGCCACGTCCTCCAACGCTTCGAGCGCATTTTGCATCAGGTTGACCAGCACCTGTTCCAGTCGGATCGTGTCGGCCATGACGCGCAACCCATCTGGCAGGTCGGGCAGTTGCAACGCGACCCGTGCCAGTCGCGATTTGAGGATCAACAGACTACCTTCGACCGGCCCGGCGAGCGGTATGGCGTCGATCGCACCGGTCGCCTTGCGTGAAAAGCCGCGCAGTTCGGCCGTGACCTTGCCGATCCGATCGGTCAACCGCTCGATCGCTACCATATTCTCGGCCGCCGCGCTCGTGTCGCCGCGTTCGATCAGCAATCGGCCGTTGGCGGCATAGCTGCGGATCGCCGCGACCGGCTGGGCGGTTTCATGGGCGATGCCGGCGGTAATCTGGCCCAGCGATGCCAGGCGATTGGCCTGGCGCAGTCCTTCGCGCAGCGTGTCGGCGCGCGTCTCGCTGGCGGCGCGCTCATCCATCTCGCGACGCAGTTCTCGAGTGCGGGCAGTGACCATGCTCTCCAACTCGCTGGTGCGGGCGGCGGCCATGGCTGCCCGTTCGGTGCGGCGGTGGGCACGCTCGCGCGATATCCAGATGCCGCCTGCCAACAGCATGAGGAACAACAGGGTCGCCAGCCGCACTGTACGCACGAAATTCTCCACACCGTGGAGCGGCGTCAGCATGTTGAGCTGCCAGCCCGGCTCCCCCGTCGATACCGATTGCCAAAGCAGGCGGCGGCGCGGTTCGTCGGCAGGGCTGACGATCTGCCGGCCATCGGCATCGCCCATGCCCTTGAGCGGCACCGGCAACAGCGACCCACGGCCGGATTGCAATTCAGCGCGAAAGCGCTGTTTGGCCTCCCCGGAAATAGGATGGATGGTTGTAAAGCGCCAGTCGGGCCGGCTGGTGATCAGGATGATGCCCTCGCGACTGGTGATGAAGGTGATTTCACCCAGCCGGGCCCATTGCTGCTCGATCCTGTCAAATTCGAGCTTCACCACGACATAGCCGCCGCCACGCGAACGCCGCGAGAGATACATGCCGGGCCGCTCGCTGATCGTGCCGAGCGCGAATTGCGCGCCCGATCCGTGGGCGGCGGCAAGCTTGAAATAGTTGCGAAAGGAATAGTCCTGACCGACGAAACTGCGCTCGCTCCCCGCATTGCTCGATGCGACGGTGCGGCCCGATGCGTCGAGCACATAGATTTGCGCCGCGCCGGTGGTGCGAGCCAGCGCCTCCAGCTTGCGGTCCAGGGCGCGTAGTGCGGCCTGCGATCCGGTCAGTCCCGCAACCAGATCGCTATCGTCGGACAGGGCGACGGGCAGCAGCCGGAACCGCTCGATCTCGCTCTTGAAATAGGCTTGGCGCAGGATCGCGGCGCCGCGTGTCTCCGCGCCCAGCCGAGCGATGGCATTGCGTTCGGCAATTTCGCCCGACAGCCAGAGCAGGCCACTGGCCACGCCTAGAAAAACGGCGATCCACAGGATGCGAGTCGGGAAGCGGGTGTGGTCCATGCCCCTGCATATCGCGCCGACAGGATGTGTGCAAATTTCTGCACAATGTATGTTTTTATAGGGCAGTAATATGCACTTTATAAGCTAGAGATATTTGAAAAAACTGACGTAAAACGTTGTAAAATAACTATATAATTTCAATTCAGCCGAAATTTGTCGCGCGCTGCCGATGGCTGGATACTGGCCGCCTTAATTCCCGACCCGTCCAATCAAGAAGGCGGGAAGGCTTTTGGCGAGGGCCAGAAAGACACCTGTCATGCAGATTTCCCATTTTCCCGACGTGCCGGTCGTCCGGCGTCCCTGGTATCTCCATCTCTATGCGCAGGTGCTGCTGGCGATCATTGCCGGCGTGGCGCTCGGCCATTTCGCGCCGCATCTGGGCGAGGCGATGAAGCCGGTCGGCGATGCCTTCATCAAGGCGGTGAAGATGGTCATCGCCCCGGTCATTTTCCTGACGATCGTTACCGGCATCGCCGGCATGCGCGACATTGCAAGCGTCGGCCGGGTCGCTGGCAAGGCTTTTGCCTATTTCCTCTTCTTCTCGACCCTGGCGCTGGTCGTCGGCATGATCGTGGCCAATGTGGTGCGGCCGGGCGCGGGCCTCAACATCGATCCCGCCACGCTCGACGCCAGCAAGGTCAGCGAATATGCGGAAAAGGCGCATGACAGTACGCTGACAGGCTTCCTGACCGGCATCATCCCGGACAGTTTCCTCTCCGCCTTCGTCAGCGGCAATATCCTTCAGGTGCTGTTCGTCGCGATCCTCTTCGGCGTCGCGTTGGCGCTGATCGGCGATCGCGGCGAGCGCGTGCTCGACCTGCTGGAAGATGTATCGACCGCCGTGTTCAAGCTGGTCGCCATCGTCATGAAAGCGGCACCCATTGGCGCGTTCGGCGCCATGGCCTTCACCATCGGCAAATATGGCGTCGGTACGCTCGCCAATCTGGCTTTCCTGGTCGGCACCTTCTACCTGACCTCCGCGCTGTTCGTAGTCGTAGTCCTGGGCCTGGTCGCCCGTGCCGCGGGCTTCTCGATCTTCGGCCTGATCCGCTACCTCAAGACCGAATTGCTGCTGGTGCTCGGCACCTCTTCGTCGGAAAGCGCGCTGCCGGCCCTGATCGAGAAGATGGAGCGTGCAGGCTGTCCCAAGTCGATCGTCGGCCTGGTCGTGCCGACCGGCTACAGCTTCAATCTCGACGGCACCAATATCTACATGACGCTTGCCGCGCTGTTCATCGCGCAGGCAACCGGCGTCGATCTTTCTCTAGGTGATCAGATCCTGCTCCTGGGCGTGGCGATGCTGTCGTCCAAGGGTGCAGCAGGCGTGACCGGGGCGGGCTTTATCACGTTGGCGGCGACCCTCTCCATCGTCCCCTCCGTGCCCGTCGCCGGCATGGCGCTCATTCTTGGCGTCGATCGCTTCATGAGCGAATGCCGTAGCCTCACCAACTTTATCGGCAATGCGGTCGCGACGATCGTCGTCTCGCGCTGGGAAGGGAAGCTGGATCAGGCGCAGTTGCAGGCCGCGATGCGGGGTGAAGGCGGGGTGCCATCTCCAGCTTCGCCACCGCTTGCCAGCGCCGTCCCGGCGGAATGAGGCGCGGCCACCATGGTTCGTTTCTCCTGCGCGGCCAAGCGCCGCCCCGTCGCCATCTCTGTTCTCACCCTTGCTACCCTGTTCGCCAGCCCGGCATGGGCAGACCACATGCCGACTGAACCTGCCAGCCTCTATCCCGCCGATGCCGTTGGCGAAGGATCGGTGTCGGGCGGCTATGCGCTGTCGCGCTGGGCGGAGGATTGGCGCGAAAAGGCCGATCCCCAGCAGCACGACGACATGTTCGATCGCCTCAAATATCTGTCGCTCGACAGTGATGGCGACATCTATCTGACTCTCAACGGTGAGGCGCGGGTGCGCGTCAACTACACCACCAACCTCAACCTGCGGAACGCAGGCAATCAGCGGCAGGACATCAACCGGCTGGTCGGCGGTGCGGACCTGCATGTCGGGCCGCATCTACGCTTCTATGGCGAAATCGCCCATGGCGGCATTTCCGGCGACAATATCGGCACGCCATCGGGATCGTTGCGCAATGATCTGGTGCTGCTCCAGTCCTTTGCCGAAGTGAAGGGGCGCGTTGCTGGCATGGACCTGGGGCTGCGCTATGGGCGGCAGGAATTTACCGATGGCGCCAATCTGCTGACGTCGCAGCGCGACAACAATACGATCCGCTATGCGCTGAACGGCGTGCGTGCCTGGGCGAGGACCGGAACGCTGCGCATCGACGCCTTCGATTTCAAGCCGACCGCGTTGGGCAATGGGGGCATCGGCGACGACAAAATCGAACAGGGGCGGCGCTTTTCCGGCTTCACCGCGGGCATCCGTATTCCCAACAAGGCGCTGGGCGGATCGGAACTCTATCTCGATCCCTTCTTCTGGCGATTGCGCACCAGCGATGCGCTATGGGGCGGTGTGACCGGCCGGGTCGAACGCTTCTATGCCGGCGCACGGCTGTGGGGCGAGGTCGGCCCGGTCAATCTCGACTGGACCGTCAACCACCAGTTCGGCGATTTCGACGGCCGTGACATCAATGCCTGGCAGGTCTTTTTCAACCAGAGCTACAAGCTGCCCGGCGACCTGCCGATGGCACCGCGCATCGGCTTCCACGCCGATTATGCCAGCGGCGGCGGCACGTTCGAGGGCGGCACGCTGAAGGCTGCCTACGCCCCTTTCGGCAATAATATCTACTACAGCTACCAACTGTGCATGACGCCGACCAATCTCCAGACACTGGCACCCAGCCTGAGCCTGTCGCCGCTCAAGGGGGTGAAGCTGCTGATGGAATATCAGTTCGCCTGGCGCGTCGACGAGCAGGACGCAGTCTATCGCGCCAACAAATCGATCTTCACCGGCACGCAATCGGTGTCCGGCCACAAGATAGGCGAATCGATCCGCGCCCAGATCAGTTGGTCGATCACGCCCCGCCTGTCCTTTGTCGGGCGTTACGAGCATCTGGATGCGGGACCGGTGCTCAGCCGCGCAGGCTTCGGTAACAGCGATTACCTGGCTGGCTGGTTGAGCTTCCGGTTCTGATGATGGATGGGGTGGCGCGTATGACCTGACCGACAAGATTGGCGACCATGCATCCGGCCGTCCGGCCCCTCTTCACGCAGTTTCGGAACTCAAGATCATGACATCCTCCTCCAGTCCGGCAGCAACTAGTCGCCGGCCTTTGTTCAAGAAGATCCTTTTCGCTTTTGCCATCGCGCTCCTGCTGCTGGCGATTGCGGCCACGGCGTTTCTGTTCCGTCCGATGGCCTCTCCCGTTGGCAAGGCGGCAGTCAATGACAAGCCCGTAGACGTGCTGGTGATCGGCGGCGGCATCATGGGTGTGACGCTTGCCACCTATCTTCAGGAAATGGAGCCGGACTGGCGGATCGATATCTATGAACGGATGGACAAGGTGGCGCAGGAAAGCTCCAACGGCTGGAACAATGCGGGCACCGGCCATTCGGGCTTTGCCGAACTAAATTATACGCCGGAGAATGCAGACGGAACGATCGCGACCGAAAAGGCCGTTGACATCGCCGAACAGTTCGAAATTTCCCGCCAGTTCTGGTCGCATGAAGTGAAGCAGGGCCGGCTGTCCCGGCCCAGCGATTTCATCAATCCGACCCCGCATATGAGCTTCGTCTGGGGCGACGATAACATCTCTTATCTGCACAAGCGCCGCGACGCGCTGGTCAAAAATCCGCTCTTCTACGGCATGCAATATTCGCAGGATTCATCGCAAATCCGCCGTTGGGCGCCGTTGGTGATGGAAGGCCGCGATCCTAAGCAAAAAGTGGCCGCGACCTTCATGCCGCTGGGTACGGATGTCAATTTCGGTGTCATCACAACCCAGTTGACCAACGCACTGACCCGCAATCCCAATTTCAATCTTCAACTGGGCTATGAAGTGCGCGGCCTGCACCAGAATGCGGACAAGACGTGGAACGTGACCGTCCATGATCTGAAAAAGAACAGCGATACCGTGGTCAAAGCGAAGTTCGTCTTCATCGGTGCAGGCGGTGCCTCACTCAAGCTGCTGCAAATGTCGGGTATCCCGGAATCGAAAAATTATGCTGGCTTTCCCGTGGGCGGCCAGTTCCTGGCATTTGAAGGCCCCGCCGCCACCCGCCGCCACAATGTGAAGGTCTATGGCAAGGCGGAGGCGGGTTCGCCGCCCATGTCGGTGCCGCATCTTGATGCGCGCAAGCTTGACGGCAAGTCGGTCACCCTGTTCGGTCCTTTCGCGTTGCAAAGCACGAAGTTCCTCAAGCATGGATCATCGCTCGACCTGTTCGCGTCGATCTACAAGAATAATGTCAGCGGCATGATGAAGGTCGGTGCGGAAAATCTGGATCTGGTCCGTTATCTGGCTGAGCAGGCGACGCTGACCGACGCTCAGCGCCAGGCCGAACTGGTCAAATATTATCCCAACGCCAAGCGCGGCGACTGGAAGCTGATCACCGCCGGCCAGCGCGTTCAGGTGATCAAGCGCGACCCCAAGAAGGGAACTGTCCTTCAGTTCGGCACGGAAATCGTGACGGATAAGGATGCCAGCATTGCCGCGTTGCTGGGCGCCTCGCCGGGCGCCTCTACCTCGCCGGCGATCATGCTGGACGTGATGCGTCGTGCCTTCCCGCAACAGATGGCCAGCAGTTGGAAACCGAAAGTGGCTGCGATGGTGCCGTCCTATGGCCAAAAACTCAACGCCAGCCCGGAACTCACCAATCGCATCCGTCGCATGACCAGCCAAACGCTGGGCCTACCTTATGTCGAGGTGCCGACGACCCTGACCGGCGTAGCGCGCGAAGCCGGACCCAATCCGACGATCAAGCGCAATCTCAATCAGGAGCAGCAGGCTCTCTAATCTATACCAAAGGGGCAGGAAAGATTGCTGATGAGCCTGAGAACAGGTCATATTTACAGTCTTTCCTGCCTGTTCCCCGATGTGGCATCGCGGCCAGAACGAACCGGTTGATCGGGCCGGGTCGCCCATCCTGTTACCCATTGAGGAAGACAACTCTGCCAGTTTCGTTGCTCGAACCTGCCGGTCCACCTTATGGCTGGCGATCGATCGCGAGGGAAAATTGGGAGAGTAAAATTGGCCTTTGAGCGGCCGATTAGGGTCTACTTCGGCAAGCGGCAGCTGGAACCTGGCTGTCGGGCTGACATTTCCGTTGTTCGACAGAATCTTGTGTTAGCAAGACATATATTTGTCATGACGCCAACCTACTGCCTCAACCCGGTCTGACAGCATGACTCAAGTTGGTGGGGACCGCTTGAGCAGGCATGTCCTTTTTGGGGTAACCGTTCATGGCGTCGAACGTCTTCATTAACGAAATTCACTATGACAATGCCGGCACCGACAGTGGCGAGTTTGTCGAGATCGCGGGTCTGGCAGGCACCGACGTCACCGGATGGAGCATCGTGCTCTATAACGGCAATCCTGCCCAGCGCAGCAGCTACAGCACGCAGACGCTGAGCGGCGTCATCAGCGACCAGCAGAATGGATATGGCACGATCCGCATCGCCTACCCCGCCAACGGCATCCAGAATGGCGGGTCGGGCCCCAGCGGCGAACCCGACGGCGTCGCTCTGGTCGATGCGCAGGGCAATGTCGTCCAGTTCCTGAGCTGGGAAGGCAGCTTCACAGCGGCGAACGGTCCTGCGGCGGGCATGACCAGCACCAATGTCGGCGTGTATGAAGACGGGACTCAGAACGGAACGTCGATCGGCCTGGTCGGCACGGGCACCGGCGCCGCCGATTTCCAGTGGGCGCTGATCAACGGCGCGACGGCAGGCGGCGTCAATGCTGGCCAGAGCTTTGGCGGCGGCACGCCCAGCCCGACGCCCGGCACGCTGAATATCGCCGATGCCAGCATCGTGGAAGGCAATGCGGGCACCGGCGAGATTGTCTTCACCGTCAGCCGCGTCGATGGCAGCAGCGGAGCGGTATCCGCCGCGTGGACGTTGGCCTTCGGGTCGGCCGATGCTGCCGATTTCGGTGCCGGTTTCGCGACCGGTGGAACGGTGAATTTCGCTGACGGTGCGACCACGGCGGAAATCCGCCTGCCGATCCAGGGCGATACGGTTTTCGAGGCGAATGAGAATTTCGCGCTGACGTTGAGCAACGCCACCGGCGGCGCGGCGATCGGCCGGGCGACCGCGACCGGCACGATCACCAATGACGATGTGGCTCCGCCCGCACCAGCGGCGAACGTCTTCGTCAACGAAATCCATTATGACAATGTCGGCACCGATGTCGGCGAGGCGATCGAGATTGCCGGCGTCGCGGGAACCGACCTGACCGGTTATCGGATCGTCTTCTACAACGGCACGAACACGCCCGACGCGGCGCCGGTCTATGACACGCTGGCCCTGTCCGGCGTGATCGACAATGAGGGCAATGGCTTTGGCGCACTGTCCTTTGCCCGTGCCGGTATCCAGAATGGCGGCGCGGACGGTTTTGCGCTGGTCGCGCCCGATGGCACGGTGATCCAGCTGCTATCCTATGAAGGCACGTTCACCGCCGCGCCGGGTACGCCCGCCGCCGGCATGACCAGCACCGACATCGGCGTGGCCCAGGAACCGGCGCCGGGCGTCGGCCTGTCGCTGCAACTGACCGGCGCGGGGTCCAGCGCCGCCGACTTCAGCTGGACCGCGGGATCGGCGCAGAGCTTCGGCGCGCTGAACGCGGGCCAGTCCTTCCTGCCCGCCGACGGCCCAAGCCATGTCCGCATCAGCGATGCGCGCGTGGTCGAAGGGGACGATGGCGTATCCAACATGGTGTTTACCGTGCAGCGCGCCGGTGGCCAGATCAACGCGGTGAGCGTGGATTATGCCGTGCTGTTGAACGGCACCGCGGACGCGGGCGATCTTTCGGCCAATGCGCCGCTGGCGGGCCGGGTCAGCTTCGCGGCAGGCGAGTTCAGCAAGCAGATCATCGTGCCGGTCAAGGGCGATACGCTGAGCGAAAATAACGAGACGCTGTCGGTCGCGCTGGGTGCGACCACCGGCAACGTCATCATCGACCGGGCGGTCGCCACCGGTACCATCGTCAACGACGATCCGATCGCGCTGGTCATCGGGCAGATACAGGGCGAAGGCCATGTGTCGGCCTATGTCGGGCAGACCGTCATCACCGACGGCATCGTGACCGCCGTCGCCAGCAACGGCTTCTATCTTCAGTCGGCGGTCGGCGATGGCAATGCCCGCACGTCGGACGGCATCTTCATCTTCACGTCCTCCGCGCCCGGCGTCGTGGTAGGCGATGCCGCGTCGGTCCGTGGCACGGTGTCGGAATATGCGGGCGACCCGTCCAGCCTGTCGGTGACGCAGATCGTGTCCCCGGTGGTGAACGTCACCAGCCAGGGCAATGCGCTGCCGTCGGCCGTGCTGATCGGGACGGGCGGCCTGACGCCGCCCAGCCAGGCCATCGATCACGATGCGCTCAGCAATTACGACCCTGCCAATGACGGCATCGATTTCTGGGAATCGCTGGAAGGGATGCGCGTCACGATCGATGCGCCGCAGGTGGTGTCAAACACCAATCAATATGGCGAAACCGATGTCGTGGCTTCGCATGGTGTTGGCGCGACCGGCATGAACGATCGCGGGGGCATCACCATTTCCCCCAATGCGGACGGCACGGTCGACTATAACCCCGAAAAGATCCAGATCGACGCCGACAGCATAATCCTGCCCGGCTATAATCCCGCCCATAGCATCGGTGACCAGCTGGCCAGCGTGACCGGCGTACTGAACTATAGCTTCGGCAATTACGAGTTGCTGGCGACGGAAGCGGTTAGCGTCACCAAGGATGTGACGCTGGAACGCGAAGCGACGACGTTGCAGGGCGACGCCAATTATCTGTCCATCGCTACCTATAATGTCGAAAATCTGGATGCGGGCGACAACAAGTTCGACATATTGGCCAGCAATATCGTCTATAATCTCAAGGCGCCCGACATCGTCGCATTGCAGGAAATCCAGGATGCCGATGGCGCGGGAACGGGCGGCAACCTGTCCGGCACCGTCACGGCGCAGGGCCTGATCGATTCCATCTATGCCCAGACCGGCAAACATTATGCCTATGTCGAGGTTGCGCCCGACACCGCCAATTCGACCGGCGGCGAACCCAATGGCAATATCCGCAACGGCTTCCTCTACAATGTCGACCGCGTATCCTATGTCGAGGGCAGCGCGGAACTGATCACCGGCGGCGCTTATGCGGGCAGCCGCAAGCCGCTGGCGGCGCAATTCAACTTTGCAGGCCAGACGATCACGGCGATCGACGTTCACTTCACCTCGCGCGGGGGCAGCGACCCGAACTGGGGCAATACGCAGCCTGCGCAGGCGGCTGGCGATGCCGCGCGCACCGCGCAGGCGGCGGGCGTCAAGGCCTATATCCAGGAGCATCTGGCCGATGATCCCTCGCTGAACTTCGCGGTGCTTGGCGATTTCAACGGCTTTTATTTCGAGGAGGCCCAGACCCAGCTGACCGATGCCGCCAAGGGCGGCATGCTGACCAACCTCAACACACTGCTGCCGCCTGAAGAGCGCTACAGCTACATGTTCGAGGGCAATGCCCAGCAGATCGACCATATATTGGTTACGGGCGGTCTGGCGCAGAACGCCCGATATGATGCGGTGCATATCAATGCGCAATTCAGCGGCGATCGGCCGATCGACCATGATCCGCAACTGGCCCTGCTTATGCTGGGCGCCGCGCCCAAGGATCTGGTCCTGACCAATGCGGCGGTTGCCGAAAATCTGCCGGCGGGCAGCCTGGTCGGCACGTTGGCGGCGACGGACACGGCCAATGACGTGCTGACCTACAAGCTGGTCGACGATGCCAACGGCCTGTTCGTGGTCGATGCGCAGACCGGCGTCATCACGACGACCGTCGCACTCAACTATGAAGCGTTGTCGTCCTACGCCATCGTCGCGAAGGTGACGGACACGGGTGGTCTGTCTACACAGCACGGCTTCACCATAGCCGTTACCGACGTCAACGAAGCGCCGACCGCCGCGAACGACAGGATCGCGGTGAACGAGGATGCGACCAGCCAGAATCTCTGGTCCACATTGCTAGCCAATGACAGCGATCCCGATATCGGCCAGACGCTGAAAATCAGTGCCGTTGACACCAGCAAGACGCTGGGCAGCGTGATCTTCGACGCCGCCACGCAGCAACTGCGCTATGTCGCCGATCATGACTCGTTCGATGCGCTGGCTACCGGCGCCAAGCAGACGGACAGCTTCACCTATACCGTGACGGACGGGCAGGGGCTGACCAGCACGGCAACGGTCGAGGTTTCGGTGACGGGCATTGCCGACGGCATCGTCCGCACCGGCACGATCTTCTCCGACACGCTGAACGGCACGGCGGGCGAGGACAAGCTGTCGGGCGGTCTGGGCAACGATACGCTCAATGGCCTAGACGGGCACGACATTCTGGACGGCGGCATCGGCAACGACAAATTGTATGGCGGCGCGGGCAATGACGTTCTGTTCGGCAGCCTTGGCAATGACATGTTGAACGGAGGCGACGGCAACGACATCCTGTTCGGTGGTCTGGGCGATGACGTGCTGACCGGCGGCAAGGGGATGGATGTGTTCCACTTCGGCCGTCTGGACGGCAATGACAAGATCACCGACTTCGACGTCACGCAGGACAGCATCGTTCTGGACGACGGCATTTCGCTGCTGCGGTCAAAGGTGCAGGATGTCGATCGCGACGGGGTGAAGGATCTTGTTCTGACCTTCAACCTGGGTACCACGGTCACGCTACTGGGAGTGAGCGACGCCAAGGCGATCAAGTTCGGCGCGCCCGACCAGTGGTCCGACCATCAGCCCGGCGCTGGTGGCATCCTGGATGGGATCGGTGATTTCATCTTCGATCGCTTCGGTGGGTTGTTCGACTCGGGCCACGGTCTTTGAAATAAGGTCCGCTCAACGCGGATATGAGTGATGCTTCGCCGCGCAACGGTCATCCGTCGCGCGGCGAAGCCTTGAATGATAGTGGTATGGGAATGACAGATAGGGTTCAGGGGCCGCTGCGCGCGGCATTGGCATGTTGCAGGCGGCATTTCATCGCCACGGCCGGTTTCAGCGCATTGGTGAACCTGCTCTATATCGCGCCCACCATCTACATGTTGCAGGTCTATGACCGGGTCGTGCCGACGCAGGGGTTGCAGACGCTACTGTTCCTGACCCTTGTGCTGCTCTTCGCGCTGGTAACGCTGGCCTGCCTCGACCGCGTGCGGCAGCGATTGCTCACGCGCGCCGGGGTGCAGATGGACGCGGTGTTGGCCCCGCTGATCCTGGATGCCACGCTGGGGCGGCCCGACATGGCCGTCGCCCGGCAGGCGTTGCGCGAGTTCGACCAGATGCGCGGCACGCTGACCGGGCCGGGCATATTGGCGCTGTTCGACGCGCCATGGGTGCCCATCTATCTGCTCGTCTGTTTCATGGTGCATCCCTGGATCGGTGCGTTGGCAGTTGCGGGGTGCCTGCTGATGCCGATCCTCGCCTGGGCCAATGAGCGGCTGACGCGCGGTCGGCTCGATCTGGCGCAGCGGATCGCGGGGGAAAGCTATTCCCATCAGGATGCCTTGCTAGGATCGGCGGACAGCCTGCGCGCGCTCGGCATGCGCCGGGCGATGGTCGCGCGGCAGTTGCGCCAGCGCGAAGCGATGCTGTCGGCCCAGACCGAAGCCAGCCTCGCGTCGGGAAACATCCTGACCGTCACCAAATTCGTGCGCATGGCGCTGCAATCGCTGGCGCTGGGGCTGGGCGCGCTGCTGGCGGTGGACAATCTGATTTCGGCCGGTGCGATCTTCGCATCGTCCTTCCTCATCGCCCGCGCGCTCCAGCCGGTCGAGCAGCTGATCGGAAGCTGGAAGGCGATCATCCAGGCGCGGCAGAGCTATGCCAGCATCGACGCCCTGCTGGCGACCATGTCGGATGCGTTCAGCCAG
Source organism: Sphingobium limneticum (assembly GCF_008710165.1). Taxonomy (NCBI): domain Bacteria; kingdom Pseudomonadati; phylum Pseudomonadota; class Alphaproteobacteria; order Sphingomonadales; family Sphingobiaceae; genus Sphingobium; species Sphingobium limneticum. Next base: position 8,479 of record NZ_VYQA01000002.1, on the reverse strand, counting down.
ACCCGCCTCCCCGCGCCGCGTGGGGCGATGCAGCTGGAGGGCATCACCGTCCTCAATGAAACGCGCGACGGGGCGATCGTGCAGGCCGTGTCCCTGCGCGTCCAGCCGGGCGAAGTGATTGCGGTGATCGGGCCGAGCGGCGCGGGGAAGTCCACGCTGATCCGCGCCATCGCCGGGGCGGTCCTGCCCGATCGCGGGACGGTGCGGATCGACGATGCCGATGTCCGGGACTGGGACCCTGAGCAACTGGCCCGGCATATCGGCTATCTGCCGCAGGATTCGGCCCTGTTCGCAGGCACGGTGGCCGAGAATATCGCCCGGTTTGCGGGCGAACTGGGCGAGGATCGCGCCGCCATCGACTCTACCGTCGTGGCGGCGGCGGAGCAGGTCGGAGCGGGGCCCCTGATCGCGCGTTTGTCCAACGGCTATGATCATCGGCTCAGTCTGGGCGGACGCGGCGTGTCGGCAGGGCAGGCGCAGCGCATCGCCCTGGCGCGGGCCGTCTATGGCGATCCGGCGATCCTGATCCTGGACGAACCCAATGCGCATCTGGATGGGGAGGGCGACGCCGCTCTGATCCAGGCGCTGACCGCGCTCAAGGCGAAAGGCAAGACGATCCTGATCGTTTCACACAAGCTGGGCATATTGCCAGTGGTGGACAAGTTATTGGTGCTGCGCGACGGGCGGGCCGAACTGTTCGGACCGCGAGACGAGATTTTGGCGAAGGTCGCCCCACCCAATATCCGGCACATGCCCACGCCGCCCGTGGCCGGTGCGGCATGAACCGGCCCGCCATCGTCCCCGTGCCTGAACCGACGTCGACGTCGGTTTCGATCCTGGCCGATCCGTTGCGCGACATTCGGGTCGGGCTGATCGTGGCTGCGATTTTCTTTCTCGGCTTTCTGGGCTGGGCGGCGTTCGCCCGGCTGGATGCGGCTGCCTATGCGCCGGGGACGCTGGTGGTATCGGGGCAGCGCCAGTCGGTGCAGCATCGCGACGGCGGCGTGGTGGGCAAGATTTACGTGCGCGAAGGGCAGCGGGTTCAGCGCGGCCAGTTGCTGATGACGCTGGCCGCTGCGGAGGTTCAAGCGCAGGAGCGAGCGCTGGCGTCGCAGGCCATCCGCCTGCTGGCGCAGCGCGCCCGGCTGGAAGCCGAGCAGTTGGGCGTCGGCCGCATCGTGCCGCCGCGCGAATTTGTGTCCCTGTCGACGGAGGACAAGGCGGAAGCCGCGCTGGCGATGCGATTGCAGCAGACCGAATTGTCGGCGCGCACCTCTGTGCTGGGGGCGCAGCGCGACGTTTTGGCGCAGCGGGCGGCGCAGTCGGGCGAGCAGGGCCGGGGCTATGGCGAGCAGACGGTCGCGACCCGCGAGCAATTGCGTATCCTGGATGAACAGATCACTGCGCTAAAGCCGGTGGCGGACAAGGGGTTCGTGTCCAAGACCCGGATGCGCGAATTGGAGCGCGCGCGGGCCGAACTGGAAGGGCAGCGCGGCCAATATGCTGCCAGCGTCGCGCAGACGCGAGGGGCTGCGCGTGAAAGCGAGATGCAGGCGCTGGAGGCGCAGCGAAGCTTCCGTGAGCGTACCGCGTCGGACCTGCGCGACGTTGAAACCGCGCTGGGCGAGATATTGCCCAAATGGCAGGCGGCGCGTGATCAGCTGGAACGGACCTCGATCCGCGCGCCAGCGACCGGGGCGGTGGTCGGCATGACCATCTTCACGCCCGGCGGCGTGATCGCTTCGGGGCAGAAGTTGATGGACATCGTGCCGGAAAACGAGCCGCTGCTGATACAGGCGCGGATCGCGCCCGACGATGCCGACGACCTGACGGTCGGCAAGAAGACGCTGGTAAAATTTTCAGGGCTGCATGAACGGCAACTACCCAGTCTGGAGGGGGAGTTGCGACGCCTGTCCGCCGACAGCTTCGCCGATGAAAAGACCGGGCAAAGCTATTTCACCGGCGATATTGTGGTGCCGCGCAGCCAGCTGGCGCTGATCCGCGATGTGCGGGGCAAGGATTTCGAGCTACGGGCAGGGATGCCGGTGCAGATACTGATCCCTCTGCGTCAGCGCACCGCGCTGGACTATGCGATCGAACCGCTGGTCGGCAGTTTCTGGGCCTCCTTTCGCGAGCATTGAAGTGGCTCATTCCTGTCTCCGATGGCGAGATAGTCGAAATGGGGAGGTTTTTTCGTCATTACTCATGACAAGACTGCAATTTTGTCATGAGTGAAGATGCTATGGCATGACCAACTATGGAACTTTCGCGACTGCGGGTTCTGCTAGCGTTCTCAAGAAAGCCGACATTGCCGGTGCCATGCGATGATGTCGGTCCGTTTCGGGATAATGGGCTGTTTCGACGAGATGTAAGCTGCCAGTCCACTGTGGAGCAGAAACGTCCATAACGTGACGGCTATGCGCCCGATCCTGGGTGCCTAATCTAGAGCCGTTTCCAGGCTTCGGTTCGTCGCTCGTTTAACTTTGTTTTCACCATCTTAGCACACCTTTTTAACTGAAGAGGTGACAGGCGGATGAGACGGTGATGAAAATAAAGGGTTCTCTGACATCCAAAAGGCGTCCGCACCTCCTGTCGCTTGAGCCGCGGATGATGTTCGATGCGGCGGCCGCAATTACGCTGCAAGATGCTGTAACAAAAGCAGATAATGTCGATCATGGCGCCATGGACGGCCCGGATCGTGCGGACTTTTCACGTATTACCGAACGGCCCGGACCCGAGCCTGTCTCTCTAGAGGCCGATAATCCGTCTCAAGCCCCGATAGAGCCGAATCAGCCCGCAGATATTTCGGCTACGACACGAGATGTGATTTTCATCGACACGTCGCTTGCCGATTATCGGCAATTGGCCAGCCAGTGGGCTGATCGCGGCGAGGTCATCCTGATCGACGGCACAGGCGACGGCGTAGAACAGATGCGCTCGGCGCTCGCCAATCGGTCCGGGATCGATGCCATCCATATCGTCAGCCATGGTGCCGACGGCGTATTCTGGCTCGGCACGAGCAAGGTAGACGAGACGGCGATTAATGGCGGCTTGCACAATTCTCTGGCCGATATTGGCAGATCGCTGAGCGTCGATGGCGACATATTGATCTATGGCTGCGATTTCGCTCAGGGCGCCGTCGGTCAGGCGACGATGGAAGCGCTGGCACGCGTGACTGATGCCGATGTCGCAGGGTCCAGCGACATCACGGGCGATCGTGCGCGTGGCGGCGACTGGGTGCTGGAATCGCAGGTTGGAACGATCGAGGCGCGCACATTGGATGGCGGGGACTGGGCACATACGCTCGATCCGAACAACCCGATCCCCATCGCAGTGACGGCCGACAGCCTGCGTGTCGTCAACGGCAGCGGCACGGTGGTCGTGAACGGTGCGACAGGCTATGGTTCGGACGGACGTTCGCCCGACGTAGGCCAGGGCGCGGTCGCGACATGGACCAATGTCGCAACCTTCAATGGCCAGCAGGTCGATTTGCGAGCGACCGTCGTGTCGATCAGCACGGGCGATGCCATCCGTTTCAACAGGCCGACCGGCACCGGTGTGAATGGCGATGATCCGACATTCCTGTTGCGCGACCTGACTACCGCCAATGACGCGACTGTCGAGATTCGCTGGGAACTGGTCGTGTCCGGCACGACGACCCCGTTACCGGCGGACGTGCGCTTCACCATCGCGGATATTGACGGCATCGGCGGCGCGCCGAATACGCGGGAAAGCGTGACCGCCTCTACGCAGGGCTTGGCCTATTTCACGCGCGAGGGCGTCAGCAATATCAATTTCACCTCGTCGCTGGACCAGATTACTGCGTCGGGCACGCAAAATGAGAATACCGTCGCCAATCAGCCTATCACATCGCAATCGGCCGCGACGTTCGATTGGAGTGCGGTATCGTCCTTCACGCTGAGTTATCGTCTCACGACCAACAGCGTGACGACGCAGGCGCAATTCTACCATGATGGCGACGCCGACTTCATTTATACAAATCCGGTCTATGTTTCGATTCCGCGGCTGGATCTGGATGGGAACGACAGTACGGCGTCCGGCAATGATGCGCATTTCACGTTTACAGAAGGCGGGCTATCGACGTCGATCGTCGATACCGACATCGTCGTCAAAAACCCGATGGACATCAGTTCCATCATCGGCGGCACGGTCGTCCTGACCAACTATCAGGCAGGCGACAGCTTCACCATCGGCACATTGCCTTCCAACATCAGCGCGACGATAGGCCCCGTTACGAACGGTCGCCTGACGGTAACTTTATCCGGCACCGGCAGCGAAAGCGATTATGCGGCTGCTTTCCAGGCCATCCGCTTCAGCAACAGTTCCGATACGCCCAGTTCCACCGAGCGTGTGATCAACGTGTCCTTTTCGAACGACACATTGACGAGCGCAGTTGCCGTCAGCCGGATCACGGTCATCCCTGTCAATGACGCGCCGGTCGCGGTCAACGATAGCGCGACGACGGCGGAGGATACGCCGGTGACGATCCCGGTGCTGGCGAACGACAGCGATCCCGATGGTGATCCGCTGACGGTGACGGCTGCGACCGCGCAGAACGGCACGGTGATGATCAACGCCAATGGCACGCTGACCTATCGGCCCAATGCCAACTATAACGGCACGGACACGATCAGCTACACGATCAGCGACGGGCAGGGCGGTACCGCCAATGCCACGGTCGCGGTGACGATCACGCCGGTCAATGATGCGCCAATGCCGGTGGGCAGCTTGCCTGGTCGTGCGACGCAGGACGGGTCGGCAGTGTCTTATCCGACCGCTTCTGGCTTCACCGATGTGGACGGCGACGCGCTGAGCTACAGCGCCAGTGGCCTGCCGGCGGGCTTGGCGATCGACGCAGCGACAGGCCTGATCACGGGAACGGTCAACCGTAGCGCAAGCCAGTCCAATGGCGGCAGCTACAGCGTGACGGTGACGGCCCGCGACCCCAGCGGCGCGATTGCTACGCAGGTTTTCACGATCAGCGTCACCAATCCCGGTCCCACGGCAGTGAACGACAGCGCAACGACTGCGGAAGATACGCCGGTGACGATCCCGGTGCTGGCGAACGACAGCGATCCCGATGGCGATCCGCTCACCGTGACCGCTGCCACCGCGCAGAACGGCACCGTGACGATCAACGCCAATGGCACGCTCACTTATCGGCCCAATGCCAACTATAATGGCACGGACACGATCAGCTACACGATCAGCGACGGGCAGGGCGGCACCGCCAATGCCACCGTCGCGGTGACGATCACACCGGTCAACGATGCGCCAACGCCGGTGGGCAGCTTGCCTGGTCGTGCGACGCAGGACGGGTCGGCAGTGTCTTATCCGACCGCTTCTGGCTTCACCGATGTGGACGGCGACACGCTGAGCTACAGCGCCAGTGGCCTGCCGGCGGGCTTGGCGATCGACGCAGCGACAGGCCTGATCACGGGAACGGTCAACCGTAGCGCGAGCCAGTCCAATGGCGGCAGCTACAGCGTGACGGTGACGGCCCGCGACCCCAGCGGCGCCATTGCTACGCAGGTCTTCACGATCAGCGTCACCAATCCTGGCCCGGTCGCCGTCAACGACAGCGCAACGACGGCGGAGGACACGCCGGTGACGATCCCGGTGCTGGCGAACGACAGCGATCCCGATGGCGATCCGCTCACCGTGACGGCTGCCAGTGCGCTGCACGGCACGGTGACGATCAACGCCAATGGCACGCTCACTTATCGGCCCAATGCCAACTATAACGGCACGGACACGATCAGCTACACGATCAGCGACGGGCAGGGCGGCACCGCCAATGCCACGGTCGCGGTGACGATCACACCGGTCAACGATGCGCCAACGCCGGTGGGCAGCTTGCCTGGTCGTGCGACGCAGGACGGGTCGGCAGTGTCTTATCCGACCGCTTCTGGCTTCACCGATGTGGACGGCGATGCGCTCAGCTACAGCGCCAGTGGCCTGCCAGCGGGCTTGGCGATCGACGCAGCGACAGGCCTGATCACGGGAACGGTCAACCGCAGCGCGAGCCAGTCCAATGGCGGCAGCTACAGCGTGACGGTGACGGCCCGCGACCCCAGCGGCGCGACGGCGACGCAGGTCTTCACGATCAGCGTCACTAACCCCGGCCCCACGGCAGTGAACGACAGCGCAACGACGGCAGAAGATACGCCGGTGACGATCCCGGTGCTGGCGAACGACAGCGATCCCGATGGCGATCCGCTCACCGTGACCGCTGCCACCGCGCAGAACGGCACCGTGACGATCAACGCCAATGGCACGCTGACCTATCGGCCCAATGCCAACTATAATGGCACGGATACGATCAGCTACACGATCAGCGACGGGCAGGGCGGTACCGCCAATGCCACGGTCGCGGTGACGATCACGCCGGTCAATGATGCACCAACGCCGGTGGGCAGCTTGCCTGGTCGTGCGACGCAGGACGGGTCGGCTGTGTCTTATCCGACCGCTTCTGGTTTCACGGATGTGGACGGCGACACGCTCAGTTACAACGCCAGTGGCTTGCCGGCGGGCTTGGCGATCGACGCAGCGACAGGCCTGATCACGGGAACGGTCAACCGCAGCGCAAGCCAGTCCAATGGCGGCAGCTATAGCGTGACGGTGACGGCCCGCGACCCCAGCGGCGCCATTGCTATGCAGGTCTTCACGATCAGCGTCACCAATCCCGGTCCGGTCGCGGTCAACGATAGCGCGACGACGGCGGAAGATACGCCGGTGACGATCCCGGTGCTGGCGAACGACAGCGATCCTGATGGTGATCCGCTGACGGTGACCGCTGCGACCGCGCAGAACGGCACGGTGATGATCAACGCCAATGGCACGCTGACCTATCGGCCCAATGCCAACTATAATGGCACGGATACGATCAGCTATACGATCAGCGACGGGCAGGGCGGCACCGCCAATGCCACGGTCGCGGTGAGGATCACGCCGGTCAATGACGCACCAACGCCGGTGGGCAGCTTGCCTGGTCGTGCGACGCAGGACGGGTCGGCAGTGTCTTATCCGACCGCTTCTGGCTTCACCGATGTGGACGGCGACACGCTCAGCTACAGCGCCAGTGGCCTGCCGGCGGGCTTGGCGATCGACGCAGTCACAGGCCTGATCACGGGAACAGTCAACCGCAGCGCAAGCCAGTCCAATGGCGGCAGCTACAGCGTGACGGTGACGGCCCGCGACCCCAGCGGCGCCATTGCTACGCAGGTCTTCACGATCAGCGTCACCAATCCCGGTCCCACGGCAGTGAACGACAGCGCAACGACGGCAGAAGATACGCCGGTGACGATCCCGGTGCTGGCGAACGACAGCGATCCCGATGGCGATCCGCTCACCGTGACGGCTGCGAGTGCGCAGAACGGCACGGTGATGATCAACGCCAATGGCACGCTGACCTATCGGCCCAATGCCAACTATAACGGCACGGACACGATCAGCTACACGATCAGCGACGGGCAGGGCGGCACCGCCAGTGCCACGGTCGCGGTCACGATTACGCCGGTCAATGATGCGCCCGTTGCGACGCCGGTTCCACCGATCGCGCTCGTCGATGGCCAGGCGGTGGACCTGCCGCTGGGTGGCGGCTTCAGCGATCCCGATGGTGATGAGCTGACCTATGCGGCGACCGGTTTGCCGCCGGGTCTGAGCATCGATCCCGTCACCGGTCGCATCGCCGGCATGATCGACCGCGCGGCGAGCCAGTCCAATGGCGGCGTCTACACCAGCATCGTCACCGCCAGCGACGGCCGCGGCGGTACGGTATCGACCAGCATCGACTGGACCATCGTCAATCCCGGCCCGGTCGCGGTCAACGACAGCGCGACCACGCAGCAGGGTGTGGCGATCGACATCGCGGTGCTGGGCAATGACAGCGATCCCGATGGCGATGCGTTGAGCTTGGTGTCGGCGCAGGCGGGGCAGGGCACGGTCATGATCAACCCCGATGGCACGATCCGCTATGTTCCCAATGCGGGCTTCCGCGGCACCGATACGATCCGCTACACCATCACCGACGCCGATGGCGCCCAGGCCAGCGCGACCGTGCTGGTGACCGTGATGCCGGTCAACGCCCCTCCGGTCAGCAATGGCCTGCCGCCGCAGATCAATGGCGATGGCGTCAGCGTCAGCGTGCCGGTCGGCCCCGCTTTCTCCGATGCCGACGGCGATCCGCTCAGCTATGCCGGTAGCGGCCTGCCGCCGGGGCTGACGATCGATCCTGCAACGGGCGTCATCTCCGGCACGATCCAGCCCGGCAGCGCCAATGGCGGTCCGGCGGGCAATGGCGTCTATCCCGTTGATCTGCCCCCCGCTGAGTGGCCCAGAGACTATGATAGTCTGGACCATGAAAGGGACATTGAATGCCGAGCAAGAAGCACAAGCCGGAAGAGATCATCGGCAAGCTGCGTGAAGTTGAGATTGTGCTGGCGCAGGGAGCGAGCAC